>NZ_JBEZWU010000028.1:0-100881 GCF_040637655.1 Streptomyces sp. NPDC028722
CGCCGCCGCGAGCCCTCGCTCAGGACACTCACGGAGTCGATCGCGCTGGGGGCCGCATCGGCCGCTGCTGTCGGTTCGGAAGCCACAACACCACGCTAACCCCCGTACGCGTAGGCACAAGGGTTCTTCCAGCCCTCTGGGCTGCACATCTTGACGACCTCTCGTAATAACACCAAGATTTGTTGGTGAAACCAGAGGAGGTCGCCATGGCTCATGAGTCACAGCTCCAGGCGAAACGTCCGGTCAGCGCGTCGCTCGCCGGCCCGTACGGCCACCCTTTCCACCCGATTCTGGTCACCGTGCCGATCGGCGCCTGGGTGACCAGCCTGGTGTTCGACATCGCTTCCCACGTCGTCAACCGCCCGGGTTTCCTGACCCAGGGCTCGGAGTGGCTGATCGCGGTCGGCGTGATCGGCGCCCTGCTGGCGGCCACCGTGGGATTCCTGGACCTGTTCGCGATCCCGGCCGGCACCCCGGCCTTTCGCACGGCCTTGGTCCACATGACGTTGAACCTGCTGGTCACCGCCGCCTACGCCGTCAACTTCCTGTGGCGCCACAGCACCTACGCCGACGGCGGGAGTGTCGGCCCCGGCAAGCTCACCCTGTCCGCGATCAGCCTGGCCGCCCTGGGGGTCTCGGGTTTCCTGGGCGGCAAGCTCGCCTACCGCTACGGCGTACGGGTCGCCGACGAGAGCACTCAGGCCGAGGGATACACGCCCCAGCACGGCACAGGAGACCCCCGCTCAGCTGTGTGACCCGGCCCGCGACCGCCACAGCGCGGCCCCGCCCGGACGGCTGGGGCAGGCCGGCTCTTCTCGGCACCGACACCGACACAGACACCGCCGTCGACATCGACATCGACACCGCTGTCGAGCTATCGACATCGACACTCACTCGGGAGTTCCCCATGGACATCGCCGCACTGATCACCTGGGTGGTCACCGCCCTCGGCGGCTTCTACATGCTCGGCACCTGGATCCGACGCGGCGGCATCCGGCAGCAGCAGTCCGGCACCAGCCGCCTGCCCGCGCCCGTCGTCTTCGCGCACTTCGCCCTGGCCGCGATCGGGCTCGTGGTGTGGATCATCTATGTCGTGGCCGACAAGAGCGCCCTGGCCTGGACCGCCTTCGGCCTGCTCCTGCCGGTCGCCCTGCTGGGATTCGTGATGCTGGCCCGCTGGATACCCGTCTACCGCGACCGGGCCGCGGTGGCAGCGACCCCGGCCGCCGCAACGGCCCAGGGAGCCGACGGGTCCGTACCCGCCGAACGTCACTTCCCGCTGCCGGTCGTCCTCGCACACGGTCTGTTCGCCGTGGTCACCCTCGTCCTGGTCCTGCTCACCGCCCTGGGCATCGGGGGCAGCTGAGATGACCGAGCGCCCACACACCGCCACCGCCCGAATAAGCCCGCACGAAGACCTGCGTGACCAGGAAGGAACCGTAGCCGCGCGGTCCCACCTCCGGGTCGTGCACGAGCCCGGCGCCGTCGACCTGGCCGCGGCGGAAGCCGCCGCCGGCCAGTTCCTCGCCGCCCTCGGCATCTCCACCGCCTCGGACAGCCTGCGCGGCACCCCGGGCCGCATGGCCCGCGCGTACGCCGAACTGTTCAGCCCGCGCCCCTTCGACCTGACCACCTTCCCCAACGACGAGGGTTACGACGAGCTCGTCCTGGCCCGCCGCATCCCCGTACGCTCGGTGTGCGAACACCATCTGCTGCCGTTCGTCGGCACCGCGCACGTCGGCTACCTGCCCGGCACCCGCATCCTCGGCCTGTCCAAACTGGCGCGCGTCGTCGAACACTTCGCCTGCCGGCCGCAGGTCCAGGAACGGCTGACGAAGCAGGTCGCCGACTGGCTACAGACCCACCTGGAGCCCAAGGGCGTCGGCGTGGTCATCGAGGCCGAACATTCCTGCATGACCCTGCGCGGTGTCCAGGCCACCGGATCGAGCACCATGACCTCCACCCTGCTCGGCCTGCTGCGCTCCGACGCCCGCTCCCGCAACGAGTTCCTCGCCCTGACCGGCGCGACCACCTCCTGACCACCGGCACCGCCGTGGTCCGGCCCGAACATCGGAACATCACGACACATGGAAATCTGGATCAACCCTGCCTGCTCCAAGTGCAGCTCCGCCCTGACCCTGCTGGACGCGGAGGGCGCCCGGTACACCGTGCGCCGTTACCTGGAGGAGCCACCCACCGCGGACGAGCTCGAGCGGGTGCTGGACCGGCTGCAACTGGAGCCCTGGGACATCACCCGGCTCTCGGAACCGGCCGCGGCCGAGCTGGGCATGGAGACGTGGGAACGGGACACCGCACACCGCGACCGCTGGATCAAGGCCCTGGCCACCCGGCCGATCCTCATCCAGCGCCCGATCATCACGGCGGACGACGGCACAGCGGTCGTAGGCCGCTCACCTGACGCCGTACGGTCGGTCCTGCGCTGAGAGACAACTGTCAAGACCTCTGCCCCGCCGCCGAGTTCGGTGAGCGAGCCGCGGACGCGGCACCCGGTGCGGTCGGGCCCAGGGACATTGACCCGTCCTGGATCAGCGGCGGCGCCCGGCCGGGCCGCTCCGGTGCCGGTGTCGGTCACAGGCCGTCCGGTGCGCCCAGTCCGGTGAGGGCGCCCACCGGGTCCAGGTCGGGGGTGCCACGGGGCCACCAGTCGTCCTGGCCGGGCTCCGACTCGTAGGCGTACCACAGGCCGTCGCGGCCCAGGCGGAGCTGGACGTGGCCGCGCGGGTGGGTGAGGCGGTTGCGCCAGGGGCGGAACGCCGGGAGGTCGGCGGCGAGCAGCAGCGGACGGGCCCGGTCGAAGCGGCCGGCCGGCGGATCCCAGGACTCCTCCAGGACGGCCAGCCCCTCCGCACCGCCCTGCCGCCAGGCCGCGACGGCCCGCGCCAGGTCGGCCGGGGTGCGGCCGGCCGCACCGGCCAGCGTGGCGTACAGCGTGCGGGTGCCGGCGGTCAGCCCGGAACCGGGGCGGGCCGCGGCGAGCCGCACCGCGTCCTGCCACAGGGTCAGCCCGCCGACCGGATCGCGTCCCGTACCGAGCAGCGCGTGGGCGCGGGCGGCGGCGTCGGTCGCCAGCTGGTCCAGCGCGAAGGGATCCGGGCCGCCGGGCGCCGACGGATACACCGGAGGCTGCTCGGGATGCTGCGGCACCGGCAACGGCGGGGGCAGCGGCGGAAGTCGGCGCGGGATGAGAGCGTCCGCGGCCCGGACGCCGGGCAGGGACTCCGGCTGCCGGTCCCGGTCGGCGCGGGCCGCGCGGGCGGCACTGCGCCGGGACAGCGCGTCGAGCAGCTCCTTCTCGCCCCGGCCGCGGAGCAGGAGCAGCACGAACGGGTCGGCGTCGAGGAGGCGGGCCGTCTGGTAGCAGAGGGCGGCGGCGTGCTTGCAGGGGTGGCCCGAGTCGGGGCAGCTGCACCGGGGGCCGAGGTCACCGGGGCCGGGCAGCAGGCCGACGCCGCAGTCGGCGAGGGAGTGGGGCAGCTCCTTGTCGAGCAGCGCCGCGATGTGTCCCGGCCGGTCGGCCGCCGCGTCCAGGAAACGCTCCCAGTCCTCGTCCTCCAGCGTCCGTAGCCGTACCTGTACGCGGTAGGGCCGGGGCCGGCTGCCGCGCACGTACGCCAGCACCAGACCCGGGGTGACGGTGATCGCGTCCACATGCCCCTGGTCCGCGTAACCACGGCCACGCGCCAGCCGTCCGGGATCCAGCGCCCCCTGTTCCAGCGCCTCCACCCAGGCGTTCCCCCACCAGGTCCCCGCGAACGGCTCACCGCGCCCGTCGCCCTCCCGCGGCCCGAACGCCGCGAACGTACGCCGCAGTTCGGTGTCCCGGTGCGGGGTGGCCATGCTGGCGGGCACCTGCGCGGCCGCCGACCCGCGAGTCACCGACGCGGACACCGAGCCAGCGGGCGCGGGCCCGGCGGACACGGGCCCAGCGGGCCAGAGGGCGGGGGCCGGCGAGGAAGGCGCGGGGGCCGGGGAGACCGGGGCCGAGGAGGTGGCAGGGGGTGCCGAGGGCGCGGGTGATGCGGTCGAGGGCGCGGGCGGGGACGCCGACGGCATGGGGGGCCGGGAAGTGGGCGTCGACGGCGCGGTCGGGGAGGCGGGCGCCGGGGGCGTGGAGGCCGGAGGGGTGGGCGGCTGTGTGACCGGAGACGCCGAAGAGGGCGGCTCGGTGGGTGTGGTCGTGCCCCGGGGGGACTCCTGGGGCGCCACCGGCCCCCCGGACTCCAGCCCCTTGGACTCCACCGCCCTCTCAGACTCCACGGACCTTGCGGACTCCAGGGACCCATGCGGCTCCACGGACTCCTGTGGCTCCACGAACCCCTCAGGCTCCACGAACGCCTCAGGCCCCACGGACCCCTGGGGCTCTTCGGACCCACCGGTCCGCACCGACCCCCAGGGCTCCACAGACCCCTCAGGCTCCACGAACGCCTCAGGCCCCACGGACCCCTGGGGCTCTTCGGACCCCTCGGGCTCTACGGACCCACCGGTCCGCACCGGCCCCCCGGGCTCCACAGACCCCTCCGGCTCAGCCCCCTCATCCGCTGTTTCCGCCCACGTGGGCATCCGGAAGGCGTTCGTCAAGTAGTGCCGCATGTCCTGTACGGCCCTGGTCCTGGCGCCCCCGCCGCCCTCCTCCGGTGCGGGCGCGGAAGCCTGGCCGGAGGGACCGGGGCGCGGCGGGACGCGGCGCCCACGCCGGCGCTCCTCCGCCTGCGCGCTCAGGGCTTCCCGCCGGGCCGCGCGCAGCGCCTCGCGGGCGACGTCACCGGGACGCCTGCCCGCGGCACCGGCCGACCCCGCCTCCGGTGCCGTGGCGTCGGCACGGGAGACGGTCGCCGGTGCCGAACCGGCGGCCGACGGTGTCACGCCGTTGTCCCGGCGCGTGGCAACGGCAGCCCTGAGCGCGGCGCGCGCCACCTCGGCCGCTTCCGGCTCGCCACCGCCCGGCAGCACCGCCCGGTCCTCTTCGCTCGCCCCCGGCTCGCCACCGCCCGGAGCCACAGCACGCGCCCCGTCTCCCGCCCCGGGGTTCCCACCGCCCGGCAGCACCGCCCGCTCTCCCCCACCGGTCTCCGGCTCACCGCCGCCCGGAGTCCGCGCACGCGCCTCCTCGTCCGGGTCCGGCTCGACGGGGTCGGGGGTGTACGTCGGGTCGGTGGCCGGGTGCCGGGCCTGAGGGGTCGCGGGCCGGGTGTCGGCCTCGGGGCGGTTCCTGGCCGCCCGCAGGGCCCGGCGGGCGGCGTCGCCGGGGCGGTCGGCGGCCGTCACCGGGTCCTCCGCAGGGAGACGAGGTCGGACAGTTCGCGGTCGGTCAGTTCGGTGAGCGCGGCCTCGCCGGAGCCGAGGACGGCGTCCGCGAGGGCGCGCTTCGCGGCGAGCATCTCGGCGATGCGGTCCTCGACGGTGCCCTCGGTGACCAGGCGGTGCACCTGGACGGGCTGGGTCTGTCCGATGCGGTAGGCGCGGTCGGTGGCCTGTTCCTCGACGGCCGGGTTCCACCAGCGGTCGAAGTGGACGACATGGCCCGCGCGGGTGAGGTTCAGGCCGGTGCCGGCGGCCTTGAGGGAGAGGACGAGGACCGGGGTCTCGCCGCTCTGGAAGCGGTCGACCATGCGCTCGCGCTCGGGCACCGGGGTGCCGCCGTGCAGGAGGTCCATGGGGATGGCGCGGGCGGACAGGTGGGCGGTGAGGAGGCGGGCCATGCCGACGTACTGGGTGAAGACGAGCGCGGA
Source organism: Streptomyces sp. NPDC028722 (assembly GCF_040637655.1). Lineage (NCBI taxonomy): Bacteria > Bacillati > Actinomycetota > Actinomycetes > Kitasatosporales > Streptomycetaceae > Streptomyces > Streptomyces sp. NPDC028722. The sequence goes on from NZ_JBEZWU010000028.1 coordinate 5,751, forward strand.
GCCGTCCTCGGCGAGCAGGGTATCCAGCAGTTCGTCCAGGAGGGCGAGTTTGCCCGAGCGGGCGGCCAGGCCGTCGGGGCGCGGCTGCTCCTTCAGGTACAGCGCCGGGTGGTCGCAGATCTGCTTGAGGGCGCCGAGCAGCTTCAGCACCAGGCCTCGGCGGGGCATGCCCTCGGCGGTCTCGATGGCCAGCATCGACTCGCGCACCACCGCCTCGTACAGCGCGGCCTGTTCCCGGGTGAGCGGCACCGGGTGGTCGGTCTCGGTCTTGGGCGGCAGTTCGGGGACGATGCCGGGGTCGGACTTCTTGCGGCGCAGCAGGAAGGGGCGGACCAGGCGGGAGAGGCGCTCGACGGCTTCGGTGTCCTCGCCGTTCTCCACCGCGCGGGCGTGCCGGGCGCGGAAGGACTTCAGCGGGCCGAGGAGGCCGGGGGTGGTCCAGTCGAGCAGGGCCCACAGTTCGGAGAGGTTGTTCTCGACGGGGGTGCCGGTGAGTGCCACGCGCGCGGGGGCGGGGATGGTGCGCAGTGCCTTCGCGGTGGCCGAGTAGGGGTTTTTCACGTGCTGGGCCTCGTCGGCGACGACCATGCCCCAGGACTGTTCGGCGAGTCGTGCGGCGGTGGAGCGCATCGTGCCGTACGTGGTGAGGAGGAAGCCGCCGGCGAGGTCGTCCAGAGTGCGGTCGGGGCCGTGGAAGCGGCGGACGGGGACGCCGGGCGCGAACCGGGTGATCTCGCGCTGCCAGTTGCCGAGGAGGGAGGCCGGGCAGACGACGAGGGTCGGTTCGGTGCGGGCCCGCTTGAGGTGCAGGGCGATGAGGGTGACGGTCTTACCGAGGCCCATGTCGTCGGCGAGGCAGCCGCCGAGGCCGAGGGAGGTCATCAGGTCGAGCCAGGCGAGCCCGCGCAGCTGGTAGTCGCGGAGGGTGGCGTGCAGGCCGGGGGGCGGGTCGGCGGGGTGCGGGCCCGCGGTGAGGCGGTCGCGGAGGGCGGCGAGCGCGCCGGCGGGTACGGCCTCGACGGTCTCGCCGTCGACCTCGGCGGTGCCGGTGAGGGCGACGGACAGCGCGTCGACGGGATCGAGCAGGCCCAGTTCGCGTTTGCGGGCCTTGCGGACGAGGGCGGGGTCGACGAGCACCCAGCGGTCCCGGAGCCGTACGACGGGGCGGTGGGCCTCGGCGAGGGTGTCCATCTCGGCCTCGCTGAGCGGGTCGCCGCCGAGTGCCAGCTGCCAGCGGAACCGGAGCAGGTCCTCGGCCTCGAAGAAGCCGGTGCCGTCGGTCGCCGAGCCGGGCGCCGGCCTGACCACCGCGGCGGCGGTCAGGTCGTGGGCGAGATCGCGGGGCCAGTGGACGGCGACTCCGGCGGCGGCCAGCCGGCTCGCGGCGACGCCGAGCAGGTCGCCCAGCTCTTCCTCGGACAGGGCGAGGACGTCGGGTACGTCCTGCTGGGCGAGGCGGTCCAAGGGCGGCCACACGCGGGCGGCGCGCCGTACGGCCAGGGCGGCGTCGACGCGTGCGCGGGGGCCGAACGCCGTGTCGGCCTCTCCGGCCCACAGGGCCGCCGCGTCGGCCACCAGGGTGGGGTCGGCGAGGCTGTGGACCTGCACGATGGCGGCTCCCGCGGCGCGCGTGTCCTCGTGCGCGCCGGCGTCGAACACGTCGTACGCGGACAGGTCCAGGCGGAGGGAGATCCGGACGCCGGCGTCCATGCCGGCGGCGACCTCGGCGGCCCAGGCGTGGGCTCCGGGCAGGGCCTGCGGCTCGCGGGCGGCGAACGGGCGGCCGGCGGCGGCGAAGGCCGCGGGGGTGCGGGGCAGGGTGTCGGCGACGGCGTCCAGGAAGGCGCGGACCAGGGCCTCGGGTTCGGGCAGCCGGAGCGCGCCCGGGCCCGGGAGGGGCACGGCGTGGCCCTCGGGGGGCAGGGCGGCGGCGATCGCGCGCAGGTGGGCGATGTCGTCGGGTTCCAGCGGGCCGGCCCGCCAGGCGTCGTGGCCGGCGGGGGTCAGGCCGGGGAGCAGCCGGCCGCGGGCGACGAGCCGCAGGGCGTGCAGGGCGGCGGCGCCCCAGCAGGCGGTGGCCGGGTGGGCGGCCGGGTCGCGGCGGGCGCGGACGAGCAGCGGCAGGGCCTCGGCGAGCGGCAGGGTCAGCGCGGGCACCTGCCGGCGGCGCACGCCGGCACCGTGGCGTCGTACGACCGTCAGTTCCTGGGCGTCGGTCCCGGCCGTGGCGGGCAGGGGGTCGCCGTCGGGGTCCCAGAAGGCGAGGCGGCCCTCGCGCGGCAGGGGCGCGGGCAGGTAGACGGACGCGAGGCGCGCCGGGACCGGGTGCCCGGTGTCCGTCTCCGGGCCGCCTCCCGCGCGCTCGGCGAGCGCCGTCGTGCCGTTCATACGTCCTGCCGCCTCCCGTCCGTGTGCCTGCCGGCGATGTCTTCGACTCTACGGGCGGGGTCTGACAGTCGGCTCCGGGGGCGGGGCGGGGCCGGTGGTCAGGGAACCGTGCGGGAGACGACGAACACCATCGGGTGTTCCGGGTCGGACAGGTTGACGACCACGTCCTGGGTGGGCGCCGGGTTCTTCTGCGCGTGGGTCAGGCCCCGCCAGGGGCCGGGGCCGGTGAAGGTCCAGCCGCTGACCTTCCGGTCGCGTTCGCCGACGGCGATCTCGTTCTTCCTCAGCTGGTCGCGGCGCGCGCCCATGGTCTGGAGGAAGCTGTCCAGGCCGGCGGGGTTGGTGCGGAACTGCACGTAGAGGCGGCTGGTCTTCCAGTTGTTGGTCTCGTAGTAGGCGATGTCGTCGGCGGGGTGGGGGACGGTCACCTGGTAGAGGCGGCGCTGCACCTTCGACGGCCAGCCCGGGGTGAGGCCGGTCGCCGAGTACTTCTCCTCCTTGTCCTTGCCGCTGTTGCGGCTCTGGTTGGCGGAGATCACCAGGTAGCCGGCCGGTACGCCGATGAGCAGGACGATGATCAGCAGGGTGAGCGCCCGGCGTCTGGCCTTGTGCCGCGGGTCCTCGGCCGGCCGGCGGGGCTCGTCCGGCGGGGGGGCCTGGCGGGGCAGCGCCGCGGTCATGCCGTGTCCGCGTCTCGGCGGGACTGGGTGTAGCGCTCGTAGCGCTCGTGGCGTTCCACGCGGCGGCGTTTGGCGCGGCGGAACCGGCGGGCGACCAGCCGGGCCAGGTCGGCGGCGCCCACCATGCCGGCCTCGGGGCCGAGCTGGGCGCGGGTGATGCGGGCCTCGGGCCGGTAGCCGCGGCCGGTGAGGTGGCGTTTGAAGGCTTCCCGGGCGGGGCCGATGAGCAGGTCGTCGGCGGCCGAGACACCGCCGCCGATGACGAAGCAGGAGGGGTCGAGAGCGGCGGCGAGGTTGGCGATGCCGACGCCGAGCCACTGCCCGATGTCCTGGAGCAGCTCCACGCACATCGCGTCGCCCTCGCGGGCCAGCTCGGTGATCAGGGGGCCGGTGATGTCGCCGATGTTGCCGTTGACGTGCTCGATGATCCCGTAGGCCACCGGGGAGTCGGCGGCGGCCAGCTCCCTGGCCTCGCGGACGAGCGCGTTGCCGGAGCTGTACTGCTCCCAGCAGCCGCGGTTGCCGCACGGGCAGCGGTGTCCCTGGGGGACGACCTGCATGTGGCCGAACTCGCCGGCGACGCCGAACTTGCCGCGCTTGACCTGGCCGTCCTCCAGGATGGCGCCGCCGATGCCGGTGCCGAGGGTGATCATGACGAGGTGGTCCTCGCCGCGGCCGGCGCCGAAGCGCCACTCCGCCCAGGCGGCGGTGTTGGCGTCGTTGTCGACGAGGACGGGCACGGAGAGCCGGCTGGCGAGGCGGTCGCGGAGGGGCTCGTTGCGCCAGGAGAGGTGGGGCGCGAACAGCACGCGGTTGCGGTCGGCGTCGACCCAGCCGGCGGCGCCGATGCCGACCGCGTGCACGTCGTGCCGGTCGGAGAGGTCCAGGACGAGTTCGGCGATGGTGTCCTCGACGACCTTGGGGCTCTTGGACTTGTCCGGGGTCTCCGTGCGGAGCTTCTCCAGGATGTTGCCGTCGGCGTCCACGACGCCCGCCATGACCTTGGTACCGCCGATGTCGATGCCCACCGTCGGCACCCGGGGTGCGGTCAGGTGGGACCGGCGTTCCCGGGTGCCGACCGTACGGAGCACGGGGGCCCGGCGGGAGCCGATGGGGGCGGTGAGGTCGCGGTAGGTGCTCATCGCTTGTCGATTCTGCCGCACGCTCACGCTGAGTGCTGCGCGGGGCGGGACGAGGCAGTGCCCGTCCGGTGCCGGGCGCGACCGCGTCCCCGCCGGCCGCGGCCCCGCGCGGAGCCGCGCGCCGGACCGGGCGCCGCGCCGCTCAGCTGCGCCGCAGTTCGTGGCGCAGGGTCTCCAGGTCGGATCCGCCCGCCATCTGGCGCGTCAGCTCGTCCAGGGTGATCTCGTCCCGTGTGTGGTTGCCCACCATGGTGCCGCGCCGGAGCAGCACGAACCTGTCCCCCACCAGATACGCGTGATGCGGGTTGTGGGTGATCAAGACAACGCCCAGGCCCTCGTCACGTGCGGCAGCCACATATTTCAGCACCACACCGGACTGCTTCACGCCCAGGGCCGCCGTCGGCTCGTCCAGGACCAGGACCTTCGCGCCGAAGTGGATGGCGCGGGCGATCGCCACGCACTGGCGTTCGCCGCCGGAGAGGGTGCCGATGGGCTGGTCGACGTCGCGGAGGTCGATGCCCATGCGGAGCAGGGCCTCGCGGGTGGTGCGGCGCATGAGGCCGGTGTCCAGGCGCTTGAAGGGGCCCGCGCCCGTGCGGGGCTCGGAGCCGAGGAAGAAGTTGCGCCAGACCGGCATGAGGGGGACGACGGCGAGGTCCTGGTAGACGGTGGCGATGCCGCGGTCCAGGGCGTCCCGGGGTGAGGAGAGGGTGGTCTCCTCGCCCTCGATGCGCAGGGTGCCGGTGTCGTGCCGGTGGAGACCCGCGATCACCTTGATCAGCGTCGACTTGCCCGCGCCGTTGTCACCGAGGACGCAGGTGATCTCGCCCGCGCGGACCTCCAGGGAGACCCCTTCGAGGGCGCGGACGGTGCCGTAGCGCTTGCTGACGCCGGTCAGCTCGACGAGTGTCACTTGGAGGCCTCCGCGCGCTTGCGGACCCAGGCGTTGAGCAGGGTCGCGAGGAGCAGCATCGCTCCGAGGAAGAACTTGAACCAGTCGGGGTTCCACTCGGCGAAGACGATGCCCTTGCTGGTCATGCCGAACAGGAGGGCGCCCACGGCGGAGCCGACCGCGCTCCCGTGGCCGCCGGTGATCAGGCAGCCGCCGATGACGGCCGCGATGATGTAGATCAGCTCGTTGCCGACGCCCTCGCCGGACTGGACGGCGTCGAAGGAGAAGAGCAGGTGCTGGCCGGAGATCCAGGCGCCGAGGGCGACGCCCATGTAGAGGCCGATCTTGGTCCTGGCGACCGGGACACCGACCGCGCGGGCCGCGTCCTCGTTGCCGCCGACGGCGAAGATCCAGTTGCCGGTGCGGGTGCGCAGCAGGATCCAGGAGGCGACGGCCACCAGGCCGAGCCACCACAGGATGGTGACCTTGACGCCGACGCCGCCGACGGTGAGCGTCGAGGCGAAGACGGCATGGGCGCTCGGGAAGCCCTCCATGTCACCGATGGTCTTGGTGGAGACGGTGCCGTCGATCAGCTTGGTGAAGCCGAGGTTCATGCCGGTCAGCATGAGGAACGTGCCCAGGGTGACGATGAAGCTGGGCAGCTTCGTGCGGGTGAGCAGGAAGCCGTTGAAGGCGCCGACGGCCAGGGTGACCAGCAGGGACACGCCGACGCCGACCCAGGCGTTCGCCGTCGTCTGGTAGCTGAACATCGAGGAGACCAGCGCCGAGGACGTCACCAGGACGCCCGCCGACAGGTCGAACTCGCCGCCGATCATCAGCAGGGCCACGGGTACGGCCATGATGCCGATGGTCGAGGAGGCGTAGAGGACCGTGCTGAGGCTGGAGGCGCGCAGGAAACCGTCGGCGGCGCAGGCGAAGAAGACGAGGACGGCGAGGGCGCCGACGACCGAGCCCAGTTCCGGGCGGGAGAGCAGTCGCCGCAGCGACGAGGCCGGGAGAATCCGCTCGTCGGCGGCCGGTTCCGTGGTCGCGCTCATCGCGTGCCCCGCTCGGTGTACCCCGCCAGCGCGGACGCCTGGTCCTTGGTGATGATCTGCGGGCCGGTCAGGACCGGCTTGCCGCCGCCGAGGACGTCGCCGTTGTACTTGTACAGCCACAGCAGGTCGACGGCCTGGTAGCCCTGGAGGTACGGCTGCTGGTCCACGGCGAAACCGAGGGTGCCGTTCTTCAGCGAGGCCGCGACCGTGGCGTTGAGGTCGAAGGTGTCGACCTCGGCCTTGCTGCCCGCGTCCGACCGGGCCTTGACGGCGGTGTCGGCGTAGGGCGCGCCGAGGGTGACGACGGAGTCGACGGACTTGTCGGCCTGGAGCTTGGCCTCGATCGCGGACTGGACGTCGGGCATGTTGGTGCCGTTGACGTAGAGCTTCTGGAGCTTGCCGCGGAAGGTCTCGGCGACACCGTCGCACCGCTGCTCGTGGCCGACGTTGCCCTGCTCGTGCAGCACGCACAGGGCCTTCTTCTTCCCGCGCCGGTTCAGCTCGTCGCCGACGGCCTCGCCGGCGATCGTCTCGTCCTGGCCGATGTGGGTGAGGGCGCCGAAGGCCTTGGACTCCTCGGAGCCGGAGTTCACCGTGATCACCGGGATGCCCGCCTTCTCGGCGCGGGCCACGGCGGCCTTCATGGCGTCCGGCTTGGCGAGGGTGACGATGATGCCGTCGACCTTCTTGTCGACGGCCGCGTCCACCAGCTGTGCCTGCTGCTGGGCCTCGTCGTCGTGCGAGTACAGGAACTTGATGTTGTCCTTGACGGCGGCCTGTCGGGCGCCGCTCTGCACGATGTCCCAGAAGGTGTCGCCGTCCCCCGAGTGGGTGATCATCGCGAAGGTCCAGCGCGGGGTGTTCACCGCCGCCCTGCCCTGGGCGGCGGCGGCCTTGCGGGCGTCCTCCGCCCGCTTGCCTCCGGTGCTGCTGCACGCGGCGAGCGACACGGAGAGTGCCCCCGCCAGCGCTATGCCTACCCAGGTCCGAAACCGTGCCACGAGGCCGTGCCCTTCTTGCTGTGCTCTTGCTCTGCTCCGACGTGCGTGAGGGGCGGGCGACCTCTGCCGTCGGCATGTCCCGGCGGTGACCTCACCAGCCCCAAACACTTCAGTATCGAACACGGGCACCAGCGGTGGCACGGGCGGGGAGCGTCCGTCGGCCGCCTTGTCCGGACATGGGGACGCCGGGCGCGTACCGGACGGGGCCGGTCAGGACCGTACGAGCAGCTGGAACTCGAAGGAGTAGCGGGTCGGGCGGTAGATGTGATCGCCGAACTCCACCGCGCGGCCGGTGTCGTCGAAGGTGGTGCGCTGCATGGTGAGCAGGGGGGCGCCCTCGCTCTCGGTGAGGCGCTCGGCCTCGGCGGCGGTGGCTCCGCGGGCGCCGATGGACTGGCGGGCGCTGTGCAGGGTGATCCCGGCGGAGCGCATCAGCCGGTACAGCCCGGTGGCCTCCAGCCGTCCGGTGTCCAGGTCGAGCAGGCCGGGCGGCAGATGGTTGATCAGGTACGCCATCGGCTCGCCGTGCGCGAGCCGGAGCCGCTCGACGCGGTGGATGTCGCCGCCCTCGGCGACGCCGAGCGCGGCGGCGACCGCGGCGGAGGCCGGGACGACCGTGTTGACCAGCACCGTGGTCGCGGGCCGCTGACCGGCCGCCGCCAGGTCGTCGTAGAGGCTGCTCAGTTCCAGCGGGCGCTTGACCTGACTGTGCACGACCTGTGTGCCCACACCCCGGCGCCGGACGAGGAGACCCTTGTCGACCAGGGACTGGATGGCCTGGCGGACGGTCGGCCGGGACAGGCCGAGCCGCGCGGCGAGCTCGATCTCGTTGCCCAGCAGGCTGCCCGGGGTGAGTCGGCCCTGCTCGATGGCGGCCTCCAGCTGCTGGGCGAGCTGGAAGTACAGCGGTACCGGGGAGCTACGGTCCACGCGGAGGTCGAGCGGCACGGTCGGGTCCACATCTGGTTTCGGCACGGGCCCGAGCGTAGTCCGGCGCCTGGTTGACGGGAAGTCGTGTAGTCCGATTGTCAGGACATACGCATTGACAGGGTGCGGGGTCGCCGTTCACTTTGTTTCCATGCGCATCGGGGTCATCGGTACGGGCCGCATCGGCACCCTTCACGCGAGGACGCTCAGCCGTCACCGCGAGGTCGGCTCGCTGATCCTGACGGACGCGGACCCGGTGCGCGCCCAGGAACTGGCCCACCGGCTGGGCGAGACGGCGGCGCCTGGTGTGGACGAGATCTTCAGGTGGGGCGTGGACGCGGTGGTGATCACCACGGCGACACCGGCCCACGCCGAGCTGATCGGCCGGGCCGCCCGCTCCGGGCTGCCCGTCTTCTGCGAGAAGCCGATCGCCCTGGACCTGCCGGGCACGCTGGCCGCCCTCGCCGAGGTGGAGGCGGCCGGGACGGTGCTGCACATGGGCTTCCAGCGGCGCTTCGACGCGGGCTACGCCGGTGCCCGGGAGGCCGTGCGCGTGGGCCGGCTCGGCCGGCTGCACACCGTGCGGGCCATGACCTGCGACCAGTCCCCTCCGCCGGCCGACTGGCTGCCCGTGTCCGGCGGGCTGTTCCGCGACACGCTGATCCACGACTTCGACGTACTGCGCTGGGTCACGGGCCGCGAGGTGCTCGACGTCTACGCCACCGGGTACGACGGCGGTCCCGGGATGTTCCGCGACGCCGGTGACGTCGGCACCGGGGCGGCGCTGCTCACCCTGGACGACGGCACCCTGGCCACGGCGACGGCGGCGCGGCTGAACGGCGCCGGGTACGACGTGCGGATGGAACTGGCCGGGGAGCGGGACACGGTGGTGGTGGGCCTGGACGACCGCACGCCCCTCGCGTCCACCGAGCCGACCGGCCCGCCGCCCGCCGACAAGCCGTGGTCCGGGTTCGTGGACCGGTTCGGGCCCGCTTACGAGGCCGAACTCGACGCCTTCGTGGAGGTCGTGCGGGGCGAGCGGCCCAACCCCTGCGACGGCCGGGAGGCGTTGCAGGCGCTGCGGATCGCGGAGGCCTGCGAGATCTCCCGCCGGGAGCGGCGGCCGGTGCCCCTGACGGAGGTCCCGGACCGGGCGTCCACTCCCTACGGCTGACCGGCGCGCGCCGCACTCGCGGGAGGGGCCGCCGGACACGAGCGTCCGGGCGGCCTCTGCCGCGAGGTCGAGGGAGGCGACGAACGGGTGCACAGGGGGCGGGGTGCCGGCCGGGAACAGGAGCGGACCGCCGGATCGGCCCACGCCCGGCCCGTCCCCGTCCGCCGAACTCCTCGGCGAGCCGGAGAATCGGACCGCTTCCCGCGCATCCCCGCTCCGGGAAACGCACCCGTGCCGGCGTCGCTCCCGAGGGGGGATCCCGCGCGGGGACCTGGCCGCGCGGCGCTTCGAACGCGCGGTCACGGACGCCTTCCGGAACCCCTGACCTGTGCCTGGTCCCCGTCGTCGTTCTCCAGCCATCCCGCGTCGTGGACCAGCAGGGCGACCTGCACCCGGTTGTCGAGGCCGAGCCGGGCGAGGATGCGGGAGACGTGGGTCTTGACGGTGGCCACGCTCATGAACAGCTCGGTGGCGATCCGGGCGTTGGCGAGTCCGCGGCCGACGGCGACGGCCACCTCGCGTTCACGGTCGTTGAGGACCGCGAGCCGTTCCCGCGCGCGTGCGCGCCGCACGTCGGCGGCGCTGCCGGCCGCGTGCCGCATCAGCTGCCGGGTGACGGCGGGCGACAGGACGGGGTCGCCGGCCGCGACCCGGCGCACGGCGTCGACGATCTCGGCGGGCGGGGTGTCCTTCAGTACGAAGCCGGCGGCGCCGGCGCGCAGGGCGTGCAGCACCTGTTCGTCGGCGTGGAAGGTGGTGAGCACCACGACCCGCGGCGGGTCGGGCCGGGCGCATAACCGTCGGGTGGCGGTGAGCCCGTCCACCGACGGCATACGGAGGTCCATGAGGACGACGTCCGGCGCGGTGCGGCGCGCGAGTTCCTCGGCCTCCGCGCCGTCGGCGGCCTCCCCGACGATGTCGATGTCCTCGGCCCCGCCGAGCATCAGGGCCAGCCCGGCCCGTACGAGGGGGTCGTCGTCCACGAGGAGGAGCCTGATCGGGGTCGCGGTCATGGGGTCACGTAACCACGGCCGGGGGCGGGAACGGAGGGGGCGGACCGGAACCTGGGGGCACGCGCGCGCGTGCGGCCCTCGCCCGTCATGCCCGGGCCCACGGCAGCCACCCCCGCACCTCGAACCCGCCGTCGGGCCGCGGGCCGTGGTCCAGGTGTCCTCCCGCCAGCGTGGCGCGTTCCCTGAGACCGATCAGGCCCTGTCCGGAGCCGGGGACGGGCGGGACCCGGGCGGGCGGGGCGGCGTTGGTGACGGTGACGGTCAGGCCGTCGCCGGGGGCGCCGGTGAGGCGGACCGTGACCTCGGTGCCGGGCGCGTGCTTGCGGGCGTTGGTGAGGGCCTCCTGGGCGATGCGGTAGGCGGTGCGGCCGACGGCGGCGGGGACGGCGGCCGGGTCGGCGACACCGCGGTCGAGGGTGACCTTCATGCCGGCCTCGCGGCACTCGGCGACGAGGGCGTCCAGCGCGGCCGGCGTCGGCTGGGGCCGCCCGCCGGACGACTCCTCGGCATCGCCGGTGCGCAGCACACCGATGATCTCCCGCAGGTCCTGGAGGGCCTCGTGGGCGCTCTCCCGGATCACGCCGGCGGCGCGCGCGATCTCCTCACGGGACGCGTCCGGCCGGAACTCCAGCGCGCCCGCGTGGACGCTGAGCAGGGTGAGCCGGTGGGCCAGGACGTCGTGCATCTCCCGGGCGATGGCCTCCCGGGCCAGCCGCTGGGCCTGTTCGGCGCGCAGCCGGGCCTCGGTCTCCGCCCGCCGGGCCCGGTCCCGCAGGCTCAGCATCAGCATCCGCTTGGAGCGGACGAACATCCCCCAGCCGGTGACGGACACGGTGAGCAGGGAGGTGAACGTGACGATGCCGGCGTAGGGCAGGTCGGGATCGGGCCGCAGCCAGAAGAAGAGCGGGACCAGTGCGAGCCCGGCACCGCCGATCCAGGCGACGTACCGGAAGGGCCGGTGCACGGCGAGGGTGAACAGGGCGACCGTCGCCGCGCCGCCCGAGGTGTTGGACAGCAGGCCGACCGGGATCATCGCGACGGCGAGCCCGACCGGCAGGCGGCGGCGCAGCCAGAGGCCGGCGCAGGCGAGAGCGCCCAGGACCTGGTCGAGGACGGCGAGGGAGTGCGGCAGGCCCGGCTCGTCGGCCAGGGACCGGGCGGCCGCCAGGCCGATGCCGACGGCCAGCAGGAAGCAGGAGAGGTCGACGACCCAGTCCCGCGCCGTGCGCCGGGGCCGCCGGGCGGACGCCTCGCCTTCCGGGTCCAGTTCGTGGATCAGGGCGGAGGGGAACAGCCACCGGCGGCCGGCGAACTCCCGCGCCGTCCGCGCCGGTTCGTCAGTGCTCACGGTCGGCCAATCTACGCACGGACCGGGCGCCGCCGCCGCTCCGTGCCAGGATCACCGACCGAAGTCGCGGCGCCGTGGACTTCGGTCGGCGGGCGGCGGCCGGGGTTCAGCCGTGCGGCGGGACGGAATCCGCCCCGCGGCCGATGTACGGGGAAGGCCGCGGGGCGAGACTCGTGCCGTGAAAGCTCTGCTGGAAGTTCTCGGATTCGTCGCCCTGGTGCAGGGGGCGTTGGGCCTGGTGCACGAGTTCACCGACTGGGACGTGGGTCTCGTGCAACGGCTCGGCTTCCTCGACGGCTACGGGGTCTGGGCGAGCGCCGCGCTCCTGGTGCTGGCGTTCGCCCTGTTCGCCGTCGCGGAGAGCCGGGATTCCGGCTGAGCGCGGGCCGGCCGCACCGCGCGGCCGGCCGGACGGCCTCAGCAGCCGTAGTCGATCAGGTCGAACGTGGCGTAGTGGTCGGCGGTGTAGTAGTCCTCTTCGTAGGCGTTGCCGGTGATGACGCGCCGGGCACCGCGGGTGGAGGAGCCGGGAGTCTGCACCGTGTACTCGTGGTAGTAGCCGCTCGTCTGCCGGGGCAGGACGCCCTCCCGGTTCTGGAAGACGGTCCCGTCCTGCGCGTACGGGAAGGGGCCGCCCTGGTCGATCAGGTGCAGGGTGGTGTGGGCCTGCGACGGCAGGGCGCCGTAGCAGACGCTGCCGACGGACGCCGCCGCCGCGTCCGCCGTGCCGGCGGTGACGGTGCCGCCCACGAGGAGGGCGGACAGGAGGGCGGCTGCGGCGCCGATGCGGGTCGCGCGTGGGGGGAAGTTCATGGCCTCATGATGACGCGCGTAGAGATTGGCATGTCAACGTCAAAGTTGAAGATTTTCCCATGGCGTCACCCGCGTTCCCGGGAAGTTAACCCGGCCGGGGTGCTCCGGTAAGTCCGTACGCCCGCACGGCGGGTGCGGGGTCCGCCGTTCCCTCGGACCCCGCCCGCGGCTCAGCCGGTGTGCGTCGAGAACATTCCGCCGGCCGGCCCCTGCTTGTCGCCGCCCTGGGCCTTCTTCAGGGCGTTGGCGAGGCTCTCGATGGTGAGCGACTGGAGGATCACCCGGCCGCTGCCCTCCAGCGTGGCCAGGGACAGGCCCTCGCCGCCGAACACGGCGTTCATGATGCCCTGCCGGTTCAGGCCGCCGACGCGCTGGACGCCGTACTCGATGCCCTCCTCGAAGGCCACCACACAGCCGGTGTCGACCTCGATACGGCCGCCGAAGTCGGCCGGATCGAGATCGATGAAGTTGCCCGCGCCGGCGATGATCACCGTGCCGTGCCCGGTGAACTTCTCCAGGACGAAGCCCTCGCCGCCGCTCCTGCCGGTCCGCCCGCCGGCGAAGGCGATGCCGAACTCGACGGTGGACTCGGCGGCCACGAAGGCGTCCTTCTCGGCGAACCACGCGCGCGTGCCGTTCAGCTCCAGGGCGCGCATCTCGCCCGGGAGCACGCCCGCGAAGCCGACCGTGCCCTCGCCGCCCTGGGCGGTGAAGTACTGGAACGCGAGCGACTCGCCCGCCATCATGCGCTGGCCCACCTGCATGGCGGTGCCCATGGCCTGGCGCAGCATGCCGCCCATGCCGGCGCCCGGGCCGCTCTGTTGTTGTCCGTTGCCGCCGGAGGGTCCGGACAGCCGCGTCTCCATGGTCACGTTCGTCGTCTTGAACAGGAACTTCCCGGCCTCGCAGTACACGGTCTGGCCGGGGTGCAGGTTGACGACCGCCATCTGCATGGCGTTGCCGACGATCTCTTGCTGAAGGGTCACACGGACAGAACGCGGGAGGGGGACGGAAGAGTTCCGGCGGGAGCGGGCCGCATGCGCGCGGGGCGCCCCGGTGCTGTCCGGCCGGGCGCCCCGCGCGGGGGCGGTCAGCCGCCCAGCTCCTGGTGGCGGGCGGCGAGGCCGCTCGCACCCTGCTCGGTGAGGGAGCCGAACAGGCGCAGCCGGGAGATGCCGCCGTCGGGGAAGATGTCGACCCGCGCGTGCGTGCCGGCCACCGGTCCGGGCAGGACGAAGCGGTGGTTGGTGTCGGGCTGGAGGCGGGTGCGCGGAAGGATCTCCGTCCAGTCGCCGTCCTCGCCGTCCCGCACGGACACCGACGCCCAGCCGGCGCTGTTGCCCTTCAGACAGGCGGTGTCGATCTCGACCGCCCGGATCAGGGACTGGGCGACGAGCCGGTAGCTGATCCAGTCGTTGCCCTGGTCACGGCGGCGGCGGGTCTCCCAGCCGTCGTCCATCTTGCGGGAGCGGCCCGGCTGGATGGTGTTGGTGGCCGGGGAGTAGAAGCGGTCGGAGGCGTCCTCGACCCGGCCGCCGTTCTCCAGGGCGACCACGTCGAAGGTGCCGAGGGCCGCCAGCCACTCCGGGTCCGGGACGACCTCGCCGTGGACGCGCAGGCGGGCGATGCCGCCGTCGGGGTGCTGGTTGATCCGCAGGTGCGTGAAGCGCTGCTCGGCGGTGACCTCGAAGCCGTTCGCCGCGTGGCCGCCGACCGGGGTGCGCGGGACGAGGGTCGTCCACTTCACGTCGTCGCCCAGCAGCTCCTCCGGCGCCGGCGAGCCCGGTACGGAGGTTCCCTCGACGGAGACGGCCTGCGGGTAGTTGCCGCGGAAGTGGGCGGTGTCGACGACGATCCCGCGGATCACCCCGGGCGCGCCGAGGCGGACCAGCGCCCAGTCGTGGTCCTCGGCGGCCGGCCAGGGGTGCCCGGCGGAGGCACCGCGCCGGCGGCGGGTCTCCCAGCCGTCCATGATCTTGCCCTTGTGGCCGAAGTGCTCGGGGTCGAACTCGGCGCGCTCGGGCACCAGCAGGTTCTCCCGCTCGGCGAAGAACTCGTCGTTGGCGGCGATGACACCGGCGCCGAGCCGGCGGTCCGCGAGGTCGGCGTGGTGGGTGAAGGGGAAGTCGGCGGTGCGGTAGTCCACGTACGGGTCGCCGCCTCCGTAGGGGTTCGCGTCGCCGGTGAAGCGGGCCGGGGAAGAGTGGTGCAGCGCCGTCACGGTGATCAGGGGTTCCTTTCGGGGGTGGGCGAGGTGCGGGAGCGGGGGTGGCTCACTGGGGGCGGGCGAGCAGCGTGCCCTTCGGCTCGGTGAACGCGCCGTCGGCGACGATGCGCTCGCCGCGCAGCCAGGTGGACTTGACGACGCCGTACAGGGTCCTGCCGGCGTAGGCGGTGACACGGTTGCGGTGCTGGAGGCCGGCCGGATCGACGGTGAAGGTCTCGTCGGGGGCGAGGACGGCGAAGTCGGCGTCACGGCCGGGTGCGATGGCACCCTTGCGCGCGTCCAGACCGGCCAGGGCGGCGGTCCGGGTGGACATCCAGCGGACGACGTCCTCCAGGGTGTGGCCGCGCCCGCGGGCCTCCGTCCACACGGCGGAGAGACTGAGCTGGAGGCCGGATATGCCGCCCCAGGCGGTGGCGAAATCGGCGGTCTTCAGGTCGGCGGTGGACGGCGAGTGGTCGGTGACCACGCAGTCGATGGTGCCGTCGGCGAGCGCCGCCCACAGCAGGTCCTGGTTGGCGGCCTCGCGGATGGGCGGGCAGCACTTGAACTCGCTGGCGCCGTCGGGGACTTCCTCGGCGGTCAGGGTGAGGTAGTGCGGGCAGGTCTCCACGGTGACGCGGACGCCCTCGGCCCGGGCGGCGCGGATCAGCGGCAGCGCGTCACCGGAGGACAGGTGCAGGACGTGCACACGCGCGTCGAGCCGCCGGGCCTGGCCTATCAGGGCGGCGATGGCCGTGTCCTCGGCGTCGCGCGGGCGGGAGGCGAGGAAGTCGGCGTAGCGGGGACCGCCGTGCTGCGGGGCGGCGGCCAGGTGGTGCGGGTCCTCGGCGTGCACGATCAGCAGCCCGTCGAAGCCGGCGATCTCCGCCAGGGACCGGGCGAGCTGGTCCTGGTCGAGGTGGGGGAACTCCTCAACGCCGGACGGGGACAGGAACGCCTTGAAGCCGAAGACGCCGGCGTCGTGCAGCGGGCGCAGGTCCTTGACGTTGCCGGGCAGGGCGCCGCCCCAGAAGCCGACGTCGATGTGGGCCTTGTCCCGGGCCACGGCCTGCTTGACGCGCAGGTGGTCGACGGTGGTGGTGGGGGGCAGCGAGTTGAGCGGCATGTCGATCAGGGTGGTGATGCCGCCGGCCGCCGCCGCGCGGGTGGCCGTCCAGAAGCCCTCCCACTCGGTGCGGCCCGGGTCGTTGACGTGCACGTGGGTGTCGACCAGTCCGGGCAGCAGGACGTGGTCGCCCAGGTCCTCCAGCCGGGCCGTGGCCGGGACCGCGGTGTCGTACGGCAGGACGGCCGTGATCGTCCCGGCGGACACGGTGACCGTGGCGGCCCGTGTCCCCTCCGGGGTGACGACGCGCGTCGAGCGCAGCACCAGTTCAGCGTCGGACACCCGAACCCCTCTCTGTACCCGCCGTTCTACATCCAGAAAACGGGATGTACACCTACACAACGGACTTCAACGTTCTGTTGAAGGAGTCTTCACTCCCACTTCTCCGCCGTCAAGAGGCACACTTCTCGACAGCGAGTGGCCGGCACCCGCTCTGGACGTTTCCACAAAGCGGAATTAACATTCCAGCAAGCAGAACGTAGCTACGCACAAGCGGGCAGTCAACCGGCCGCCGGGTAGGCTTCTGCCCTCCCGCCAGTCCCGAAAGGAACGCGCCGTGCCGACGTCCAGCGCCAGCACCACCGACTCCGCCAAGCCCTCCGCCGCCGGCGGGGTGCAGTCCCTGGAGCGTGCCTTCGACCTGCTCGAGCGGATGGCGGACGCGGGCGGCGAGGTCGGCCTGAGCGAGCTGTCCGCGGCCAGCGGACTGCCGCTGCCGACCATCCACCGCCTGATGCGCACGCTGGTCGCCTGCGGCTACGTGCGCCAGCAGGCCAACCGGCGCTACGCGCTGGGCCCGCGGCTGATCCGCCTCGGCGAGTCCGCGTCCCGCCTGCTCGGCACCTGGGCGCGGCCGTACCTGGCCCGGCTGGTCGAGGAGACCGGCGAGACCGCGAACATGGCGCTGCTCGACGGCGACGAGATCGTGTACGTCGCACAGGTGCCCTCGAAGCACTCGATGCGGATGTTCACCGAGGTGGGCCGGCGGGTGCTCCCCCACTCGACCGGGGTGGGCAAGGCACTGCTGGCCGGGGTGCCGGACGACGAGGTGCGGGCCCTGCTGGCCCGTACGGGCATGCCCGCGGCCACCGACAAGACCATCACCACGCCGGAGGGCTTCCTCGCGGCGCTGGAGGACGTACGGCGGGCGGGATACGCCGTCGACGACAGCGAGCAGGAGATCGGGGTGCGGTGCCTGGCGGTGTCCGTGCCGGAGTCCCCGACGGCCGCGGCGATCTCGATCTCCGGGCCGGCGGGACGGGTCACCGAGGCGGCGACGGACAAGATCGTGCCGGTGCTCCAGCAGGTCGCCGTCGAACTGTCCCAGGTGCTGGCGAGCTCGGGCGCCTAGAGGAAGGGCCGGGGCACGGACCCCCGGCCCGTCCTCGGGGCTGTCACGGTCCCGGTGGTCCGCCGAACAGGTCCACCGCGTCCCGGACCTCCCTCAGCCCCCGGGCGAGGGCGCTGACCGAGCCGATCGCCGCGGCGACCAGTAACAGGGAGCTGCGCAGGCGCGGGATCTCGGGCGAGCCGCCGCAGGCCATCGCCGCCAGTGCCGCCAGTTCGTCCTCGGCTATCACCCGGTCGGGGAACTCCGCCGGGTGCGCGGCGAGTTCGCGGCGCAGCCGGGAGACCGCGCCGCACAGTCCCGCCACTCTCGGATCCTCGTCGCTGCCGGCCACCGGCCTCTGCCCCAAGCTCCGCAACACAGCCCTCCCCCTGCCACGGCGTCGTGCGCGGGTCAGTAAACGCCACCCCGTACGGCGAGCGCCACAGGGCGGACCGAAATTCAGCCCTACGGAATCCGTGCCGGAAAACCCGGCCGGTTCCGTCGCCGTCGGGTATGCAGGACTCATGACGGACAACCACGAACCGCGGACGGACGTCGCGGGGCTGCTGCTCGCCGCCGGCGGGGGCAGACGGCTGGGCGGACGGCCCAAGGCGCTGCTGGCGCACCGGGGGCGGCCGCTGGTCGAGCACGCGGTGGGGGTGCTGCGGGCGGCCGGATGCGGGCGGATCCACGTCGTGCTGGGCGCCCGCGCGGACGAGGTGAGACGGCGCGCCGGGCTGGACGGCTGCGTGCTCGTGGACAACCCGGACTGGGCCGAGGGGATGGGGTCGTCCCTGCGCGCGGGCCTGGCCTCGCTCGCCGGGACGGGGGCGCGCGCGGCGCTGGTGAGCCTGGTGGACCAGCCCGGTATCGGGTCCGCCGCGGTGACCCGGGTGCTCGGCGCCTACGAGGACGGGACCTCGCTGGCCGCGGCCTCCTACGACGGGGTGCGCGGGCATCCGGTGCTGTTCGGCGCGGACCACTGGGCGGGCATCGCGCGGACGGCCACCGGGGACCGCGGGGCGCGGGCCTATCTGAAGGCGCAGGAGGACCGGATACGGCTCGTGGAGTGTGCGGACGTGGCCGAGCCGTACGACATCGACACCGAGGCCGACCTGGGCCACCTGGAGTGAACGGGGTGGCACCGAGCGCCACCTTGCCTCGACCCGGAGAATCTCGACATCAACAAACCATTGAAGTTCCACAATGAGGAAACTAGTATCCACTGATCAGAAGCGTCCGACCGCACAGTGGGCGCTCACTGTCCTGTTCGTGCCGCTTGGCACGAGGTGCCACCGCTGAAGGAAGTGACAGCTCATGTCCGCACCAGCGCCGTCCCCGCTGGCCATCGTCGACGCCGAGCCCCTGCCCCGGCAGGAAGAGGTCCTCACGGACGCCGCGCTCGCCTTCGTGGCGGAGCTGCACCGGCGGTTCACCCCGCGCCGTGACGAACTCCTGGCCCGCCGGGCCGAACGCCGCGCCGAGATCGCCCGCACCTGCACGCTCGACTTCCTGCCCGGGACGGCCGCGATCCGCGCGGACGACTCCTGGAAGGTCGCCCCGGCCCCCGCCGCGCTGAACGACCGGCGCGTCGAGATCACCGGGCCCACCGACCGCAAGATGACCATCAACGCGCTCAACTCGGGCGCGAAGGTCTGGCTCGCCGACTTCGAGGACGCCTCCGCGCCGACCTGGGAGAACGTGGTCCTCGGCCAGCTCAACCTGAGCGACGCCTACACCGGGAACATCGACTTCACCGACGAGCGCACCGGCAAGTCGTACGCCCTGCGCCCGGCCGGCGAACTGGCGACCGTCGTGATGCGCCCGCGCGGCTGGCACCTGAACGAACGGCACCTCGTCGACACCGACGGCCGCCAGGTGCCGGGCGCCCTCGTCGACTTCGGGCTGTACTTCTTCCACAACGCGCAGCGCCTGCTCGACCTCGGCAAGGGCCCGTACTTCTACCTGCCGAAGACGGAGTCGCACCTGGAGGCCCGGCTCTGGAACGACGTGTTCGTCTTCGCGCAGGACTACGCCGGCATCCCGCAGGGCACCGTCCGCGCCACCGTGCTGATCGAGACGATCACGGCCGCGTACGAGATGGAGGAGATCCTCTACGAACTGCGCGACCACGCCTCGGGGCTGAACGCCGGCCGCTGGGACTACCTGTTCTCCATCGTGAAGAACTTCCGTGACGGCGGCGCGAAGTTCGTCCTCCCGGACCGCAACGCGGTCACGATGACCGCCCCGTTCATGCGGGCGTACACCGAACTCCTGGTCCGCACCTGCCACAAGCGCGGCGCCCACGCCATCGGCGGCATGGCCGCCTTCATCCCGTCCCGCAGGGACGCGGAGGTCAACAGGGTCGCCTTCGAGAAGGTCCGCGCCGACAAGGACCGTGAGGCGAACGACGGCTTCGACGGTTCCTGGGTCGCCCACCCCGACCTGGTGCCGATCGCCATGGAGTCCTTCGACAAGGTCCTCGGCGACCGGCCGAACCAGAAGGACCGGCTGCGCGAGGACGTGCACGTCGAGGCCGCCGACCTCATCGCCGTCGACTCGCTCGACGCCAGGCCGACGTACGCGGGCCTGGTCAACGCCGTCCAGGTCGGCATCCGGTACATCGAGGCCTGGCTGCGCGGTCTCGGCGCGGTCGCCATCTTCAACCTGATGGAGGACGCGGCCACCGCCGAGATCTCCCGCTCCCAGATCTGGCAGTGGATCAACGCGGGCGTCGAGTTCGAGACCGGCGACAAGGCCACGCCGGAACTGGCCCGCAAGGTGGCCGCCGAGGAACTCGACGCGATCCGCGCGGAGCTGGGCGCGGAGGCGTTCGCGGCCGGGCACTGGCAGGAGGCGCACGACCTGCTGCTCCAGGTGGCCCTGGACGAGGACTACGCCGACTTCCTCACCCTGCCGGCGTACGAGCGGCTGCGGTAGCCGGCCCCGGCCACACCGCTCACCGGGCGTCCGTCCCCGGCCCGCCGTGCAGGTCGGGGACCCACTTCAGCCAGTCCGGGCGGCCCGCCTGCGTCCTCGCGGCGCGGGCGGTCTCCTCGGCGGCCAGTTCGTCACGGCTCGGGAAGTCGGTGGGCAGCCACTCGGCGGAGAGCCGGACGCGGGCCAGGAGGTAGCCGACGTAGGCGTCCCGGACGTCGTCGGGAGTGGCGAACCCGGCGTCCTCGGCCAGCCACGCGTCCGGCACCTCGGCGACGATCCCGCGCAGCAGCTCCTCGGTGACGCGGGGCGCCAGTTCCGCGTCGGCGGCGCGCACGTCGGGGCCGTACTGGCCGAGGGCGTGGTGCCGGAAGTCGTAGGCACGGCCCGGGGCCGTGGTGTCCCAGCGGTGGTGGAAGACGAGGGCGGCGCCGTGGTCGATGAGCCACAGCCGCGGGGGCGCGGTGCCGAACGTCGGCCAGACCATCAGGTTGGAGCTGTGCACCGTGCGGTCGACGTTGACGGTCAGCGCGTCCAGCCACACGATCCGGCCGGCCTCCAGCGGATCGACGGGGAAGACCCGCGCGATCTCCGGCGTGAGGTCCCGCGCGCCCGGCAGGTAGTCCATGCCGAGGTTGACGCCCGCGCTGGCACTGTGCAGTTCGCGCACCTCCTGGTGCGGCTCGGCGGCGGCGACGGCGGGGTCGAAACGGACGAGGACCAGCTCCGGGAAGCGCAGGCCGAGCGCGCGGGCGAGCTCCCCGACGATGATCTCGGCGACCAGCGCCTTGTGTCCCTGCGCCGCGCCGGTGAACTTCACGACGTACGTGCCGAGGTCGTCGGCCTCGACGACACCGGGGACGGAACCGCCGGAGCGCAGGGGCTGGACGTAGCGGGTGGCGGTGACCTCTCTCAACATGGTCGAAGGTCCTCCCACTCATCGCCCTTGCATTCCACGGCCACCTCCAAGGTGCGGCGATCCGGAAGAACGCCCGCGCTCAGCGCGTCGACGGCGGGAACGGCCCCGGTTCCGGCCTCGGCATGAAGTGAGCATAGTAACCAGGCGTGAGCAGGGGTGCGCCCGAGGGGGAATCGACGAGGAGCCCGGCAGGTCGACTCCGGGCCCCTCGTCCGGCATCGATGGCGGCCTGTCACTCCTGCCGTCCGGAAGGGCCGCCGCCGGTCCGGAAGGGCCGTTACGGGTGTCGACATCGCCGAGGGCGACGATCGTCACCCGCTCCCGGCGGTCGCGCTGCGCCCACCTGCCCGGGTTCATGAATCACCCACCGTCCACGAGGCGTTCGCAGACGGCTTTTCGAGGTCGAGGCGACAGAGAGCGACGGGCGCCATGCCGCGCCGTCGCGAACACCCCCCGGAATTCGGCTTGTCGGACATCCGTAGTGCTCCCCAGTCCGGACGACGGCCGAACCGGCGCGACGGCGGTCAGCTGAACTCGAAAGTGAAACCGAAACCAGAACAGCCGCGGCGGACGCAGTGCACGGCGGTCATGACGACCCGAGCGGTCGGCGCCTTTCGTGGCGGTGGCGGTGCACCAGGTGTCCGATCCCCGCCGTGGCCGGGGCCGGGAGCCCGGCGTGCGGCTTCGCCGTGCCCGGACACATCTCCCCGTACGGATGACCCGGGGGAGATACGAAAGTAGGTGGTCGAGTTCCCCGTCCAGGGTGACGATCGGCGTGGAGCGCCGGAACAGACTATGGGAGCGGCGTCAAGGGGACGTCGGCACCCCCGTAGTGAAGGTTGTGTCATGCGCATTGTCGGCAAGATCCTGATCGGTCTTCTAGGAGTTGTCGTTCTTGCCGGAGTCGGTCTCTGGTTCGCCGTCCATCACATCGTCAGTGACGTCGCCGCGCACATGATCACCAAGGCGCAGTTCGAGACGATCCACGTCGGTGAGAAGCGGGAAGCCGTGCGTGACCATCTCGGCAAGCCGAAGAGTCTTGCGCCGCCGGAGGGGCTCGAGCCGCCCGCCGGTACGACTTGTGATCACTACCTGGAGAGGAAGGTGCCCCTGGAGAAGAAGCGCACCTTCCGTATCTGCTACCGGGAGGGGAAGGTCGTCGTCACCCAGATTCTGCCGCCGGCCGAGCAGGAGGGCACCCCGGACGACGGCAGGAACAGTGGAGGCGCCAAGCCTTGAGTCACCCGGTCTCACGCCGGCCCACCCGGACAGGCTCGACCCGGCGGGCCGGGGTCACTGTCACCGGTCGGCGGCGGTACGCGCTACGAGCCGCCGACACGTCATCTACCGTGGTACGCGTGTCCGTTCCCTCAAGATCGACTTCGGTGGCGACGCGCCCTGCTTGGATCTCGTGGCCCACCGAGCCGATCGCCTGGGTGCTGGCGGTGCTGATCGCTTCTGGAGGGGTTCTGCCGGCCGCCGCACCCCGGTCCCTGCTTCCTCTGCCGCTCGCCGTCCCCGTCGTCCTGGCGTGCGCCACCGGCCTCCTGCTGGCCTGGCGGCGGGACCGGCCCACTCTGGTGGCGGGCGTGGTCGCCGCAGCGAGTCTGCTGACCGTGCAGCCGGCACTGCCGTTCGCGATGTACTCGCTGGCCAAACGGCGAGCGGCGGACCCCTTGCGCTTCGGCGTCTACGCCACCGCGGTGGCGAGCCAGTTCATTGTGAGCGCCCCGGCGGCCGGCGTCATGGCGACAGTCCTGCTGGTCGGTGCGCCCGCCTGGCGTGGCACCGTGATCCGGTACCGGCACGCCCGGTCGGAGCAGTTGGCCGAACGGGCCGAGCGGGCCGAGCAGGAGGCGCTGCTCATCGCCCGCAGGGTCCGGGCGGAGGAGCGGGCCGCGCTGGCGCGTGAGATGCACGATGTGGTGGGTCATGAAATGAGTCTGATCACGGTGCACGCCGGCGCGTTGAGTGTCGACGGGAAGGAATCGGAGCGAGCCCGCGCGACCGGCGAGCTGATCGTCGACACCAGCAGGCGCGCGCTGGCTCAGCTGCGCCAGATCCTCGATGTGCTGCGCGACCCGGAGACCGTCGAAACATCCTTCCGACCCGGTTCCCTCTTCCGGCAGTTGCCCCGGTTGCTGGCCGACTCGACGGCGGGCGGAGTCCCCGTTCACCGGGCGCCCTGGTCGGCGACGGTGACCGAAGTCGCGGCCCGCGTGCAATCGTTGCCGCCGGTGGTGGAGCACACGGTCTACCGGACCGTCCAGGAGGCGCTGACCAATGTCCGCAAACACGCCCGCGGCGCTCACGCCACGCTGGGGCTGCGGTGGGACGGGAAGCACCTGGAGTGCGAGGTGAGCAACCCGGTGACGGGCCTGGCCGGCGAGGCAGCCGGCCACGGTGCGGGTCTGGGGCTCCAGGGTCTGCGGGAGCGGGCAGCGCTTCTCGGCGGAACCCTGCACACCGAGATCCGGGACGAGGTCTTCCGAGTCCGGCTCCGTCTGCCCGCCGCGCCGGACGCACCGGAGCTGAAGCAGAAGATCACGGGGGCAGAGCCTGCCGTGGGCATGCAGTGATCCGGGTCCTGCTCGCCGACGACGAGGCCCTGTTCCGCACCGGGTTGCGCCTACTGCTGGAGACAGCCCCCGACGTCACGGTGATCGCCGAGGCCGACGACGGACGAGCCGCGGTCGAAGCCTGTGCTCGTCTGACCCCGGATGTGGTGCTGCTGGACGTGCGGATGCCGGGCCTGGACGGAGTGGACACCGCACGGAGGCTGTCCGCCCTGTCCACACCGCCCCGGATACTGATGCTGACCACGTTCGACGCGGAGACCTATCTCCTGCCGGCGCTACAGGCCGACGCCCATGGTTTCCTGCTCAAGGACGCTCAGCCGGGCGAGGTCCTCGACGCGGTACGGAACACCGCGGCCGGCGTGCACGCCCTTTCCCCCGAAGCGGTCGCCCACCTGGTGACCCGCGCGGCCGCCGGGCCGCCGCAGGCCGTACCGCCCCGACTGCCCTCGCTCACACCACGCGAGCGGGAGGTGCTGGCGGCCATAGGGGACGGGCTGAGCAACGCCCTGATCGGCCGGCGTCTGGGCTTGCGGGTGCCCACGGTGAAGGCCCACGTCTCACGGATCATCAAGAAGCTGCAATGCGAGAATCGGGTGCAGGCCGGGCTGTTCGCCATGCGGGCCGGACTGAGCGGAGAGGCGGGGTGTACGCCGGCTCCGCCGGACTTCGACCTTCACCTGGATCACCGGCCTCTTTGACCTGTGTTGCGGCCCCTCGCCGCGGCCGGAGCGCTGCCCGGGGCGTCAGCCCCGTCTCCGCCGGCCAGGCATGCCGCCGTGACCGATCCGACGATGTGGACCGCCGAGGACGGCACCAGGTTCGGCGGAGCCCCTGCGGGCACCGCCTGCGGGCGGCTGCACGTCTGCCGTACATCCACCGGGCTCCGCTGTGGGGTGCACAGCGTCACCGGGAGGCAGAGGAGGAGCGGCGGGTGGCGGTCACGCCTCGGCGGACTCCACGACCCAGCCCCGCACGACCGTCCACACCCTGCCCTCCGGTGTCGCGCCGCGCATCCCGTCCAGCACCCCGGGCCCCGCGGCGGTCACCAGACGGGTGTCCCCCGTGGCCGCGAAGCCGAACGTGCGGCGCGGATCCCAGTCGGTGCTGTGCCGGAGCCGGCGGCTCAGCTGGACCCAGCCGACCGGCGCGGCGGCCACCACCCAGGCGTCCGGCTGCGGATCGGTCAGCCGGCGGGCCTGACGCAGCCAGGATGCCGCGTCCTCGGGCCAGTCGACCACCGCGACGAGCTGTCCGCCGCGTTCCTGCCAGGCGTCGGCGAACGCCGCGGCGGCCGCCCTCGACGCGGCGTCCCGGCCGTGCCCCAGGGCGACGCTGCCGCCACGGACGCCGCGGTCCTCCACCAGGGCCAGCAGGCGGGCGAGTTCCGGGGCGGTGTGCGGCCGGGGAGCGGGCCAGGGGCCGTAGTCGGTGAGTGCGGCCGGATCCAGCCGGGGCGAGGGCCCGGTCATGACGACTGCCCGTCCCGCCAAGCCCGGTGGCGCAGGGGCAGGCAGACCGCGCACGGCCGGTATCCCGCGGCGACGGCGGTGGCCTCGTCCGCGAAGAACACCCGGTGGCGAACGTAGTTCCCGCGGGCGAGGTGCCGCAGAGCGGACGGGCAGTCCAGTCGTCCGTAGATCCGGCCGCGCCGGTAGCCGCCGAAGCGGCCGGGCACCTCGCTGCGGTACGGCCGCCCGTCGGCACCGGTCAGCGTGTACCCGCCAGCCGCCGCGGGGGCCGTGTCGTCGAGCCGTCGTGTGTCCACGGAGGCACTGTGCATCATTCCGGGCCGCCGTACGAGCGGTATTCGGACGTCGACGCGCCGCCCGCCTCCCGGCGGGTGTTCCGGTCAGCCGGTGCGCAGGGGGTTCGGCAGGGGCAGGTAGCGGGCGTCCGCGCCGCCCGCGCCGGTCCAGCGCAGCAGCAGGTTGGTCTTGCCCGGCAGGGTGGGCGCGGTCAACAGGGCGGGGATCTCGGGCAGCTGGTGCCGGGCGAGCGCGCGGCGGGCGGCGGGCCACGGGTCGAGGCCGGGGTGATGGTCGGCGAGGGCGCCGGCGATCTCGGTGAGGTGGTTGACGACCAGGCAGTACACCAGCCGTTCCCAGCCGGCGGCGCGGGTGACGTCCGGCAGCAGCTTCGCGCCCTCGGCGTCCCGGAACAGCGCCTGCACGGGCGTACCGGAGGCGTCGACGGCGACGAGGGTGTTCTGGAGGTGGGCCTCCAGGACCACCCCGTGGTCGCCGAACGCGGTCAGGGCGGGCGGGACCACCTGCGCCAGGTACGCCTCCCACCAGCCGGCCGGGTCGGTGGTGGCGGCCAGCGGGCTGCCGTCGAAGCCCTCGGCGAGGCCCGCGGCGAGCAGCGGGGTCGCGCCCGGCACAAGGTGGTCGCGCAGCCCGTCCCTGACCAGCACGGCCAGCTCCTCGAAGGCGAAGGCGGCGGTGCGGTAGCCGCGGTCGCTGAGCCAGGCCGCGGGCGGGCCCATCGCCGCGAAGGCGTGCCCGGCGGCGCTGTCGGTACGGCGGAGTCCGAGCAGGTCGTGACGCCACAGCCGGCGGATGTCGTTGGTGATGCGCACGTCGAGGCTGAACTTCAGGAACAGGTCGCGGCCCGGCTCGTAGAGCGTGCGGACCGCCGCCGTGGGCCACACGTCGCACGCGCTCGGACCGAGCCGCAGCAGGCGGCCGTCGGCGAAGGCGGGGGCGAGGTCGCGGGCGGCCAGGTCGAGCTGCCAGGGGTGGGCGGGCAGCAGCCGGTAGCCGGGCGGGGCCGTGCCGAGGGCGTCCAGGGCGCTCGGGTCACCCTCCTCCGCCACCTGGTCCTCGCGGACGCCGAGCAGCACCAGCGGGAAGCGGGCGTGCGCCTCGGGCGCGTACGGCAGCCAGGACGCGACCGGGCCGCCGCCGCGTGCCTTGGGGGCCGGGTGGTGGGGGTGGCCGGTGAGCAGGGACTGCTCCGAGCGCAGGTACGGGTCGGCGGGGGGCGTGGCCCGTGCGCGGGCGGTGAGCAGGGCGGCGACCGTGTCCCGGCTGTCGATCATCTCGGCGGGCAGGTCGCCGCCGGGCAGTCCGGTGTGCCGGCGCAGTTCCTCGGCGACCAGTTTGACCAGTTCGGAGTGGCCGATCCGGCGCCAGACACCGGCCGTGCACACCTCGGGGTCGGCGGGGCGGCGCCCGGCGCGGACCCGCAGCAGCCGTCCGCCCGGCAGCCGGTGGACGCGCCGGTCCCCGGAGTCCGCGAGCGGTTGGGCGACCTCCCGCAGGAGGCAGTTGAGCAGGGGCGCCGCCGCGTACGCGTCGGCGCGGCGGCCGGTCTCACCGGCGGAGGGTGTGAGGTCCACGCGTTCTCTTCGTCCGTCGTCGTCCGTCGTCGTCCGTGTCCATGGTCCGGTGTCCGTCGTCGGTCGTCAGGGGGGACCGGGGGCGTCCCCGCGCACGCCGGTGCGTCCTGCGGGGGCCGGTCGCGATCAGTATGGCTGTCGTCCCCGACAATCGTGCCGTGCCCCGTGTACCCGAGGAGCCGCCCGTGGACCGTCCCCCGACCGCCGAGACCGAGGTCGCCGACGAGCTGGCCGCCGTCCGGCCCGCCCTGCTGCCCCGGTACGCGGTGGAGCTGCCGGGTGCCCGCGCCGCCGTGCTGACCCGCCTGTGGCGGGCGCTGGTCCATGAGCCGCTGCCGTGGCTCACCGGCCGGACGCCCGGGCCGCACGGCCTCGCCCTGCGGCTCGCCGACGGCCGCGTCCTGCACGGGCCGCACGCGGACCCGTACGCCACGAGCGCGTACGTCACGGCGGTCCGCCTCGGCCGGGACCGGTACACGGACCCGGCGCTCGTGATGACCGCGCTCGGGGTGCCGCACGCGTCCTCCTTCGCGGCCGAACTGGCGCACAGTGTGGCCTCGCTGGCGCTGTCCCGGGCCGGCGCGGATCACCCGAAGGAGTGGCCCGCGCAGGACTGGGAGTGGGAGCAGCGGGTCGTCGACGGGCATCCGTTCCACCCCAACTGCCGGGCCCGGCCCGGTTTCTCGGTGGCGGACCAGCTGGCGTACGGCCCGGAGCACGGGCCGGTGGTGGAGCTGGGGACGGTGCCGGTGCCGGCGGACCGGTGCCTGGTGTCCGGCGACTGGCCGGCCGAACTGCGCGACGGCGGACGGCTCCTGGTGCCGGTGCACCCGTGGCAGGCCGCGCATGTGCTCCGGCGGCCGTACGACCCCTGGCGCCCGGCCCGTCCGCTGATGTCCCTGCGCACGCTGGCGCTTCCCGGCGGTCCGCATGTGAAGACCGCGCTCAGTGCCCGGCTGACGTCGTCGGTGCGGGACATCTCCGCGTACTCGGTGGAGGCCGCCGCGGCGCTGTCGTCCCTCGGCGGGGAACTGGCGGCGCGTACCGACGGTCTGCTGCACGTGACCCGGACCCTCGGGGCGGTCACCGCCGGCTCGCCCGCTCTGGCGGCGCTGCTGCGGGAGTCACCCGAGGTGTACACGGGCCCGGGCGAACGCGTGCTGCCGGTGGCCGCGCTCGCCGGCACGTCCCTGCCCGGTGACCCCGCGTGGCTGACCGCGTTCACCCGGCTGGCGCTCACGGTGGGGCTGGAGCTGCTCGACCTCGGGGTCGCCCTGGAGGCCCACGGGCAGAACCTCCTGGTGATCCTGGCCGCCGACGGCAGCCCTCGGCGGCTGGTCTACCGGGACCTCGCCGACATCCGGATCAGCCCCGCCCGGCTGGCCCGCCACGGCGTCCCGGTGCCGGACCTGACCGGCCGGCTGATCACCGACGACCCGACCGCCCTGCGCCGCAAGCTGTTCGGTTCCCTGGTCGCGGGGGCGCTGGCGGGCACGGCGGGTTCGGGCCCGGCGCTGGGCGCGGCCCTGCGTTCCGCCCTGCCCGGCCTCCCCGACACCCCGGACCTCGCGGCCCTGCGCGACGACCCGCTGCCCGCGAAGGCGCTGACACTGATGCGCCTGTCCCCCGGCCGCACCGGAGACAGCTGGACGACCCTGCCCCCGCCCTGCCGCACGACGTTCCCGGGACTCAGCTGATCGCGGACCACGCACTGGGTCGCCGCACAGCTCACCAGGAAGATGATCGGACACGGTGAATGCCGCCGGGTGGCGGCGTTTTGGAGTCCGGCCGGTCTGATCAATAGGATCCGGCGATGATCAGAAGACAACGGCTGGCGGCGGGCGTCTGCGCTCTGCTCGCCGCCCTGACGGCCGGGATCGCGTTCCCCGCCGGAGCGGTCGCCGACGAGACGGAGCAGGCCGCTCCCAAAGTCGAACTGGTGCTGGACGTCAGCGGTTCCATGCGCACCCGCGACATCGACGGCGGCACCCGGATGGCCGCGGCGAAGCAGGCGTTCAACGAGGTGCTGGACGCGACCCCGGAGGAGGTCCGGCTCGGCATCCGCACCCTCGGCGCCAACTACCGCGGAAACGACCGCCAGGAGGGGTGCAAGGACACCGAGCAGCTGTATCCGGTCGGCCCGCTGGACCGGACCGACGCGAAGACGGCCGTGGCCACGCTGGCACCGACCGGCTGGACGCCGATCGGGCCCGCGCTGCTGAAGGCGGCGGCCGACCTGAACGGCGGTGACGGCACCCGCCGTATCGTCCTGATCAGTGACGGTGAGGACACCTGCCAGCCGCTCGACCCGTGCGAGGTGGCCCGGGAGATAGCCGCCAAGGGCATCGGGCTGACCATCGACACCCTCGGCCTGGTGCCCGACGCGAAGACCCGCGACCAGCTCAGCTGCATCGCGGACGCGACCGGCGGCACCTACACCTCCGTGCGGCACAAGGAGGAACTGACCGACCGGGTCGGGGATCTGGTGGACCGGGCGGCCGATCCGGTGGTCACGCCGGTGGCGACCGAGGGCGCGGCGCGGTGCGCGGCGGCGCCGGCACTGAAGTCCGGGCTGTACACCGACCGTGAGGAGTTCGGGCAGCAGCGCTGGTACCGGGTGGACGTGCGGCCCGGCCAGGAACTGCGCGCCTCGGTGAGCGTGGCCGACGACCGGGCCGTCCACCCCGACTACGGGGTGCTGCTGCGGGCGGTGACCGTGCACGGGCGCGAGATCGTGCGCGGCGAGGCCGCCGGCACCGGCCGGACGGACACCGTCTCCACGGGCCTGCGGTATCCCAGGCCGGACAGCGACGACGACGCGGCGCCGGCGGAGACCGTGTGCCTCCAGGTCACCAACTCCTTCTCGGCCGCCGCGGGTGTCAAGACCACGCCGGGCCTGCCGCTGGAGCTGACCGTCGATGTCGTGGACGGGCCGTCCGGCCACCACGACGTGGCCTCCTTCGGGCTGGGCCGCGGCTGGTGGCTGCTGGGCGCGCTGGTGCTCGTCGGCTTCCTCGCCGGTCTGCTGTGGGGCTGGCTGTCACGCTGGCGGGTCGCCGTCTGGAGGACGAACTGATGCGTATCACACGTGTGCTGGGCGCCGCGCTGCTGGCGCTGGGGCTGGCCGCCGGGCCGGCCGCCGCCGACTCCTCGCCGTCCCCGGCCGCCTCCGACGACGGCAAGGCACCCACCCGGGCGGGCACGTCCTTCCGTACGGCGACGGAGATCGAGCAGGGACAGCGGGCGACCGCGTCCGGCTCCACCGGTGACTACCTCTACTGGTCGTTCCCGGCGGACACGGGGCAGCGCCCCACCGTCCGGGCGACCGTGAAACTGCCCGGCACGCACGGCTCCGAGGCATGGCAGCTCGACGTGTACGACGGGCTGCGGCGCCGCCAGGCCTGCCAGTACGGCGCCCAGACCCGTACCGCCGCGCAGGGCACCGGATCGGTCGAACTGGCCTGTGTGCTGCGCACGGTGCGCGGCTGGTCGGAGCCGTGGGCCGACGACCCGCTGCCGGGCACGTACTACGTGCGGCTGACCGTGGTGGACCTCGGCGCCTCCGACCTCGGGCAGCCGGTGAGCGCCGAGGTGCGCGTCGACAGCAAGGACATCGGCGGCGCGGCCGCCGTGGACGGTTCGCTGGGCAAGCCGCTCGTCCCCGGGATCGCCGTCAAGGCCGATGAGGACAAGGGCGGTTCGAAGGCGGCGGTGCTGTCCAGCTTCGGTTCGGACGACGGCTGGTCGTCTGGCTGGTGGTCCGACCGCTGGGTGTGGACCGCGATCGGCGGCATGCTGGCCGCGCTCGCCGGCATCGGCGGGTACGTGCTGACGCGCGGACCGGGGCGGCCTTCCCGGGTACCGCCGAACGTGTAGCCCGCCCCGTGTTAAGGCCCGCCCACCGGCGGGCCTTTCACTTTTCCGCGGGTGCCGGGGGTGGCCCCGGCGGGGGCCGCGGGTGACCTCCGGGACCGCGGAGTGCGTCACGCGTCCCGGAGTGCCTTGGCGAGGGCGCCGTCGCCGGTCACCGTCACCCGTCCGTCCCGTACGGCGGCCGGCAGGCCCATCTCGCCGCGGGCCAGGGCCTCGCAGGTCGCCGCGTCCATCGTCAGGCGCGCCGCGGGCTCGCCGGGCGCGGGCCCGTCGCCGTACACCGGCCCGGTCCCGGCGCCGACCCGCAGGTGGAACTCGCCCTCCTCCAGGTGTACTTCGACGGTCTCCTCGCCCTCGCCCTCCAGCGCGCGCAGCAACGGCAGCGCGAACCAGTGCGCGCGGACCGCGTCGGTCGGGCGCCGCTCCCCCAGTTCGGCCTCGCCCCAGCTGCCCAGCGCCTGGAGCACCGGCAGCATCCGTCGCCCGCGGTCCGTGATCTCGTACACGTACGCCGCGCCCGGCGGGGGCAGCCGCCGCCTGGTGGTGAGCCCGTCCCGTTCCATGTCCTTCAGCCGGGAGGCGAGGACGTCCGTGCTCACGCCGGGCAGGTCCGCGTGCAGGTCCGTGTAGCGGCGGGGGCCGGCGAGCAGTTCCCGGACGATCAGCAGGGTCCAGCGGTCGCCGACGAGGTCGAGGGCACGGGCCGCGGAGCAGTACTGGTCGTAGCTTCGGCGAGGTGGCATGCGACGCAGTCTAGACATGTTGTTGGACTTTCCAAGCTCTCACTTGGTAAAACCAAGTAACACGAGTTCCCGGAGGGGCGCATGGAGTTCCGGCAGTCGAACAAGCTCAGCGAGGTCTGCTACGAGATCCGCGGCCCGGTGATCGAGCACGCCAACGCGCTGGAGGAGGCGGGGCACAGCGTGCTGCGCCTGAACACCGGCAACCCCGCGGCCTTCGGCTTCGAGGCGCCTGAGGAGATCATCCAGGACATGATCCGGATGCTGCCCCAGGCCCACGGCTACACCGACTCCCGCGGTGTCCTCTCCGCCCGCCGCGCGGTGGCCCAGCGCTACCAGACCCTCGGCCTCGACGTCGGCGTGGACGACGTGTACCTGGGCAACGGCGTCTCGGAGCTGGTCACCATGGCCGTCCAGGCCCTGGTCGAGGACGGCGACGAAGTCCTCATCCCGGCACCGGACTTCCCGCTGTGGACGGCCGTCACCACGCTGGCCGGCGGCAAGGCCGTCCACTACCTGTGCGACGAACAGGCCGACTGGAACCCGGACCTGGCCGACATGGCCGCCAAGATCACGGACCGGACCAAGGCCGTGGTCATCATCAACCCCAACAACCCGACGGGCGCGGTCTATCCGAAGGAGGTCGTCGAGGGCATCCTCGACCTCGCGCGCCGGCACGGCCTGATGGTGTTCGCCGACGAGATCTACGACCAGATCCTGTACGACGACGCCGTCCACCACTCGGCCGCCGCCCTCGCCCCCGACCTGGTGGTGCTCACCTTCTGCGGTCTGTCCAAGACCTACCGCGTGGCGGGCTTCCGCTCCGGCTGGCTGGTGGTCACCGGCCCGAAGCAGCACGCGAAGAACTACCTGGAGGGCCTGACCATGCTGGCCTCCATGCGGCTGTGCCCCAACGCGCCCGCCCAGTACGCCATCCAGGCCGCGCTCGGCGGACGCCAGTCCATCCGCGACCTGACCGTGCCCGGCGGCCGGCTGCACGAACAGCGGACCGTGGCCTGGGAGAAGCTCAACGAGATCCCCGGCGTGTCCTGCGTCAAACCCAAGGGCGCGCTGTACGCGTTCCCGCGCCTGGACCCCAAGGTGCACCGCATCCATGACGACGAGAAGTTCGTCCTGGACCTGTTGCTGCGCGAGAAGATCCAGGTCGTCCAGGGCACCGGCTTCAACTGGCCCTCCCCCGACCACTTCCGCATCCTCACCCTGCCGTACGCCGACGACCTGGAGGCGGCGATCGGCCGGATCGGACGGTTCCTCAGCGGGTACCGGCAGTAGCCGTCCGGCCCGTTTCGCGCGTGCGTGCGGAAAACACGCGCGTTGACGGCCGCGGCGCCCGCGCCGTACACCCGCCGGAGCCGGAGGGCGGCCGTCTGGCGCAGTCCGGCCTGCGGGCGGTGGCGGCCCTGTGGCACCGTGCCGTCATGGCTGACCTCCTCCTCGTCCGGCACGGTGAGACCGAGTGGTCGCGGTCCGGCCGGCACACCGGCTCGACCGACGTGCCCCTCACGGGCCACGGGCGGGACGAGGCACGCCGGCTGGTACCGCTGATCCGCTCGCACAAGGTCGCGGCGGCCTTCGTCAGTCCCCTGTGCCGGGCCCGGGAGACCGCCCGGCTCATCGGCATGCCGGACGCCCTGGTCGACGGCGACCTGCGCGAATGGGACTACGGCGGCTACGAGGGCGTGACCACCGCGGAGATCCAGCAGCAGCGGCCCGGCTGGTTCCTCTTCGCGGACGGCGTCGCGCCCGGCCCGCCGGACCACCCGGGCGAGACCCCGGAGCAGGTCGGGGCGCGCGCCGACCGGATCCTGGCCAGGGCCGACGCCGCCGTCGCCGGGACCGAGGGGGCCGTCGTCCTGATCGCCCACGGCCACTTCCTCCGCGTTCTCACCGCCCGCCGGCTGGGCCTCGCGCCCCGGCAGGGCGCGCTGTTCCAGCTGGCGACGGGGGCGCTGTGCCGGCTCGGCACGGAACACGGACGGCCGGTGGTGGCGGGGTGGAACATCCGGCCCCCGGAGTAAAGCGGGCGGACCGCACGTACGGGCCGCGGGAGACCGCGCGCGGGCACACTCCCGCGCCGGGCGCCCTCCGCCCGGGCCGTTGTCAGACCCGGCCCGTACTCTGCGAGCAGGCCGGTCCACCCTGACGGCCCCCGTGCCCCGCCGGCCCCGGAAGGAGCGTCCCGTGACCCGACCGCCCACCGCCGCGCAGCGCCGCGTGATCGAGGCCGCCGATCCGGTCACCGGCCGGCTGCGTGGTACGGAGTCCCAGCTCGCGGCGCTGGTGAGGCAGGGGCTGGCCTTCCGGCATCCCCGGCCGCCGCACGACCACTTCCTGACCCCGGCCGGCCACCGGATACGGGAGGCGGTGCCCGAGGTACCGGCCGAACCCGTGGCGCACACCGGGGTGTTCGCGGCCCGGGTCGGCGGCGAGGAGGAGCCACCCGGGTCCGGGCCGGCCCGGCTGCGTGAGGTGCACAGCGCCTGGCAGGGGCTGCTGGAGCTGCGCCGGATGACCAGTGCGGACGGCGCGGTGGACCGGCCGTGCGGCTGGGAGCGGGCGCATCTGGTGCGGGCGGCGGCGCTCGCCCTGGAGGCGGCCGGGCACCGTCCGGCGGGCGGGGACGAGGACGGATACCGGGTGCGGGCGACCCCGCAGCCGGAGGCGGTCGCGGTGTACGCACCGGACCCGTCGACCCTGACGGCCTGCGCGGCCACGCTGGAGCGGGCCGGGTGGCAGGCCGGCGAGTACAGCGAGCCGCGGACGGGCGTGCGCTATCTGCTGGCCTCGCCCCGCCGGGTCTGAACGGCGTGCCAGGATCGGTGTGTCCGGAGTGCGAACGCGAGAGGGGCGAGCAGTGTCCGAACCGTTTTCCGTGCGGGTGACCGTCCGCGGCTACGAGACCGATACCCAGGGCCACGTCAACCAGGCGGTGTACGTCAACTACGCGGAGCACGCCCGCTGGTCCCTGCTGACCGCGGCCGGGATCACCCAGGCCCGGCTGCTCGGTCACGGTGTCGGCCCGGTGGCGCTGGAGACGACCATCCGCTACCGGCGTGAGCTGCTCGCCGGTGACGAGATAGACATCACCTGCGTGTTCGAGTGGGACGGCGGCAAGACGTTCCGGATCCTCCAGGAGATCCGCAGGACGGACGGCACGGTGGCCGCCGAGATCACCGCGGTCGCCGGTCTGCTCGACCTGGCGGAGAGAAGGCTGGTCGCCGATCCGGGCGGGGTGTTCAAGCACCTCGCGGCCGAACCGGCCCTGTTCGGGTGGTGACCGTCGAAGGGTGACGGCCGGGCCGGGGGACACGGGTCGCCCCGTCTCCCCCGGCCCGGCACACGGGTGGCCGCCCGGTTCAGTGGGCGGCGGCTATCTCCTCCCCCGCTTCCATCGGGTGGGTGACGTCCTGGGCCTCGTGCCCCTTGCCGAGGTGGTTGAAGAGGAGGTTGAGGACGACGGCGGTGACGCAGCCGGTGGAGATGCCCGAGTCCAGGACGATCCTCGCCGTCTCGGGGAACGCGTGGTAGAACGCCGGGGCGGTGATCGGGATGATGCCGACCGCGAGGGACACGGCGACGATCAGGACGTTGTTGTCCCGGTCCAGGCCGGCCCGGACCAGGGTCTGGATCCCGCTCGCGGCGACCGAGCCGAACAGGACGACGCCGGCGCCGCCGAGGACCGGCCGGGGTACGACCGCGATGAGCGAGGCGGCCATGGGACACAGGCCCATGAGGACCAGGAAGCCGCCGCCGGTGGCGACGACGTACCGGCTGCGGATGCGCGTCATCGCGACCAGGCCGATGTTCTGGGCGAACGCGCTGCACATGAAGCCGTTGAAGAACGGGCTGAGGGCGGAGCCGAGAGTGTCGGCGCGCAGGCCGGCCGCGATCGTCTTCTCGTCGGCGGGGCGTTCGACGATCTCGCCGAGGGCCAGCATGTCGGCCGTCGACTCGGTCATCGAGACCACCATCACCACGCACAGCGAGAGGATGGCGGCGAGCTGGAACTGCGGGGCGCCGAAGTGGAACGGGGTCGGGAAGCCGACCACGTCGGCGTGGGCGACGGGGCCGAAGTCGGTGACGCCGAAGGGGATGGCGATGAGCGTGCCGGTGACCAGGCCGAGCAGGACGGCGATCTGCTTGACGAAGCCGCGGGTGAAGCGGCGCAGCAGCAGGACGATGGCCAGGGTGATGCCGGCGAGGGTGAGGTAGGTCGTCGAACCGTAGTCGTGCGCCTTGGGGTCGGGCCCCTGGGCCCAGCCGAACGCGACCGGCAGCAGGGACACGCCGATCAGGGTGATCACGGATCCGGTGACGACGGGCGGGAAGAAGCGGACGGCCTTGCAGAAGACGGGGGCGGCGAGGAAGCCGAGGAGGCCGGCGACGATGACCGCGCCGAAGATGACCGGCAGGGCGTCGGTCTTGTCCTTGGTGGAGGCGACGACCGCGGTCATGGGGGCGACACCGGCGAAGGTGACGCCGTTGACGAAGGGCAGCCGGGCGCCGATCTTTCCGATGCCCAGCGTCTGGAGGATGGTGGCGAGGCCCGCGGTGAACAGGCAGGCGCCGGTGAGGAAGGTCAGGTCGGTGGCGGAGAGGCCGATGGCCGCGCCGACGATCAGGGGTGGGGCGACGACTCCGGCGTACATGGCGGCCACGTGCTGTAGGCCGCTGGTCGCCATTTTGAGGGCGGGGAGTTTCTCGTCAACAGGATGGGCGGCCACGGCTGCTCCTCCGGGCGGGTAACACGTCGTCACAGACGCGGGTTTCATGGAGGTGGTGCGAGTGGTCGTGCGGGACCGTGACGGGGGTGGGGCGTGAGCGGTGCGGTGGTGACCGCTCCGGGGCGCGCGCGTCCGCACGTGCCCCGGAGACGGCCGGCCGTGGATCCCGCTCGGATCCACGGCTCCGGCCGGAGGCCGTCCCCTCCGGCCGGAGTTGTGTGGCGGGCCGGCCGTACGACGGCCGGTCCGGGTGCCGCGGTGGTCAGTCCCGCGCGGCGATGCGGGCGAGGCGCCGGGCCTCGTCGCGGGTGGAGGTGGCGATGGCGTCCTCGTCGGCGGTGAGCAGGCGGCCGTTCTCGACGATCTGCCGGCCGTTGACGAAGGAGGCGGTGACCGGGGCGGCGGCGCCGAGGACCAGCGCGGTCACCGGGTCGGCGATGGAGGCGTGGGCGAGCGTGTCCATCTTCCACAGCACGAGGTCGGCCAGCTTGCCGGCCTCCAGCGAGCCGATCTGC
The DNA here is from genome assembly GCF_040637655.1 of Streptomyces sp. NPDC028722. Classification (NCBI taxonomy): domain Bacteria; kingdom Bacillati; phylum Actinomycetota; class Actinomycetes; order Kitasatosporales; family Streptomycetaceae; genus Streptomyces; species Streptomyces sp. NPDC028722. The sequence continues at coordinate 42,497 of NZ_JBEZWU010000028.1, forward strand.
GCGGCCCGGCCGAGGACCTGGGCACCGCCGTGAGTGCCGAGCCGCAGGGCCTGACGGGCGTTCAGCGCGGCCTCGCGGTGGGCGCCGAGGCGGTTGATCAGCAGGGCGTTGCGCAGTTCGGTGTGGAGTTCGCCGGACTCGTTGGAGGCGGTGCCGTCGACGCCGAGGCCGACCGGGACGCCCGCCCTGAGCATGTCGGGGACGCGGGCGATGCCGGCGGCGAGGCGGGCGTTGGAGGAGGGGCAGTGGGCGACGCCGGTTCTCGTGCGGGCGAAGGCGGCGATGTCGGAGTCGCTCATGTGGACGCAGTGCGCCATCCACACGTCCTCGCCGAGCCAGCCGGTGGACTCGAAGTAGTCGGTCGGGCCCATGCCGAACAGCTCGTGGCAGAACTTCTCCTCCTCCACGGTCTCGGAGCCGTGGGTGTGCAGCCGTACGCCGAGCCGGCGGGCCAGTTCGGCGCCCTCGCGCATGAGTTCGGTGGAGACGGAGAACGGGGAGCAGGGGGCGACGGCCACCTGGGTCATGGCGTCGAAGGAGGCGTCGTGGTGCGTGCGGACGGTCTCCTCGGTGGCGGCGAGGGCGCCCTCCAGGGTCTCGACGGCGAAGTCCGGCGGCAGGCCGCCGTCCTTCTCGCTGCGGTCCATGGAGCCGCGGGCCAGCGTGAAGCGGACGCCCAGCTCGGCGGCGGCCCGGATGATCGAGCCGGACAGGTCGCCGGAGCCGTGCGGGTGGACGTAGTGGTGGTCCATGGCGGTGGTGACACCGCCGCGGGCCATCATGGCGAGGGACCCTTGGGCGGCGGTGTACGTCATCTGCTCGTCGATGCGCGCCCAGGTGGGGTAGAGCGCGACCAGCCAGTCGAACAGGTTGTGGTCGGTGGCGAGGCCCCGGGTGATCCACTGGTAGAAGTGGTGGTGGGTGTTGACCAGGCCGGGGGTGGCCAGGTGGCCGGTGCCGTCGATGCGGCGCACCACGTTGTCCAAGGCTTCGGGGGCCCGGCCCGCGCCGACCGACTCGATCCGGTTGCCGGCGAGGACGAGGTGCCCGGAGGCGTACTCGGTGTCGCCCGCGTCCACGGTCGCGATGGCACAGTTCTCGATGACGGTGCGCTGGGCTGCCGGTGCTGCCATGGTGCTTCCTTGTCTTTCGGTGGCGGCCCGTGGCCGGGGAGGGGTCCACGGGGAGGGCACGGCAGGACCCTAGGAGGATTTGAGTACCGGGGCCGGCCCGCGGCTCCGGGTGCCGAGATGGTGGAAGAACAGGTTGAGCAGGACCGCGACGAGGGCGCCGGCGCTGATGCCGGAGCCGAGCACGGTCTGTGCCCAGGGCGGGAAGCCGGCGTAGAAGGTGGGTGCGGCCAGCGGGATGATGCCGGCGCCGAGTGCCACGGCCACGAGGATGATGTTGGAGCTGTCGTCCAGGCCCGCCTCGGACAGCGTACGGATGCCGCTGACGGCGATGGAGCCGAAGAGCACGATGCCCGCGCCGCCGAGGACCGGCATGGGCACCAGGGAGACGACGGCGCCGAGGACCGGGAAGGCGCCGAGCACGAGCAGGGTGCCGCCGGCGACGGCGACGACGTAGCGGCTGCGTACCCGGGTGAGGGAGACGACGCCGACGTTCTGGGCGAAGGCGGAGGTGGGGAAGCCGCCGAAGACGGGGCCGAGCAGGGTGGCGAGGCCGTCGGTGCGCAGGCCGCGGGTGATGGTCCTGGCGTCGGCGCGGCGGTCGCAGATCTCGCCGAGGGCGAGCATGCCGGCGGAGCTCTCGGTCATCAGCACCAGCATCACGATGCACAGGGAGAGGATGGCCGCGGGCTGGAACTCGGGGGTGCCGAAGGCGAACGGGGTGGGGAGGGCGGCGACGGGCGCGGAGCGAAGGCCGGTGAAGTCGGCCATGCCGAAGGGGATCGCGGCGAGGGTGCCGGCGAGCAGCCCGAACAGCAGGGCGACCTGTCGGACGAAGCCCCTGCCGAAGCGCTGGATCAGCAGGATGACGGCGAGGGTGAATCCGGCGAGCGCGAGGTGGCGCATGGCGCCGAAGTCGGCCGCGGTCGCGTCACCGCCCTGCGCCCAGCTCACCGGGACGGGCATCAGGGTGACGCCGATCAGGGTGATGACGACGCCGGTGACCAGGGGCGGGAAGAAGCGCAGCAGCCGGCCGAAGAACGGGCCGAGGGCCAGGCAGAAGGCGCCGGCGACCATCACCGCGCCGTAGATGGCGGGGAGTTGGTGTCCATGGCCGTTGGTCTCGGCGATGGCGAGGATGGGGGCGATGCCGGCGGAGGATGCGGCGTTGACGAAGGGCAGCCGGTTGCCGACGAGACCCTTGACGCCGATGGTCTGGAGGATCGTCGCGACGCCGGCGATGAGCAGGCCGGCGGCGATGAGCCGGGTGCGGGCCGCGATGTCGAGTCCGCAGGCCTGGCCGATGATGAGCGGAGGAGTGACGACGCCCGCGTACATCGCGGCGATGTGCTGCAGTGCGGCGGGGACGAGCCGCGTCGGACGGAGCTTCTCGTCCACCGGGTGCACGGACGTGACGGCGTCCTCGGTGTGCACCGGCGGGGTGGAACACGGGGCTGTGGCGGGCCCCTTCGCAGGCTGTGCCATTTCGTTCCCTCCGGTGTGGCGCGCCTCCGGCCCTGCTGGCGGGGCCGGGGGCGCGCGTCCCGCGTCAGAGGTTGGTCATGTCGACCGGGATCTTCGCCTCGCAGCCGTCCCGGAGGATGGTCGCCTCGATCAGGCCGTAGGGCCGGTCGGCGGCGAAGTAGACCTCGTTGTCGTTCTTCAGCCCGAACGGCTCCAGATCGACGAGGAAGTGGTGCTTGTTCGGCAGGGAGAAGCGCACTTCGTCGATCTCGCTGCGGTTGTTGATGATGCGCGAGCCCATCTGGTACAGCGTCTGCTGCAACGAGAGGGAGTAGGTCTCGGCGAAGGCCTGGAGCATGTGCTTCCTGACCTGCTCGTAGGACTTCTCCCAGTGGGGCGCCTTCTGCTCGTCGTCGGTCCAGTTGAACCGCCAGCGGCTGGAGACCTGGGTGGCCAGGATGCGGTCGTACGCCTCCTGGAGGGTGGTGTACTTGTCCTTGACGTAGCCCCAGAACTCGGAGTTGGTCGAGTTCATCACGACGAGGTCCTTGAGGCCGGAGATGACCTCCCACCGCTCACCGTCGTAGGTGATCTGGGTGACGCGGGTCTCCTGGTTCTTGCGGACGAAGGAGTGCTTGACCTCGTCGGCGCCGATGAACTTCGAGTTGGCGTCGGAGGTCTCGATCCGCTCCCAGGCGTACTCCTCGATCCGGATCCGCGCGGTCTTGATCGGCTCCTGCGAGGTGACGAAGTGGCGGGCGAGGTGGATGCCGAACTGCTCGGCGGACTCGATGCCGTACTCCTTGGCGAACGCGAACACCGTGTTCTTGGTGGTGTCGGTCGGCAGGACGTTGGCGTTGGAGCCGGAGTAGTGGACCTCCTCCATGTCGCCGCTCAGCGCCACGGACACGTTCAGGTCCTTGATGTGATGGGTGGCGCCGTCCCGCGTGATCTTGACGACCCGGTTCTCGGCCTTGCCGTACTGGTTCTGTCCCAGGATGACAGGGCGGGCAGGGCGGGAATTGTCGGTCATGTAGCTAGCTCCCTCGGTAAACGGAGTAGCCGAACGGGTTGAGCAGCAGCGGTACGTGGTAGTGCTCGCCCGGTACGACGGCGAACGTGATCGCCACCTCCGGGAAGAACACGCCGGGTCCGCTGTCCCGGTTCGCGGGGGCGTCCTGCTGCGCATCGGCTTGCTTCTTCGCAGATTGCTCTTCGAAGTACGGCTCCACGGCGAAGTCGAGCCGTACGTGGGTCGTCCCTTCCGGCAGGGCCGGCAGGTCCTTGCACCGGCCGTCGGCGTCGGTCGCGGAGCCGCCGAGCGTCTGCCAGTCGGCTGCCGCGCCGCCGCGGGCGGCGAGCCGGACGGCGACGCCCTCGGCGGGGCGGCCGGCGGAGGTGTCCAGAATGTGGGTGGACACGGAGGCGGTGCTGCTGGTGCTCATGGTGTCAGGCGTCCTCTTCGACGAGTCGGACCAGTCGGATGCGGTTGATCTTCCTCAGCTCGGTGCGGACGATCTCCCGTTCCTGCTCCGGCGCGTTGCCGATGCGCTCCTTGACCGCGTCGCGCATCTGCTCGGCGGTCCGGCCGGTGGCGCAGACGAGGAAGACGTGGCCGAACTTCTCCTGGTAGGCCAGGTTGAGTTCGAGCATCTCCGCCTTGAGTCCGGCGGAGGCGCCGGCCATGCCGCGCTGTTCGCGGGCGGAGGTCGGGTCGCCGGGCCGGGGGCGTCCGATCGGCGGGTGCCCGGCCATCGCCTCTTCCAGGTCCGCGGTGGTCAGCTCGGCCATGGCGGCGTCGCTGGCGGTGCAGAGGTCCTCGACGGTGGCGTAGGGACGGGCGGCGGTCAGGCGCCGGGCCCACTCGGTGGAGGCGCACGCCTCGTGGAGGGCGGCGAGGGCCGCCGGCTCCTCCAGGGCGTTGAACCGGGCCAGACCCGGGGGCGTGGAAGTCGACGTCACGGGAGCCTCCGTGGCCACGATGGGCCGTCGTGCTGAACGGGCTGCCGATAGCTAACGCCCTCGGAAACATCACGTCAACACTTTGTTGAAAATTCCGCGTAACAAGGGAGGACCGGGCTCGGACGGCGCGTCGACCCCGCTCCCGGGCCCGTCAGGCGCCCTTCTCCCGGTTGAGGTAGTTGTAGACGGTGAAGCGGCTGACGCCGAGCGCGCCCGCCACCGTCTCCACGCCGTGCCGCACGGCGAACGCGCCGCGCGCCTCCAGGATCCGTACGACCTCCTGCTTGGCCTTGCGGTCCAGGTCGGCCAGCGGCCGGCCCTGTCTGCGCTCCATGGCGGCGAGGATGTGGTCGAGGGAGTCGGCGAGCTGGGGCAGGCGTACGGCGACGACGTCGGCGCCCTGCCAGGCGAGGACGACGTCCTCGGGGCCGGCCTCGTCGGGGGGGAGCATCTCCCCGCCCATGGCGTCGACCAGCGGTTTCACGGCCGCGATGAAGGGCTCGCCCCCGGTCACCTCCCCTCCTCCCCGATCCCGTCGTCGATCACGTTGACCTGGAGCGAGACCCGGGTCGCGCCTGCCTGGAGGGACTTGCGCAGCAGCGCGTCCACCGCGGTGAGCACCCGGTCGGCTCCGCCCTCGGCGGTGTTGCCGAACGGGCCGACGTCGACGGCGTCCAGCCCGGCCGTCTCGATGACCTCGCGCGCCACCAGGGCGTGCGCGGGCGCTTCGTCCAGGTCGAAGGGCTCGGTCGTGAACTCCACTCTCAATCGCACGGGCTCAACCTAACGCGCGGGGCGGTTCCTGGGCAGTCCTGCCGGACCCCGCACCCGGCCCCCCTTGACAAGCGGCGACACCCGACGGCAATCTTCCATTAAGCAGAAATGAACTTCCGTAATACGGAATAGCGACCACGGAAGGGAGCGCGGCCCGAATGCCAGGTTCTGAGTGGAGCACGACCACAGACCAGCGCTTCAACGTCAACCTGTCGATCCTCTTCACCGAACTCCCGCTCCTGGAGCGCCCCGCGGCAGCCGCCGCGGCGGGCTTCTCCGCGGTCGAGCTGTGGTGGCCCTGGATCGACTCCCCCACCCCCGTCCGGTCCGACCTCGACGCCCTGAAGCAGGCGATCGAGGACGCGGGCGTCCGGCTCACGGGGCTGAACTTCTACGCCGGACAGCTGCCCGGCCCGGACCGCGGCGCCCTGTCGGTGCCCGGCGAGGAGTCGGAGAGGTTCCGCGCCAACATCGACGTGGCGGCGGACTTCGCGGCCTCCCTGGGCTGCAAGGCGCTCAACGCGCTCTACGGCAACCGCGTCGAGGGCGTCGACCCGGCCGAGCAGGACGCACTCGCCCTGGAGAACCTGGTCCTCGCGGCCCGGGCCGCCCACCGCGTCGGCGCGATCCTGCTGATCGAGGCCCTCAACAGGCCCGAGTCGCCGCTCTACCCCCTGGTGTCGGCGCCGGCCGCGGTCGGTGTCGTCGACAGGGTCAACGCGGCGACGGGCCTCGGCAACGCCAAGTTCCTGATGGACCTGTACCACCTGTCCATGAACGGCGAGGACCTGCCGGCGGTGATCGACCGGTACGCGGCGAAGACCGGGCACGTGCAGATAGCCGACAACCCCGGCCGCGGCGCCCCCGGCACGGGTTCGCTCCCGCTGGCGGAGCTGCTGGACCGGCTGGGCAAGGCCGGTTACGACGGCTGGGTCGGCCTGGAGTACAAGCCCGGCGACCGCCCGAGCGCCGAGGCCTTCGAGTGGCTCCCGCGCGCGGCACGCCGAACCCCCGCCCTTGCAGAGCAGTGAGAGAGGCACCCCGAAGATGAGCAACCTCCCCAAGATCGCGTGGATCGGCCTCGGCATCATGGGCTCCCCCATGGCCGAGAACCTGATCAAGGCGGGTTACCAGGTCACCGGCTACACCCTGGAGCAGGACAAGCTGGACCGCCTGGCCGCCGCCGGCGGCACGGCCGCCCCCTCGATCGCCGGGGCCGTGCGCGAGGCCGACGTGGTGATCACGATGGTGCCCGCGTCCCCGCAGGTCGAGGCCATCGCCTACGGCCCGGACGGCATCCTGGAGAACGCCCGCCGGGGCGCCCTGCTGATCGACATGTCGTCCATCACCCCGCAGACCTCCGTCGACCTGGCGAAGGCCGCCGAGGACAAGGGCATCCGGGTACTGGACGCCCCCGTGTCCGGCGGCGAGGCCGGCGCCGTGGAGGCCGTGCTGTCCATCATGGTCGGCGGCCGGCAGGCCGACTTCGACGAGGCCAGGCCGGTCTTCGAGGCGCTCGGCAAGACCATCGTGCTGTGCGGCCCGCACGGCTGCGGCCAGACCGTGAAGGCCGCCAACCAGCTCATCGTCGCCGTGAACATCCAGGCGTGCGCCGAGGCCGTGGTCTTCCTGGAGAAGTCGGGCGTGGATCTGAAGGCCGCGCTGGACGTCCTCAACGGCGGCCTGGCGGGCTCCACCGTGCTGACGCGCAAGAAGGACAACTTCCTCGCGCGTGACTTCAAGCCCGGCTTCCGTATCGACCTGCACCACAAGGACATGGGCATCGTCACCGACGCCGCCCGTACCGTCGGCGCGGCCCTGCCGGTCGGCGCCGTGGTCGCCCAGCTGGTCGCGTCGCTGCGCGCCCAGGGCGACGGCGGCCTGGACCACTCGGCCCTGCTGCGCGCCGTGGAGCGCCTGTCCGGCGCCCAGGTCTGACGGGCCGCACAAGACTTCCGGGCCGCGGTGCCGCTGACACCTGTCCTGTCGCGCCCAGGCGGCGCCGCGACCCGGAATCAACTTCAACAAACTGTTGACGCTCAGATGTCCCACTTCTAGGCTCCACCAAGCGGAAGAAGGTTTCCGCTGCCACCCGCACGGAAGTGCCACCGCACGGAAGGTCCCCGATGTCCAAGCGCGTGCTGACGACAGAGTCCGGCGCCCCGGTCGCCGACAACCAGAACTCCGCCTCCGCCGGCGTAGGCGGCCCGCTCCTGATCCAGGACCAGCACCTGCTGGAAAAGCTCGCGCGCTTCAACCGCGAGCGCATCCCGGAGCGTGTGGTGCACGCCCGTGGCTCAGGCGCCTACGGCCACTTCGAGGTGACGGACGACGTCACCGGCTTCACCCACGCCGACTTCCTCGACCGGATCGGCAAGCGCACCGAGGTGTTCGTGCGCTTCTCCACGGTCGCCGACTCCCTCGGCGGTGCGGACGCCGTCCGTGACCCGCGCGGTTTCGCCGTGAAGTTCTACACCGAGGAGGGCAATTACGACCTCGTCGGCAACAACACCCCGGTGTTCTTCATCAAGGACCCGATCAAGTTTCCGGACTTCATCCACTCGCAGAAGCGGGACCCGTTCACCGGCCGGCAGGAACCCGACAACGTCTGGGACTTCTGGGCCCACTCCCCCGAGGCCACGCACCAGGTGACCTGGCTGATGGGCGACCGCGGCATCCCGGCGTCGTACCGCCACATGGACGGCTTCGGCTCGCACACCTACCAGTGGACGAACTCCGCGGGCGAGGCCTTCTTCGTCAAGTACCACTTCAAGACGAACCAGGGCATCCGCTGCCTGTCCGCCGAGCAGGCCCGGGAGACCGCGGGCCAGGACCCCAACTCCCACCAGACGGACCTGCTCCAGGCCATCGAGCGGGGCGTGCACCCGTCCTGGACCCTGCACGTGCAGCTCATGCCGGCGGCCGATGCGGCCGACTACCGCTTCAACCCGTTCGACCTGACCAAGGTCTGGCCGCACCGGGACTACCCGCTCCGGCGCGTGGGCCGCCTGGTCCTCGACCGCAACCCGGACAACGTCTTCGCCGAGGTCGAGCAGGCCGCGTTCTCCCCGAACAACTTCGTGCCCGGCATCGGCCCCTCCCCGGACAAGATGCTCCAGGGCCGTCTGTTCGCCTACGCCGACGCCCACCGCTACCGCCTCGGCGTCAACCACACCCTGCTCCCCGTGAACGCCCCGAAGGCGGTCCCGGGCGGCGCCCTGAACCACGGCCGTGACGGCCTCATGGCGCTCAACCCCCAGGGCCGGCACGCCAAGAACTACGAGCCGAACTCCTACGACGGCCCGGTGGAGACGGGCCGCCCGCTGTCGGCCCCCCTCGCGGTCCACGGCCACTCGGGCACCCACGAGGCGCCCCTGCACACCAAGGACGACGACTTCTTCCAGGCGGGCGAGCTGTACCGCCTGATGTCGCAGGACGAGAAGTCCCGCCTGATCGCGAACATCGCCGGCGGCCTCTCGCAGGTCTCCCGCGACGACGTGATCGAGAAGAACCTGGCCCACTTCCACGCCGCCGACCCCGAGTACGGCAAGCGCGTGGAGGAGGCGGTCCGCGCCCTGCGCGAGGACTGATCCCGGGAATCCCCAAAGCAGCGTACGCAGTCCGACTGGAGGTCATGGTTGCGTACGCGGCCCGCGCAGGACGCCGGACGGTCCCGATGAGGGGTGGCCGCCGGCACAGAGCGCGGGCAGGGCGAGGACCGCGGTGGCGTGCGAGCCAGTGCGGTGGTGAAGGACCCGGTCCCCCTTCTCGACCAGAGGGAAGGGCGCCCGGCTCCATCGCTCCCACCGCGGTCCCACCCGGCCCCGTGCCATGGGGCCCGCCCACCCCGTCCGGCGGCGCGAACGTCCTGTCGCGCCCAGCCTCGCGCCGTCGGACGGTCATCACACGCTGCCCGCAGCGCCCCCTGGCCCAGGGGGCGCTTTCGCGTGTTCCCGGCGGCCCGGCCGGCCCGGGGTGCGCGGGCGCCGCTTCCGCAGCACGCTGAAGCCATGGGCAATCCGACGCAGCATCCGCACATCGTGGTCCACCCGCCCGCCCTGGACGGCTCCCGGCGCGTCACCGAGGGGGACGTCATCCTCGGGATCGCGTCCCATCTGGACGACGTCGTGGAGATCCTGCGGCTCACCGACCTGGACCGCGTCGAGGTGGAGGAGAGCGATCTCATCGAGTGGCAGGGCGGGGGGCCGGACGACTGGCCCGGGCTGTCGGAGCAGGAGCTGTAGGACCACGAGCCGGAGCGGCGCCGCGTGCGGCAGCGGCCGTACGCGGCCCGGAGAACCTCAAATCAACCTCTGAACACTGCCGCGGGGGCTTCAACTGCGCCTGCCGTCGGGCACATTATCGGCACGCGGGGCCCGCCGACACGGGGGCGGCGGACCCCGCACGGGGGCGTCACGCGGGCCGTACGGGCCGTACGCCGCCGGCCCCCGGTGGGGCGGGACGCGGGCGACGGGGGGCCGCTTCCCGCCCCACCGGGGCGGCGGGGTCGGCCGGGCCGGGCGGGCGGGCACGGCAAAGGGGCGGCCGTCCTGGTGGACGGGCCGCCCCTTGTCCGTGCCGGGCGGGTCAGACCTTCAGGGGCCTGACCGACGTCGGCGCGTGGCCGGGCTCGGTGGCCAGGTCCTCGAACTCGGAGATGTCGCTGATGTCCATGGTGCGGCTCATCGAGATGTTGGTGATCCGCTCCAGGATCGCCTCGACGACGACCGGCACCCGGTACTCGGCGGCCAGCTTCTTCGCCTGTTCGAAGGCGGCGCCCAGCTGGTCCGGCTCGGTGACCCGGATGGCCTTGCAGCCCAGGCCCTCGGCGACCTTGACGTGGTCGACGCCGTAGACGCCCAGCTCCGGCGCGTTGATGTTCTCGAACTCCAGGTTGACCTGGAAGTTGATGTCCAGGCCGATCTGGGCCTGCCGGATCAGGCCGAGGTAGGCGTTGTTCACCAGGACGTGCACGTACGGGATCTTGTGCTGGGCGGCGACCGCCAGCTCCTCGATCATGAACTGGAAGTCGTAGTCGCCGGAGAGCGCGACGACCGGCGCGTCCGGGTCGGCCTTGGCGACGCCGATCGCGGCCGGGACGGTCCAGCCGAGCGGGCCGGCCTGGCCGCAGTTGATCCAGTGGCGCGGCTTGTAGACGTGCAGCATCTGCGCGCCGGCGATCTGGGAGAGGCCGATCGTGGTGACGTACCGGGTGTCCGGGCCGAAGGCCCTGTTCATCTCCTCGTACACGCGCTGCGGCTTCATGGGCACGTTGTCGAAGTGCGTACGGCGCAGCAGCGTCGCCCTGCGCTCCTGGGTGGAGGCAACCCAGTCGGAGCGGTCCGGGAGCCGGCCCGCCGCCTTCAGTTCCTTCGCCACCTCGACGAACAGCTCCAGCGCGGCCTTGGCGTCGGAGACGACCCCGTAGTCCGGCGGGAAGATCTTGCCGATCTGGGTGGGCTCGATGTCGACGTGGACGAACGTGCGGCCCCGCCGGTAGACGTCCAGCTTGTAGCCGGTGTGGCGGTTGGCCCAGCGGTTGCCGATGCCGAGGACGAAGTCGGACTCCAGGAAGGTGGCGTTGCCGTACCGGTGGGAGGTCTGGACGCCGACCATGCCGGCGTTCAGCTCGTGGTCGTCGGGCAGCGTGCCCCAGCCCATGAGGGTGGGGATGACCGGGGTCCGGGTCAGTTCGGCGAACTCGGCCAGCAGGTCGGCGGCGTCGGCGCCGATGACGCCGCCGCCGGCGACGATGACCGGGCGCTCGGAGTCGAGCAGGTAGGAGATCGCCTTCTCGATCTGGGCGCGGGTCGCGGCCGGCTTGTAGACGGGGAGCGGCTCGTACGTCTCCACGTCGAACTCGATCTCGGTGAGCTGCACGTCGATCGGCAGGTCGATCAGGACGGGGCCGGGCCGGCCCGAGCGCATCAGGTGGAAGGCCTGCTGGAAGACACCGGGGACCTGCGCGGCCTCCAGGACGGTCACCGCCATCTTCGTGACCGGCTTGGCGATCGAGGCGATGTCGACGGCCTGGAAGTCCTCCTTGTGGATGACGTGCGTCGGCGCCTGGCCGGTGATGCACAGGATCGGGACGGAGTCGCCGATGGCCGAGTACAGACCGGTGATCATGTCGGTGCCGGCGGGACCCGACGTGCCGATGCAGACGCCGATGTTGCCCGGTCGGGTGCGGGTGTAGCCCTCGGCCATGTGCGAGGCGCCCTCGACGTGGCGGGCGAGGGTGTGGCTGATGCCGCCACCTTCCTGGAGGGCCTTGTAGAACGGGTTGATCGCCGCGCCCGGCACTCCGAAGGCGTCGGTGACGCCCTCGCGCTTGAGGATCTCAACTGCCGCGCGGGCAGCGGTCATACGGGCCATCGAGTACTCCTGCTTCGGCTGTCGGATGCGTACTCCCGTCGCGCCCCGCGGCGAGCACGGTCTCCAGTGGTCGACCTTCCACAATATTTCGCATTGTGGAATACTACTTCTACTATCTGGAAGTAATGTAGGTGGACCGGACAGGGGCGTCAAGGGTGGTCCGCGAAGCGGCGAGCGCCGGACGGGAGTGCGGGGAGAGGAGCGGCGGGACGGGAGGCCACCGGGCGCCGGTCACACCGTCCCGGTCACCGGCACGCCGAACGGGCCCCGGCCGAGCACGCCGCCGACAGCGCGCTCGTCCGGGGCCCGCCGTGGAGCCCTCAGTGGGTGATCGGTCCCCGCCGTCTCACGCCCCGTACGTCTCCCGGAGCTCCACCTTGCGCACCTTGCCCGACACCGTCATGGGGAAGGAGTCGAGGATCCGCAGCCTGCTGGGGATCTTGTAGTGCGCGAGCCGGTCCGCGCAGAAGGAGCGGAGGTCCTCCAGGGTGAGCGGGTCCGCGGGGTCGGCCGGGATGACACAGGCGAGGACCTCCTCGCCGTACCGCTCGTGCGGCACCCCGACGACCTGGACGTCCCGGATGCCGGGGTGGGCGTGGAGGAACTCCTCGATCTCGCGCGGGTAGATGTTCTCGCCACCCCGGATGATCATGTCCTTGATCCGGCCGACGATCTCCACGTATCCGTCCTCACGCATCACCGCGAGGTCCCCGGTGTGCATCCAGCGGCCCGCGTCGATCGCCTCGGCGGTCTTCTCCGGCTCGTCCCAGTAGCCGAGCATCACGCTGTAGCCGCGCGTGCACAGCTCGCCCGCCGTCCCCCGGGGCTGGGTCACCCCGGTGGCCGGGTCGACCACCTTGACCTCCAGATGGGGCAGCACCCGGCCGACGGTGGCGGTGCGGTGCTCCAGGTCGTCCTCGATCCGCGTCTGCAACGACACCGGGGACGTCTCCGTCATGCCGTAGCAGATGGAGACCTGCTCCATGTGCATCTCGCCGACCACCCGCTTCATCACCTCCACCGGGCAGGGGGAACCCGCCATGATGCCGGTGCGCAGGGAGGACAGGTCGTAGGAGGCGAAGTCCGGCAGGTTCAGCTCGGCGATGAACATGGTCGGGACGCCGTAGAGGGACGTGCAGCGCTCACGCTGTACGGCGTCCAGGGTGGCCGCGGGGTCGAAGGAGGGGGCCGGGACGACCATGCAGGCGCCGTGCGAGGTGGCCGCGAGGTTGCCCATGACCATGCCGAAGCAGTGGTAGAACGGCACCGGGATGCAGATCCGGTCCTGCTCGGTGTAGGCGACCGACTCCCCCACGAAGTAACCGTTGTTGAGGATGTTGTGGTGGGAGAGGGTGGCGCCCTTCGGGAAGCCGGTCGTGCCCGAGGTGTACTGGATGTTGATCGGGTCGTCGCAGGACAACGAGGCTTCCCTGGCCCGCAGTTCGTCCCGCAGTGCGTCCGACGGACGCGCCCCGCGCGCGGTGAACGCCTCCCAGCCCGGGTCGCCGATGTACACGGTCTCCCGCAGCCGCGGACACGCGTGCCGCACCTCCTCGACCATCGCCCGGTAGTCGCTCGTCCGGTGCCGCAGGGAGGCGAACAGCAGGGAGATCCCGGCCTGGTCGAGGACGAACCGCAGCTCGTGCGTGCGGTAGGCCGGGTTGATGTTGACCATGACGGCACCGACCCGGGCGGTGGCGTACTGCACCAGCACCCACTCGGCGCAGTTGACCGCCCAGATGCCCACCCGGTCGCCCCGGGCCACCCCGCTCGCCAGCAGCGCGCACGCCAGTTCCTCGACGTCGGCGGCGAACCGCGCGTACGTCCAGCGCCGCCCGGACGGCACGTCGACCAGCGCCTCGCGGTCCGGCCACGCGGCCACGGCCCGGCCGAGACCGGCGCCGATCGTGTCGCCGAGCAGGGCTGTGGTGCCCGTCCCGTGGGCGTACGACAGTCGAGGGGTCACCGTCATCTGAAGTCCTCCTCGCGGTACTCGTTCCGTGAGCCCGCGGCCGTCGCCTCGCGCAGCTCGATGCGGCGGATCTTGCCGGAGACGGTCTTGGGCAGCGCGCCGAACTCCAGCCGCCGGATGCGCTTGTAGGGGGCGAGCACGCTGCGGGAGTGCTCGAAGAGGATCTTCGCGGTGCCGGGGCCCGGTTGCCAGCCCGCGGCCAGGACGACGTACGCCTTCGGCACGGCGAGGCGCAGCTCGTCCGGGGCGGGCACGACGGCCGCCTCGGCCACCGCCTCGTGCTCCAGCAGCGCGCTCTCCAGCTCGAACGGGCTCACCTTGTAGTCGGAGGCCTTGAACACGTCGTCACTGCGCCCGACATAGGTGAGATACCCCTCTTCGTCGCGGGAGGCGATGTCACCCGTGCGGTAGTAGCCGCCCGCCATGACCTCCGCCGTGCGGTCGGGGTCACCGTGGTAGCCGGTCATCAGGCCGACCGGGCGCTCGGTGAGGTCGAGGGCGATCTCCCCCTCGGTGACGCCGGGCGCGCCGGAGACCGGATCGAGGAGTTCCACCCGGAATCCGGGGCTGGGACGGCCCATCGAGCCCGTCTTCACCGGCTGGCCGGGGCTGTTGGAGACCTGCACCGCGGTCTCGGTCTGCCCGAAACCGTCCCGGACGGTCACGCCCCAGGCCCGGCGGACCTGCTCGATGACCTCGGGGTTGAGCGGCTCGCCGGCCGCCAGCGCCTCACGGGGCGGGGTGCGCAGCAGGCCCAGGTCGGCCTGGATGAGCATGCGCCACACGGTGGGCGGCGCGCAGAACGTGGTGACGCCGGCCCGGTCCATGCCGGCCATCAGCCGGGCCGCGTCGAAGCGGGTGTAGTTGACGACGAAGACGGTCGCCTCGGCGTTCCACGGAGCGAACAGGTTGGACCAGGCGTGCTTGGCCCAGCCCGGCGAGGAGATGTTCAGATGCACGTCACCGGGTTTCAGACCGATCCAGTACATGGTGGCCAGGTGCCCGATCGGGTACGAGGTGTGGGTGTGCTCGACCAGTTTGGGGCGGGCGGTCGTACCCGAGGTGAAGTAGAGCATCAGCGGGTCGTCGGCGAGGGTGGGGCCGTCGGGGAGGAACTCGGCGGAGCCCGGGTAGGCGTCCTCGTACGGCTCCCAGCCCTCCTCCGGCAGGCCGCCGACCGCGATCCGGGTGTAGGCGCCGGGCACGTCGGCGAACTTGGCCGTGTCCTCCGCCCGGACGATCACGTGCTTCACGCGGCCCCGCTCCACCCGGTCGCGCAGGTCGGCCGGGCCGAGCAGCGGGGTGGCCGGGATGACGACCGCGCGCAGTTTCATCGCGGCCAGCGCGGTCTCCCACAGCTCCGCCTGGTTGCCGAGCATGACGAGGACGCGGTCCTCGGCGGCGACCCCGCGCTCGCGCAGCCACCGGGCCACCCGGTTGGAGCGGTCGGCCAGTTCGGCGAAGGAGAGCCGGGTCTCGGTGCCGTCCTCCTCCACGATGTGCAGCGCGGTCCGGTCGTTGCCGTCGGCGATCACGTCGAACCAGTCCAGCGCCCAGTTGAAGTGCTCGGGCCGCGGCCAGGCGAACCCGTCGTAGGCGGTGGCGTAGTCCTCGCGGTGCTCCAGCAGGAAGTCCCGGGCGCCCCTGAAGGCGTCGGTCGCCGTCGTCATCTGTCCTCCCATGTTCCCGGACCATTGCCGGGCGGCTCTCCGGCATCGTCTAATCCGTGATGCAGGTCTCACTACCCCCGAACGGGGGTGAGGACTGCCGAAGGGGCGGACAAGGTGACGGCGGACCCGGTGAGCGAGGTGGTGATCGGTGGCGCGCTGGCCCGGCTGCGGCGTGCGACGGGCCTTCCGGTCGCCTTCGGCGGGCTGGTGGAACCCGGCCGGCCGCGGATCCGCATCAGCGAGCTGAGCGGCACGACCACGGCCTCGCTGCACGCGCTCGTGGTCACCTCCGGCAGCGGGCTCGGCGGCAGGGCCGTGGCGCTGGCCCGGCCGTGCGCGGTGACGGACTACTCCAGCTCCCGGCAGATCAGCCACGAGTACGACGTGCCGGTGGCCGCCGAGGGCATCCGCTCGGTGCTCGCGGTGCCGGTCGTGGTCCGGCGCCGGGTGCGCGGGGTGCTGTACGGGGCGCTGCGCTCGGCCGAACCGCTCGGCGACCGCACGCTGGGCGCGGCGGTGGCGGCGGCGCGGGACGTGGAGCAGGCGCTGGTGGTGCGGGACGAGACGCGGGGGCTGCTGGCCGCGGGCCGGCCGGAGCCGGACCGCGTCGACCGGGGCGCGGAGTGGGAACAGGTGCGCGAGGCACATGCCGCGCTGCGGGCCCTGGTCCCCAGGATCACCGACCCGGGTCTGCGGGCCGAACTCCTCGCCGCCTGCGGGCTGCTGACCACGCCGCCACGAGCCGGCGGCGTGACCCTGGCGCCACGCGAGCTGGACGTGCTGTCCTGGGTGGCGGCGGGCGCCACCAACACGGCGGTGGCCGAGCGGCTGGGTCTGCGGCCGGAGACGGTCAAGGGTTACCTGCGCTCGGCGATGCGGAAGCTGGGCGCCCACACACGAGGAGAGGCGGTGACCGCGGCCCGCAGGGCGGGACTGCTGCCGTAGCGCGGAGACCGGAAGGAAACCTGCCATTCATGCGGCGGTGCTTTGAATTTCCCTCTGCTCGACCGTTTGTTATTTCCCTCACCACGGCTTCCGTCCGAATTTCCAGGATCGTTGCCTAGAATTTGGCCCGGACACGACACACGAGGGGAGCGGTGACCGTGCGACGGGACTTCCAGGAGCCTGCCAGGTGCCGCCCCGACCTGGTCATCGGCCGCGAGGAGCTGTTCACCGGCGCCCGCGGGCAACTCGCCTCCGGGGGCAGTGTGCTGCTCCACGGCCCCGCCGGAATAGGGAAATCCACCGTCCTGCGGGCATTGGCCGAGGATTACGGCGCCACCGCCCGCAGGGTCTTGCGCTGCTCGGCGACGGAGTCCGAATCCCACCTTCCGTTCCTGGCCCTCGCCGACCTCCTCGGCCTGGTCCTCGACGACATCGCCCCGCGCCTGCCGGCCGCCCAGCGCACCGCCCTGGAGTCGGCGCTCACCGGCCGCGGCGAGTCCAGCCTCCAGCGCGACGGCCTCGCCCTGCGCCTGGCCGTGCTCTCCGCGCTGCGCGCCCTCGCCGCCGACGGCCCGGTGCTGATCGTCGCCGACGACCTCCAGTGGCTCGACCCGGCCAGCGCCGAACTGCTCGGCTTCGCCGCCCGGCGCCTGGAGGGCACCCCGGTGCAGCTGCTCTGCGCCGTACGCACCGAAGGGCAGAGCAGCCAGGAGTACGACCGCCACCTGCACTCCTGCCCGCCGGACACCCTCGCCGTCCGGCTCGGCGCGCTCTCCCGCACCCAGACCGCCCAGTTGCTCGGCCACCGCGGCCACGGTGGCCTGTCCCGGTCCACGGTCCGCGAGATCCACCGCACCAGCGGCGGCAACCCGCTGTTCGCGCTGGAGCTGGGCCGCGCCCTCGCCGAGAGCCCCACCCCGCCCCGCCCCGGCGAGCCGCTGCCGGTGCCGACCTCGCTGCGCGCCCTGGTCCTCAGCCGCCTGGACATGCTGTCGGTGGAGGCCCGCCGCACCCTGCTGGTGGCCAGCGCCGGAGCCCGGCCCACTCCGGCGCTGCTGCACGCGGCCGGCCGGGAGAACGCCGAGGCCGAGTGTGCCCAGGCCGCCGAACTCGGGCTGCTGGCCACCGAGCCCGACGCGCCGGCCGTACGGTTCGCGCACCCGCTGATATCCGCCGCGCTGTACGCGGAGACCCCCGCCCAGGAGCGACGGGCCGCGCACGCGGCGCTGTCCACCGCGGCCTCCGACCCCATCGAACGGGCCCGGCACCTGGCCCTCGCCACCACCGGCACCGACCCGCGGGTCGCCGCCCGGCTCGCCGAGGCCGCGGCCCTCGCCCGGGACCGCGGCGCACCCTCGGTCGCCGCCCAGCTCGGACTGCTCGCCGCCCGGCACACCCCCGCCGACGGGACACCGCGGCAGGAGGAGCGCCGGCTCCAGGCCGCCGAGGACGCGATCACCGCCGGCGAGGTCGACCTGGCCCGGGACATCGCCCGCGAGGTACTGAGCCGGGCGACCGTGGCCGCCGACCGGGTGCGGGCCTGGATGATCGTCATCGACAGCGCCGGCCACACCATGGCCGAGGTCGACGCCGTCTTCCCGCAGGCCCTCTCCGACGCCGGCGAGGACCCCCGGCTGCTCGCCCTAGTCCATTACCAGCTGGCCTGGCGGGCGCTGATCGTGGAGGGCGACTTCACCGAGGCCCGGGAGGCCGCCGCGCACGCCGCCGGGCTGGCCGCGTCCGGCGGCGACCGGCGCACCGAACTGCTCTCCCTCGCCTTCCAGGCGCAGACCGAGACCCTGATGGGCCATCCGGAGGCGCCCCGCACCATCAAGCGGGCTCTGCGGGAACCCCAGGACCCGCGGGTCGCCTGGCATCACAACGGCGCGGGCAGCGCCCGCTTCCGCTGGCTGGTCATGGGCGACCAGCTGGCCGAGGCCCGGGCCACGGTCACCGCACTGCTGCGCGAGGTCCGCCGGCGCGGCTCGGTCGAGAGCGAGGTGCACTTCCTGCGCGGCCTCGCCGAGACGGAACTGCGAGCCGGGCACTGCGGGCGCGCGCTCGACCTGGCCCGCGAGAGCCTGCGGCTCGCCCGGGACTCCGGCATCGGCGAGACCGCCTCCGCGATGCTGACCTCGCTCGCGGAGGCCTCCGGCGGCGACGTGGACCGGGCGCTGGCGCTCGCCCGGGAGGCGGTGGAGCACGCCGAGGAGGACGGCGACCAGATGTATCTGTCGCGGGCCCTGGGTGCCCTCGGGTACGCCCAACTGGTGGCCGGGGACCCGGCGGGCACCGTCCGTTCGCTGCGCCGGGTGCGCGGGCTGGAGCTGGCGCTCGGCATCACCGACCCGGCCCGGGGCCGCTGGCAGGGTGACCTCGCCGAGGCACTCGTCCGGACGGGTGAGCCCGGCGAGGCGCAGGACGTCCTCGACGTCAGCCGCGAGCACGCGCTGCGGCTCGGCCGGGAGAGCGTCCTCGCCGTCCTCGACCGGTCCGAGGCCCTGGTGCGTGCCGCGCGTGGCGACCTGGAGGCCGCGCTCGCCCAGCTGACGTCCGCTCAGGACCGGCTCGGCAAGCTCGGCTACGGCCTGGAGGAGGCGCGGGCCGCGTTCGCGCTGGCCGGGCTGCGGGGCAGGCGCCCGGCCGAGGGGGCGCCCCGGACCGGTGCGGCCGACGTCTTCGACGAGGCCGCCCGGATGTTCCGGCGCTGCCGGGCGCTGCCCTGGTTGCGCCAGGTGGACGAAGCACTCGCCACCCCCGAGCGGGAAGTGCCCCCGGCCGTGCCGGAGGCGCTGCACGCCCTGGACGGGCTCGCCGCGATGGAGCGTCAGGTGGCCGCGCTGGTCATGGAGGGCGCCACCAACCGGGAGATCGCCGCCCGGCTGTTCATCAGCGTGAAGACGGTGGAGGCGACCCTGACCCGGGTCTACCGGAAACTGGGGATCCGGTCGCGCGTCGACATCGTCCGATTGGCGGCAGGTCACCGCGCGAACTGAGCAGCGCCCTTGTTAACTGAGCCGGACCGAGGGTTTTCCCTCACCCAACCCCCTAGGGGGTTCCCTCATTGGGAGCCGAGGGTTCCGGGTCCTAGCGTAAAGGGCGTGCCGCTCGCCCGGGCACATGGGGGTCGGTCCCCTCTTCGAGCTCCCGACCGTGCTCGAGCAGGGGACCCCCGCCCCATGCACTCCCCACACCCGCGCGACCCCCACCGGTGCAACCCCCACTGAGGAGACTCATGTTCGGGACCCTACGTGTGAGAAAGACCGCCGCGACCCTGGTGGCCACCGCCGCCGCCGCCACGACCGCGCTGCTCGCCGCGCCGACGGCGAGCGCCGCCCCCCAGCCCGTCGTCGGCGGGACGACGACCACGACGACCGCGTACCCGTTCATGATGCAGATCACGGACGCGTCCCAGAACCAGTTCTGCGGCGGCACCCTGGTGGCGCCCAGGAAGGTCGTGACGGCCGCCCACTGCATGGTCGGCGAGACCACCGCAGGCGTCCGCGTCGTCGGCGGCCGGACCTACCTCAACGGCACCAACGGCACGGTCGGCAAGGTCAGCAAGATCTGGATCAACCCGGACTACTCCGACGCCACCAACGGCGACGACGTGGCCGTGCTGACCCTGTCGACGTCGATGCCGTACACCACGGCGTCGTACGTCTCCTCCACCCAGACGGGCGTCTACGCGGCCGGCACCACGGCCCGGATCCTCGGCTGGGGCACCACCTCGGAGAGCGGCGGCTCCTCCAACCAGCTGCGGACCGCGACCGTCCCGGTCGTGGCCGACTCCAGCTGCCGTTCCTCCTACGGTTCGGACTTCGTCCAGTCCGACATGGTCTGCGCCGGATACACCTCCGGCGGCGTCGACACCTGCCAGGGCGACAGCGGCGGTCCCCTGCTCATCGGGGGCGTCCTGGCAGGGATCACTTCCTGGGGCGAGGGGTGCGCGGAGGCGGGCTACCCGGGTGTCTACACCCGGCTGGCCACCTTCTCGGACCTGGTGACCGCGCAGGTCAACTCGTGACCCGGAAGACTTCCCGAGCACACCTCGGGTAACCGCCGGGGGGCGTTGCGGGCCACCACGAGCGGCCCGCAACGCCCCCTCTCCAACATCCCTCTCCCCGCTGTGTCCGGCTCACCGCCGCACGGCCGCGGAGAACCGGATGTCGTACGACCGGCCCGGGTGCAGCACGCGCAGCAGCCGCTCCCCCTCCTCGGCCACCTCCTCGCGCGCGGCCTTCGGCAGCGTGCCGAACGGCTCGATGACCAGGGCATCGGTGTCGAGCCGCCACAGGCCGGCCAGGAAGCCGTCGACCAGGAGGGTGCGGTGCGCCTGGTTGCCCGTCCGGTTCCGGCCCCGGTGGGCCGGCGGTACGACGCGAGTGCGGTCGGCGTGGGAGAGCAGGAGGTTGTCGAACTCGGGCAGGAAGCGGGGCGGGGCCGGGCAGGCCGGGTCGGGGCGCGGGGCGTCGGGAAGGTCGAAGAGTTCCACGCCGGCCGGGTCACGGAAGGTCAGCAACCGGGAGCGCAGGCTTTCGAACACGGACCGCAGGCGGGTCAGTCCGGCCCAGGCCTGCATGTCCCGCACGGAGGCGGGCCCGAAGGCGGCGAGATAGCGCAGGACCACGGACTCCGCGGTCGGGGCCGGACCGGCGGGTCGGCCCAGCCAGTGCTCCGCGGTGGTGAGGGCGACCTGGCCGCTCTCGTCCCACAGGCCGCGCGGGGTGACCTGGACCAGCGGAAGC
This sequence comes from Streptomyces sp. NPDC028722, assembly GCF_040637655.1. Taxonomy (NCBI): domain Bacteria; kingdom Bacillati; phylum Actinomycetota; class Actinomycetes; order Kitasatosporales; family Streptomycetaceae; genus Streptomyces; species Streptomyces sp. NPDC028722. The sequence continues at coordinate 63,537 of NZ_JBEZWU010000028.1, forward strand.
GTGCAGCGGGCGGCGACGCCGAGGGCCTGCGGATCGGCGTCCGGCCACACGGCGCCGAGGTCCTGGCGCAGCTGGGCCATGGTCCGCGGCCCGGCCTCGACCAGCTCGCGGGCGACGACGGCGAGGCGGTCCAGGTCGACGCCGGCCAGTCCGGTGCGGAAGCCGCCCAGCTCGCGCCGGCGGGCCGGCTGGACGAAGAGCCGCAGGGCGAGGCAGTCCTCGGCGGTGTGGGTGTGGATCGTGGAGCGCAGGGTGACGGTACGGGCGACCCGACGGCCGGCCATGAGGGTGGACAGCCGTTCCGGCGCGAAGCCGTCGAGGCGCGCGGCCAGCGCGTAGTACGGGGGCCGGGTGTTCTGGGCCTGGAGCCCCAGCAGGTGGCCGACCGCGTCCAGGACGGACCGCCCGGAACGGTGCAACAGGAGCTGCCGGGCGAGGGTGGCGCGGTTCAGGGCCCGGGCGTCGAGGACCGGAACGGCCGCCGCGCCGCTCTTCGTCGCACTGTCCGTCGTCATGACCGCATGGTGACACCGATCGCGGACACCTTCGGTCCGCTACTTCCGCCGGGATCCGCACCGTGGCTTCCGCCGGTCGCGGCGGGCCGCGGATATCCTGCTGGTAGCCGCGCCGGGTGAGCACGCCCGGCGCGGGCACCACCGGGAGGCGGCCGATGCCCGAGCGACCCAACGGCAGGAACGGCGGCCGCAGGTCCGGCTGGCGCCGCGCCCTGGCACCGGCCCAGCCCTCCGCCGCCGGGCCGCCCACGTCCTCCCCCGCAGCGGCCGGGGCCGCCGACCCGGCGGACGTCGTACGGGCCGTGCTCTACCGCGACGGCGTCCGCGTCTCCTCACCCGCCACCCTGGCCGAGACCTACCACGAGCTGCGCGAGCAGCCGAGGGGCATGGCCTGGATCGGTCTCGCCCGGCCCACCGGCAGCGAACTCCATTCCCTGGCAGCCGAGTTCGATCTTCACCCGCTGGCCATCGAGGACGCCATGGAGGCCCACCAGCGGCCCAAGCTGGAACGGTACGGCGACACCCTGTTCGTCGTGCTGCGCGCCGCCCGCTACCTCGACGCCCCCGAGGAGGTCGACTTCGGCGAACTGCACGTCTTCGTCGGCCCCGACTTCGTGATCACGGTCCGGCACGGCGACGCCCCCGACCTGTCGGCGGTCCGCCGCCGCATGGAGGACGCACCCGAGCTGCTGGCACTCGGCCCGGAGGCGGTGCTGTACGCGATCCTGGACGCGGTGGTCGACGGCTACGCGCCCGTCGTGGCCGGCGTCCAGAACGACATCGACGAGATCGAGACCGAGGTGTTCCGCGGCGACCCCGAGGTCTCCCGACGCATCTACGAACTCTCCCGCGAGATGGTCGAGTTCCAGCGCGCCACCCGCCCCCTCGTCGGCATGCTGCACGGCCTGATGGCCGGGTTCGCCAAGTACGAGACCGACGAGGAACTCCAGCGCTACCTCAGGGACGTCGCCGACCACGTCACGCACACCAGCGAACGCGTCGACGGCTTCCGCCAGGCCCTCACCGAGATCCTCACCGTCAACGCGACCCTGGTCACCCAGCAGCAGAACGCGGAGATGCGGGCCCTCGCGGAGGCGGGCTTCGAACAGAACGAGGAGGTCAAGAAGATCTCGTCCTGGGCGGCGATCCTGTTCGCGCCGACTCTCGTCGGCACGATCTACGGCATGAACTTCGACCACATGCCGGAACTGCACTGGCTGTTCGGCTATCCCTTCGCGATCGGCCTGATGGCGGTGGTGTGCACCGCCCTGTACCTGGTGTTCAAGCGGCGGGACTGGCTGTAGGGGAGCGCAGCGGCCGGCGGGGACACGCCGGCCGGTTCACGGCACGCGGTCGCACACCGAGGGCACCCAGGTCAGGCCCGGGGTGCCGCTGAGGGTGTCCAGGGAGCGCAGCAGGGCGTCCAGGTGGCGGGGGTGGGCGAGGAACTCGATGGTCGCCTCGGCGAACGCGTCGCGCACCGAGGGCGGCATCGCGTCGGAGGCGTCGAAGCAGTGCACCGCGTGGTCGTCGATGAGGATGCCCGCGAGGGAGCGGTGCCAGGCGGGACCGGCGCTGCCGGGGGCGGGCTGCGCACCGGCGTTGACGGAGAAGCCGGACTCCGCGACGCTCCAGGCGCGTTGGGCGTCGGCGGAGGCGAGGTAGCGGATCAGCCGCTCCGCCTCCGGGGTGGCGTGCAGCAGGGCGACCAGGTCCCCGGACACCTCCCACGCGCCGTTGCCGGTGGCCCCGGGGATGCGGCGGGCGGAGGGTTCGTACCGGCCGTCGGCGCGTTCCCAGCGGGTCTTCTTGCGGATGAACGACGCCTGGTGTTCCAGGGTGCAGCCGCGCGGAACCGTGGTGATCGGCTGGGACGCCCCGCCGTACGGGGTCAGCAGGGCCCGCCGGACGAGATCCCGTTCGCCGCCGGCGCCGACCAGCTCGCCCCAGGTCGTCCACGCCCGTCGGACCGCCTTCGAGCGCCAGGACAGGTCGCCGCGCGCCCACTGCGTGTAGACGCGCGGACCGGACTGCTGGAGCAGGATGTCCTCGATCCAGTCCGTACCGGGCCAGCCGCTGGTGGCACCGGAGCCCATGCCGACACACCACTGGGCCGGCTGCTTCGCCGCGTCGGCGCGCTGCTGTGCGCCTACACCCGCCGGATACCAGACGATGCTCTTCAGGTCGGCCTTGAGCGGGAACCAGTACACGTGGCCGTCCGCGAGCGGCGTGGCCCAGGACGCCCCGAAGGCGCCGCGCGGGACGAGGCCCTCCAGGGCGACGAGGTTCTTCTGCCGGGCGTACTCGGCGAGTTCACCGGGGCCGGTGAGCACCACCACGTCGGGCGGCGTCCCGGCCTCCACGTCGGCGCCCAGCACCTGGCTCTCGGCGGAGCTGCCCTGGTACTCGACCCGGATGTGGTACTCCCGCTCGAACGGCTCGATCACCGCCTTGCGGAACCTCGTTTCGTCGTCGTCGGTCCAGTTGGCCAGCAAGGTGACGGTGGGCTCCCGCCCGAGGGTGCGCACGCCCACCACGACGGCCGCCACCAGGACGGCCAGACAGGCCGCCACCAGCGTCACGATGCGGACGAGGCGGCGGGAGGGGCGGGGGCGGCGCCCGGGGGCGGCCGGCGCGGGACCGCTGTGCCGCGCGCTCACCGGGGCCTGAACCGGTAGTCGTCCATGTGCCGTCGCAGCCCCGTCTCGGCCAGTGCCATGAGCAGGACGCCTCCTATCAGGATCCACCCGGCGGCTGCCGCACGGAAGCCGGTGTGCGCGAGGTACGAGGCGGTGTGCCGCCCCGCGTCGGTGATGTCCGGTCCGTCCAGCCGGCGTCCGAGCAGGGCGCGGGTGTCCGCCATGCCCTGCTGGGTCCACACGGTGAACAGCACGGTGACGGCCACCCCGCCGAGCAGCAGGACGCCTGCCGCGATGAGGTGCCGGTTGTAGCGGCGCCGGAAGCGGCGGCGGAGGAAGAGCTGTGTCTCCACCAGCGCGGCGGCCAGAGCGAGGGCCAGCAGCAGCGTCACGGTCCAGGCGAGCCACAGCAGCGGGCCGAACGAGGTCTGCCGGTGCACGGCGGCGCGCTGCTGGCGCTGGAGGGCCGTCAGCCGGGCCTGTATCCCCGAGCCTTCATCGCTCAGGATGCTGGTGGCGTAGCGGCGGTACGCCTCGCGCAGCACGTCCTCTTCCGGCTGGAGCTGGGACTGCTGCACCTTCACGGCGTACACGGTGATCAGCCCGGCGACCGTCAGCAGGGCCTGCCGGCCCGCCGGGCCGCCGACGTCGTCACCGGCGGCCGCCGCGAGGCTGTGCGCGGCGACCGAGATCTGCTTCTGGAAGTCGCTGGTCGGTGCCGCCGCTCCGGCGTCCCGCTGGGCCTGGCCCAGGGCGTACTGCGCGGTGTCGAGGGACAGCACCGCCGGGGCGCTGGCGGTGCGCAGCGGATCGGCGTCGCCGTGCACGCCCTGGTACGACAGGAACAGGGAGAGGGTGAGCAGGACCGACAGGGCCAGCAGCAGGCGGTGGCGTACCGCGAGGTCGTACGCGGTCGTGCTGCCGCCGTCCGGCGGGCGCCGGCCGGCACCGAGGAGCCGGGTGAGCGGGTTGCGGTCCGCCCGGGCGGCTGCGCGGCGGTCGGCCGTCCGCGCCCGCCCGCGCGGCGGCCACGGCCTCCCGGACCCGCCGGTGCCCCCGCCGGCACCGGCCGACGTCGCCTCGCCGCCCTTCACTCCGACGCCTCCCTCAGCCGCCGCCCACAGGCACCCCCGCAGTACACGGACTCGGCCGGCCCGAGCCACCGACACCCCGGACACTCCACAAGCCCGTCGGCACGCACGGGAACGGCGGGGACGGCGGGGACGGGGGCATGGGGAGCATCCGGGGTGCCGGGGCCGCCGGGTAGGACGGCAGGAGCGACACCGGCTCCCGCCGGTACAGGGGCGTCGGCCTCGGGGAGCGGTGGGTCGTCGGCCTCGGGAGGCAGGGAACCATCGGGCGTGTGCGATGCGGGGGCGCCGTCGCCGGAGCGTACGGGGACACCGCCACCGGGCGGTGCCGGCACGCCGGCCCCGGACCCGGGCGACAGGCGGGCGTCCGCCCCGGGTGATGCGGGCACAGCATCCCCAGGCGGTGCGGCCGCACCGTCCCCGGGCGGTACCGACACACCACCCACCGGCCCGGACCCCCCACCCCCGGCCGTCCGGGCCGGTGGGGTGGTCAGGGCGCTGGAGAGGATCAGGTGTTGCCAGTCGACGTCCTTGAGGCCGGGGCGGACGCGGCCGGTGCCCGGTGTCGCCTCGATGCGCCGGAGCGCGTCGCGGAGTGGGGCGTCGCCCAGTTCGTCGGCCAGGGCGAGCGCCTGACCGAGGGCGTGGTCGGCCGTGGCGCTGCCGTCCGGGCCGCGCAGCCAGGCGCGATAGGCACGGGCGACGGCGGCGCCGGCCTGCTGGTACCGCTCGTGGCGGCGCACGCCGGGATACTGCCGGGAGGCGTCGCGCGGGTTGTCGGTCCAGCGCACCAGGACGGGCTGCGGTGCGGGCAGCCGTACCGGTCGGCCGAAGCCGGGCAGGACGATCTCCACGGCGGCGAGCTGGAGGTCCTCGTCGGTCTCGCGGCCGGTCGGGTCGGCGGTCAGCACGACCTGGAAGTGCCGTACCTCGTCGCCCCAGGCACGGGTGACGTACTCCACGGCGCGCCCGCCGGACCCGGCCGGGACGGCCGGCAGGTCCTGCTCGGCGGGCACCACCTGCTTGACCTGGCGGATCACCGTGCCGGGGGTGGGGGTGAGCCGGATGCGCAGTTCGGGCACCGCCGTCCCGAGCAAGCCGGCCATCAACTCCTCGTAGGCGGAGGTCAGTTCGGATTCGGCGCGGACGGCGTGGGCGCGGCCGTGCAGCCGCCGGGTGATGCGCAGCAGCAGTTCGGCGTCCCAGTCGTCGCCGATGCCCCAGGCGTCGCAGACGAAGCGGCCCTCGCAGGCGCCGAGCGCGGTGTCCAGGGGCATGGCGGCCCGGTGGTCGTGTTCGTTGCGCCCGTCGGTGAGGAGCAGGACGTGTTTGACGGGCGCGGGGTGGTCCTTGAGCAGCCGCCGGGCGAGGTCGAGCCAGGTGCCCAGGGCGGTGCCGCCGTCGGCGTCCAGGATGCGTACGGCTCGTTCGGCGGCCTCGCGTTCGGCGGGCCCGGCGACGGCGAGCACGGGCCGGTCGGGCCCGGGGTGGACGAGGGTGGCGTCGAACCGCCCGGAGAGGACGGCGAAGGCGGTTCCGTCGGGCAGCATCCGGACCGCCGCCGCGGTGGCGTCCTTCGCGGCGTGCAGCTTGGCGGCGGGGTGGAGCATCGAGCGGGAGGTGTCGACGATCAGCACCTCGGCGAGCGCGGGCCCGGTGCCCGGCGCGGGCGCGCCGGTGTGCTGCGGGCCGGGCCGGCTCCTGACCCCGATCTCCAGGATGGCGTGCATCTCCTGTTCGGGCCGGCGTCCGGACACGTCCGGCACGGCGGGCAGTTCCTTGTGCTGGCCGACCGCGAGCGTCACCTCGGTCTCCTCGGCCACGGTCATCGCTGCCTCTTCCCGGGAGTGTGAGTGGGTCAGAAGGTGGTCATCGGCCGGACGGCGTGGGCCAGGTCGAGCAGCCGGCCGTGTTCGCCGGCGGTGCGGGCCTGCGCGGCGAGCTGCCGGAAGGACTGTTCCAGCAGGGTGCGCAGGCTGTTCTCGTCGCCGGGGCCCAGGAGGTCACCGGCGGGGAACTCGGGGCCCCAGCCGGGAGCCGGGCGGCTGTGCAGGGTGTTCTCCCGGACCTCGGCGACCAGCCGGGCCCGGGACTCGCCGGCCGCGGCCCCGCCGTCGAGGCTGAGCCGGGGCAGCCGCTGGGCGGCGTCCCGCAGGCCGGCCGGGGTGGGCGGGGTGCCGTGCAGGACGCCGGCGCGGACGCGTACGGCCGCGATGCGGGCGGCGTCGTGGTGGCGGGAGGTGGCGGGGACCTCGTCGAGGACGTGGACGGCGGCGTCCCGGTCGCCGCCGGCGAGGTGGCCGCGGGCCAGGCCGAAGGCGGCGGGGGTGTGCGCGGAGTCCCGTTTCCATACGGCCTCGTAGAACCGCATGGCCCGGGCCGGGCGTCCGCCGCCGGTGCGCTCGGCGCAGTAGCCGAGGGCGAGCTTGGGCACGTACTCGCCGGGCAGGGCGCGGTAGACGGCGTCGAAGCGGCCGCCGGCCAGGGCCACTTCGCCCTTGCTGAGATGGAGGACGCCCCGGTGCCAGGCGATGCGCCAGTCGTGGGCGGCGGCGCGTTCGCCGAGCTGTGTCTCGGCCTCGGCGAGCCAGCTCTCCGCCGCCTGCTGTTCGCCTTTCCTGAGGTAGGCGCGGCACAGCCACAGCGCGGTCTCGGGGGTGCCGAGGCGGGATTCGCGGGGCCACTGCCGGGCGACGCGGTCGGGGGCGTCGGGCGGGAAGGTGTCCAGCAGCAGGGCGGCGCCGTCGTCCGGGTCGGGGACCGGTTCGGGCAGGGCGCCGGCGGCCTCCGCGGCGGGGGGTGGGGAGACGTCCAGGCCGGCGGGCCGCTCACCGGGGCGGGCGGTCCAGTGGTCGAGGGCCGGGATGGCGCCGAGTCCGGCGTCGAGGCTGGCGCCGGTGGCGCGGAACCGGGTGGAGCTCTCCGGCAGTTGCTCGCCGAACTGCAAGGAACGGTATTCGCGCAGGACCTCCCAGAGCTGGCGGGACATCTCGGCCGCCGAGCGGAACCGGGCGCGGGGTTCGGCGTGGGTGGCGCGGTCGACGAGGCGGCGGAAGGAGTCGGGGGCGAGGCCGCGGGCGGGCTGGGTGTCGCGGGCCAGGGCCTGGAGGGTCATGCCGACGGTGTAGAGGTCGCTGTCGACGTGCCAGCCTCGGCGGTCGATCTCCTCCTGGGGCGGGGCGAAGCCGGCGGTGTGGACGTAGGCGGAGGTGCGGTCGCCGATGGCGCGGACGGCGCCGAGGTCGACGACCTTGACCGCCCGGCCGAAGTGGATGACGTTGGCGGGCTTCATGTCGCAGTGGAGCAGGCCGCGTTCGTGCATGTACTGGAGGGCGCCGAGGATCTTGCAGCCGTAGGTGAGGACGTGGTCGAGACGGGGGCGGCCGTGGAAGATCCGTTCGGCGTCGTCGGCGTCGAAGAGCTGCTGGAGGGAGCGTCCGCCGATGTAGTCCATGACCAGGTAGCCGGTGGGCGGGTGGCCGGCGGCCCGGTGCTGGGTGTAGGTGATGAGGCGGACGATGTCGGGGTGGTGGAGGTCGGTGAGGGAACGGCGTTCCTCGACGGCGGCGTGGCGGGCGAGGTCGTCGCGCACGTTGATCTGGCCCTTGAGGACGACGCGGTGTCCGTCGGCGTCGGTGTCCTCGGCGAGGTATATCCAGCCGAGGCCGCCGTGGGCGAGGCAGCCGAGGACCTTGTAGTGGCCGGCGACGACGTCGCCCGGGGCGAGCTGGGGCAGGAAGGAGTACGGCGTGCCGCAGCGGGGGCAGCGGCCGGTGTCGCGGGCGGGCTGGCCGCCGTAGCCCACGCCGATGATCATCGTGCAGCCGTCGGCGCCGCAGCGGCGGCCTCCGGTGGGCGGGCGGGGGTCCTTGACGAGCACGTCGTCGGGGACGGGCACCTCGGGCAGGACGACGAGTCCGTGCTGGTCGAGTCCGCCGATGCCGGCGACGGCGTGGACGGCCGCCGGGCCGGCCGTGTCCTCGATGGTGGTGACCGGTGGCGGCTGCGGCGGTGCGGTGCGCGGCTCGGCGTGCCGGTGGCCGCAGGTGCCGCAGTAGCCGGTGACCATGATGCGGCCCGCGCAGCCGGGCCGCAGGCACGAGGTCACGACGCGCCCTCCTCTTCGGGTGCGGGGGCGGAGCAGAAGCCGACGAACGCCTCGACGGCCGTCTCGGCCCGTTCGATGTCGCAGGGGGTGTGCCGCAGCAGCGACAGGGCGTGTTCGTAGAGCCGGTAGGCCTCCACGACCCGGTCGCCGTGGGCGGTGGCCCGCTGCCGGCACAGCGGCCATTCGGCGCCGACCCGGCCGAGGAGTTCCTCACGGCGGCGCAGCCGGGCGTCGAGCATGCCGACGGCCTGTTCCAGGCGCCGCCTGCGGCGGCCGACGGCGTCCTCGAAGGTGAACAGCAGGTCGGCGCGCCCGGGTTCGCGTTCGTGGTCCGGGGTGTGGGCGACCCAGGCGCACAGCATGCGGGTGCGCCGTACGCCGGCTTCGGCCCGGTCCAGCAGGTGCCGGGTGCCGGGCGCGGGCAGCACGCGGTCCCGGCGTACGTCGAGCGCGGGCCCGAGTTCGTCGGTGATCCGGCGGAGTTCGTTGTTCAGGCGCGTCCAGCGCTCGCGCAGCGGGCGGTGGACGAGCAGGTCGGTGGCGTGTGCGGCGCGCTCACCGGGGCGGCGGAACACCAGCAGCAGCCTGGCCCCCTGCCGGGCGAGCCGGTCCAGCAGACCGAGCACGGCGTCGGGTTCGGCGGCCTCGTCGACGGCGACGAGGACGGCGGCGAGCGGGAGGCGCAGGGTGCCGAGCCGTTCGGGCCGGGGGTCGTCGCGGATGCCGAGGCGTTCGGCGATGCGGTCCATGACCTCGGCGGCGGTAAGTTGCGTGACGTCCAGGGCGAGATCCTGCGCGCCGGCGGGGGGCACGGTCTCGGGCGGGTCGTGGCTGACGGCGCTGGTGTTGCGGTGGGTGCGCAGTTCCCGGTCGGCGAGGGTGACGGCTCGTTGCAGGGTCCAGGCGCGGTCGCCGGCGGCGGGGACGACGGTGACGAGCACCGGCCAGCCCGCGCCGCGGAACCAGGCGGTGAGTTCGGTGGCGAACGGGAGGTCGAGCCGGCCGGTGGGGCCGCCGGTGTCGCTGCGCAGCCGCGGGTCGACGGCCTCGGCGCCGTCGGTCCAGGCGGCGGCCTGCGGGAGGTGGCTGAGAATGGTCTCGGTGGGGCTCATGTAGCTGAAGGCGTAGCCCGGTCCCTCGTCCACGCTGAGGACGATGCCGATGACCTGGTCGGTGGCGTGGTCGACGACTCCGCCGCCGCTGAAGCCGGGGGCGGCGAGTTCGCCGGGGGTCAGCGGGCGCAGCTGCACCTGGCTGTCCCGGCCGCGGGCGGCGACCAGGGTGGCGCCGTGCCAGCGTCCGCCGTCGTCACCGTCGGGGAAGCCGTACATGCTGACGGGCCCGTGGGGTGCGGCGAGCCGGTAGAGCCGGGTGGTGTGCTCGGCGGGCAGCGGTGCGGCCAGCCGCAGCAGGGCGAGGTCGCCGCTGCGGTCGCCGAAGGCGTCCCGGCGCTGGGGTACGTGTTCGTCGGCGCGGACCGTGGCGGCGACGGCGGCGAGGCCGGGTACGCCGACGAGGCGGACGGTGTAGCGGGGGCCGGGATCGACGACGTGACCGGCGGTGAGGACCCGGTCGGGGGCGAGGAGCACGCCCGCACCGAGGACCCGGCCGTCCGGCGCCTCGATGCGCGCGATCCAGGACGGTGTCCGTAAGCGCGATGTGACGACTCGCTCCCCCGTGCGCGTCATGCCCTTGAGGTTACTCCGCGTACCCGGCCGGTACCACTGGTGTGCACGGGGTCGTTGCACCGGTGCGGGAGCGGACGCCGGGGGGTGGGTGCACGGGCGCGGGAGCGGGCGCCGGGGTGGGCGAGCGACGGCCGGATCCGCGTTGCCGCAGGTCAGACATTCGCACATCTGTACTATACACGCAGTGTATAGTCCGCCCATGCCTCTTTCGACCGACACGACCTCCACGCCGGACCACGCGACCAGGAAGACGCGCGTGGCGGGCCGGAGGTTCCCTCTCCCCGCCCTCGCGTCCGCCGCGGCCTGTCTGACGCTCACGCTGTCCGGCTGCGCCCAGGTCGACACGACCGCGCCCAGCACCGCCCGCGCCGCGGCGGTGCACGGGGCACCGGCCCGGCTCGGCACCGTCGACTGCCGCGAGGCCAAGTGCATCGCGCTCACCTTCGACGCGGGCCCCAGCGAGAACTCCGCCCGCCTGCTGGACATCCTCAAGGAGAAGAAGGTCCCGGCCACCTTCTTCCTGCTCGGCAAGCGGCACATCGAGAAGTACCCGGAGCTGGTCCGGCGGATGGCGGACGAGGGCCACGAGGTGGCGAGCCACACCTGGGACCACAAGATCCTGACCCGGATATCCGACGCGCGGATACGCGAGGAGCTGAAGCGGCCGAACGACGCCATCGAGCGGCTCACCGGGCACAAGCCGACGCTGATGCGCCCGCCCCAGGGCCGCACCGACGCGAACGTGCACGCCATCAGCAAGGAACTGGGCCTGGCGGAGGTGCTGTGGAGCGTGACCGCCAAGGACTACACGACCACCGACTCGGCGCTCATCACCCAGCGGGTCCTCGACCAGGCCTCCCGGGACGGGATCATCCTCCTGCACGACATCTACCAGGGGACCGTGCCGGCCGTACCCGGCATCATCGACGCGCTGAAGGCGCGCGGCTACGTCTTCGTGACGGTCCCCCAGTTGCTGGCGCCCGGCAAGGCCGAGCCGGGCAAGGTCTACCGTCCCTGACCCCGCGGGCCGGGCCACGCGTACGGCCGCGCCGGGCGACCGTTGCTCCGGACAGGTGACCCGGGGGCGAACGCGCAGGTGAACGGCGCCGGTTGCCTACGATCGTGCCGTGCCCTTCTTCTCTTTCGAACGCACCGTGCCGCTCCCGCTCGAGGAGACGTGGCGCCGGCTCACGGAATGGCCCCGCCACGCCGACGCGGTCCCGCTGACCCGGATCAAGGTGCTCACGCCCGCGCCGACCCGGGAGGGCACGCGCTTCGTGGCCCGCTCGGGCGTCGGCCCGCTCGCCTTCGACGACGTGATGGAGGTGACGGTCTGGCACCCGCCCGCCGACGACGAGGCCGGCCTGTGCCGGCTGGAGAAACGCGGCCGGGTGATCCTCGGCTGGGCGGAGATCGAGGTACGGCCGGGGCCCGGGGGCCGCAGCCGGGTGGTGTGGCGCGAGGAGCTGTGGGTGCGCTTCCTGCCCCGCGCCTTCGACGGCGTCCTCGGGCAGGTGTCCCGCCGGATGTTCGGCCGGGCGGCGAACCGACTGCTCCGACAGGCGTGAGGCGACGGGCGACGGCCGCGAGGCGACAGGCGCCGGCCGCCAGGCCCGAGGCGACAGGGGTGAGGACGGGGGCGTCCCGCTGGCCGCGGTGACGCGGCTGGGCGAGCGGGCGGACCCGTACCGGGCGGCCGAGGCGCCCGGCCCTACGCGCTGCCGCGGGCTACGGCGACGGCACCGGAGGCTCCCAGCCGGCCGGGGGCCCGTCGGCAGCCGGTACAGGGACGGCGCGCGGCCGTCGCGGTGGCTCGCACGCCGGGACCGAGGCATCCGGTCTGCCGCCCGGTGACTCGCACGCCGCAACCGACGCACCCGGACTGCCGCCCGGTAACTCGCGCGCCGGGACCGACGCGGCCGGACTGCCGCCCGGTAACTCCCGCACGCCGGATCCCACGCATCCGGACTGCCGCCCGGTGACTCCCGCACGCCGGGACCCACGCGGGGGTTCAGGCGACGGACCCTATGTGTCCGGACCGCCGCGTTTCCCTGTCGTGGTGGATCGGGGTGTGTGCCCCGGTCAGTGAGGCCCCGCTGCCGCCCCGCCGGTCGGCGACGATCTCCGCCGCGATGGACAGGGCCGTCTCCTCGGGGGTCCGCGCGCCGAGGTCGAGGCCGATCGGGGAGTGCAGCCGGGCCAGCTCCCGCTCGGTGATGCCGACCTCGCGGAGCCGCTCGTTGCGGTCCAGGTGGGTGCGGCGGGAGCCCATCGCGCCGACGTAGGCGACCGGCAGCCGCAGCGCCAGCCGCAGCAGGGGCACGTCGAACTTGGCGTCGTGGGTGAGGACGCACAGGACGGTACGCCCGTCGACCTCGGTGCGCGCGAGGTACCGGTGGGGCCACTCCACGACGATGTCGTCGGCGTCCGGGAAGCGGGACCGGGTGGCGAACACCGGGCGGGCGTCGCACACCGTGACGTGGTAGCCCAGGAACTTGCCGACGCGGACCAGCGCCGACGCGAAGTCGATCGCGCCGAAGACGATCATTCGCGGTGCGGGCACCGAGGACTCCACCAGGACCGTGAGCGGGGAGCCGCAGCGCGAGCCCTGCTCGCCGATCTCCACGGTGCCGGTGCGGCCCGCGTCCAGGTGGGCGCGGGCCTCGGCGGCGACCGTGCGGTCCAGTTCGGGGTGGGCACCGAACCCTCCGTCGTACGACCCGTCGGGCCGGACCAGCAGGGCCCGGCCCCGCAGCTCGGCCGGGCCCTCGGCGATCCGCGCGACCGCCGCCGCCTCCCCGCGCGCGGCGGCGGCCAGCGCGGCGGCGGCCACCGGCCGGGCGGGAGAGTCCGACCGGACCGGCGTGACGAGGATGTCGATGACGCCGCCGCAGGTCAGGCCGACGGCGAAGGCGTCCTCGTCGCTGTACCCGAAGCGTTCCAGGACGGTCCGCCCGTCCTGGAGCGCCTGTCGGCACAGCTCGTACACGGCGCCCTCCACGCACCCCCCGGAGACCGATCCGACGGCCGTGCCGTCGGCGTCCACCGCGAGGGCGGCGCCGGGCCGGCGCGGGGCGCTGCCGCCCACGGCCACGACGGTGGCGACGGCGAAGTCACGGCCCTGCTCGACCCACCGGTTCAGCTCCTCGGCGATGTCCAGCATGTCTCGGTCTCCTCGAAGGGGTTCGCGGGTGGGTGCGGGGCGGCGGGCGGCTAGCGGACGCCCAGCCAGCCCTCCAGGGGGTGAAGGGCGAAGTAGACCAGGAAGACGACGGTCAAACCCCACATGAAGGCGCCGATCTCCCGGGCCTTGCCCTGGGCGGTCTTGATGGCCACGTACGAGATCACGCCCGCGGCCACGCCGGTGGTGATGGTGTAGGTGAACGGCATCAGGACGACGGTCAGGAAGACCGGGACGGCGGTGGCGCGGTCGGCCCAGTCCACGTGCCGGGCGTTCATCAGCATCATGGCGCCGATGACGACGAGGGCGGCGGAGGCAACCTCCTGCGGCACGATCGCGGTGACCGGCGTGAAGAACAGGCAGGCCGCGAAGAACAGACCGGTGACGACGGAGGCGAGACCGGTGCGGGCGCCCTCTCCGACGCCGGTCGCGGACTCGATGAACACGGTCTGGCCGGAGCCGCCCGCGACACCGCCGATCGCGCCGCCGGCGCCGTCGATGAAGAGCGCCTTGGACAGGCCCGGCATGCGGCCCTTGTCGTCGGCCAGACCGGCCTCGGTGCCGACGCCGATGATGGTGGCCATCGCGTCGAAGAAGCCGGCGAGCACCAGGGTGAAGACGATCATGCCGATCGTCATCGCCCCGACCTTGCCCCAGCCGCCGAACTCGACGTGCCCGAAGAGCGAGAAGTCGGGCATCGAGACCGCGCTGCCGGGCAGCTCGGGGGCGCCGTTGGCCCACTGGCCGGGAGCGATGACGCCGAGGCCGTTGAGGACCGCGGAGACGACCGTGCCGGTGACGAGCCCGATGAGGATGGCACCGGGGACGTTCCTGGCCTGGAGCATGAAGATCAGCAGCAGGGTGCCGGCGAAGAGCAGGACCGGCCAGCCGGCGAGTTCGCCGGCGGGGCCGAGGGCGAGCGGGGTGGCCTTGCCCTGGTGCACGAAGCCGGACTTGTAGAAGCCGATGAGGGCGATGAACAGGCCGATGCCCATCGTGATGCCGTGCTTGAGCGCGAGGGGGATCGCGTTCATGATCATCTCGCGCAGGCCGGTGACGACCAGCAGCATGATGACGACGCCGTACATCACGCACATGCCCATGGCCTGCGGCCAGGTCATCTGGGGAGCGACCTGCGAGGACAGCACGCCGGAGACGGAGAGGCCGGCGGCGAGGGCGAGCGGCACCTTGCCGGCCCAGCCCATCAGGAGTGTGGTGAAGGCCGCCGCGAACGCGGTGGCGGTGATCAGCGCCTTCTGGCCGAGCGTGTCCCCCGCCGCGTCCTTGCCGGACAGGATCAGGGGGTTGAGCAGGAGGATGTACGCCATCGCCATGAAGGTGGTGATGCCGCCGCGGACCTCTCGCGAGACCGTGGACCCTCTTCTGGATATGTGGAAGTAACGGTCGAGCCAGGACCGCCCTGCCGGGACGCGGCTGCCATCGCCCGCGTCGTCGGCTGCGGTTCTCGGCTCCACTGACTGCTGGGTCATGGGCCAACTCCCAAGGTTCACAGGGGCACCCGTGCGGACGCCTGTCGGGACACGGGATTTGGGATTGGACGGCCCGGGGGACGGCCCGAGACGAACAGTGGGGCCTGGGGGAACGGAAGTCCCCCCAGGAGATCACCGGTTGGGACCCCGGAGGGTCACGTTCCCGTCAGGTGCTCGGGCCGTACCGGAGTGCGGTTCAGCTCCAGCCCGGTCGCGTTCCGGATCGCCGCGAGGACGGCCGGCGTGGACGACAGGGTCGGGGCTTCGCCGATGCCGCGCAGCCCGTAGGGGGCGTGGTCGTCGGCGAGTTCGAGCACGTCGACCGGGATGGTCGGCGTGTCGAGGATCGTGGGGATGAGGTAGTCCGTGAAGGAGGGGTTCCTGACCTTCGCCGTCCTGGGGTCGACGATGATCTCCTCCATCACCGCGACGCCCAGGCCCTGGGTGGTGCCGCCCTGGATCTGGCCGATGACGGAGAGCGGGTTGAGCGCCTTGCCGACGTCCTGGGCGCAGGCCAGTTCGATCACCTTGACCAGGCCCAGCTCGGTGTCGACCTCCACGACCGCGCGGTGCGCGGCGAAGGAGTACTGGACGTGCCCGTTGCCCTGCCCGGTGCGCAGGTCGAAGGCCTCGGTCGGCCGGTGCCGCCATTCCGCCTCGACCTCGACGGCCTCGCTCTCCAGGACGTCGGCCAGGTCGCCGAGGACCTCGCCGCCGTCGGTGACGACCTTGCCGCCCTCCAGGAGGAGTTCGGCCGTGGCCCAGGCCGGGTGGTAGGAGCCGAACTTGCGGCGCCCCATCTCCAGGACCTTCTCGCGGACGAGCTCGCAGGCGTTCTTCACGGCGCCGCCGGTGACGTACGTCTGCCGGGAGGCCGAGGTGGAACCCGCGGAGCCGACCTGGGTGTCGGCCGGCTGGATCGTCACCTGGGTGACGCCGAGTTCGGTGCGGGCGATCTGCGCGTGGACGGTGACACCGCCCTGGCCGACCTCCGCCATCGCGGTGTGCACGGTGGCGACGGGCTCGCCGCCCACGACCTCCATGCGCACCTTGGCGGTGGAGTAGTCGTCGAAGCCCTCGGAGAAACCGACGTTCTTGATGCCGACCGCGTAGCCGATGCCGCGGACGACGCCCTCGCCGTGCGTGGTGTTGGACAGGCCACCGGGCAGCTGCCGTACGTCGGCGCCCTCGCTGGACTCCCACTGGCGCTCCGGCGGCAGCGGCATCGCCTTGACGCGGCGCAGTAGTTCGGCGACGGGGGCGGGCGAGTCGACGGGCTGGCCCGTCGGCATGAGCGTGCCCTGTTCCATGGCGTTCAGCTGCCGGAACTCCACCGGGTCCATGCCCAGTTCCTTCGCCAGCTTGTCCATCTGCGCCTCGTACGCGAAGCACGCCTGGACCGCGCCGAAGCCGCGCATGGCGCCGCAGGGCGGGTTGTTGGTGTAGAGGGCGACGGCCTCGATGTCGACGTCCTCGACGACGTACGGCCCGACGCTCAGCGAGGAGGCGTTGCCGACGACCGCCGGGGAGGCGGAGGCGTACGCGCCGCCGTCCAGCACGATCCGGCACTTCAGGTGCGTGAGCTTGCCGTCCCTGGTGGCGCCGTGCTCGTAGTACAGCTTGGCCGGGTGACGGTGGACGTGCCCGAAGAAGGACTCGAACCGGTTGTAGACGATCTTCACCGGCTTGCCGGTGCGCAGCGCGAGCAGGCAGGCGTGGATCTGCATCGACAGATCCTCCCGGCCGCCGAACGCGCCGCCGACGCCGGCCAGCGTCATCCGCACCTTGTCCTCGGGCAGGCCGAGGACGGGGGCGATCTGGCGCAGGTCGGAGTGGAGCCACTGGGTTGCGATGTAGAGGTGGACGCCGCCGTCCTCCTCGGGGACGGCGAGGCCGGACTCGGGGCCGAGGAAGGCCTGGTCCTGCATGCCGAACGTGTACTCGCCCCGGACGATGACGTCGGCCCGGGCGGCGGCCTCGGCCGCGTCGCCGCGGACGATCGGCTGGCGGTGGACGATGTTGGGGTGGGGGACGTGGCCGATGTGGTGGTCGTCGCGGTTCTCGTGGACGAGGATCGCGTCCGGCGCGGTGGCGGAGGCCTCGTCGGTGATGACGGGAAGCTCCTTGTAGTCCACCTTGATCTTGGCGGCGGCGCGGCGGGCCGTCTCCGGGTGGTCGGCGGCGACGATCGCGACCGGCTCGCCGTGGTGGCGCACCTTGCCGTGCGCGAGGACCGGGGTGTCCTGGATCTCCAGGCCGTAGTTCCGCACCTCGGTGGGCAGGTCGTCGTACGTCAGGACGGCGTACACGCCGGGCAGCGCGAGTGCCTCGGAGGTGTCGATCGACACGATCTCGGCGTGTGCGACGGTGGAGCGCAGGATCTGGCCCCACAGCATGTCCTCGTGCCACATGTCGGACGAGTACGCGAACTCGCCGGTGACCTTCAGGGTGCCGTCCGGGCGGAGCGTGGACTCGCCGATGCCGCCCCGGGTCGGGGTGCCCTGCGTGATCTTCGTGGGTGCGCCGTTGGCGGGCATGCTCAGACCCCCTCGGACTGGCGGGCGGCCGCGAGGCGGACCGCGTCCATGATCTTCTCGTAGCCCGTGCAGCGGCACAGGTTGCCCGACAGCGCCTCACGGATGTCGGCGTCGGACGGGTTCGGGTTGCGCTCCAGGAGTTCGTCGGAGGCGACGAGCAGACCGGGGGTGCAGAAGCCGCACTGGACGGCGCCGGCGTCGATGAACGCCTGCTGGACCGGGGACAGCCCGCCGCCCTCGCCGGTGCGTGGGCCGGTGCCCTTGGCCTGCCACTGCCGGGCCTCGTCGAGCGAGGTCGTCGGCGTGCCGCAGGCGCCGGTGGCGCAGCCGCCCTCGGTGCGCTGCCTGGCGTAGTCCGCCAGGCCCTCGACGGTCACGACCTCGCGGCCCTCGGCCTGGCCGGCGGCGACCAGGCAGGAGCAGACCGGCACGCCGTCCAGCCGGACGGTGCACGACCCGCACTCGCCCTGCTCGCAGGCGTTCTTCGAGCCCGGCAGGCCGAGGCGTTCCCGCAGCACGTACAGCAGGGACTCGCCCTCCCAGACGTCGTCGGCCTCCTGCGGGCGTCCGTTGACGGTGAAGTTGACGCGCATTACGCAGCTCCCTCGGATGCGCGGCGGGCGCCGCGGTAGGACTCCCAGGTCCAGGTGAGCGTCCGGCGGGCCATGACGCCGACCGCGTGCCGGCGGTAGCTCGCGGTGCCCCGGACGTCGTCGATCGGGTTGCAGGCACCGGAGCACAGCTCCGCGAACCGCTTGGCGACCGACGGAGTGATGATCTTTCCGTTGTCCCAGAAGCCGCCCTCCTCCAGGGCCGCGTTCAGGAACTCCTCGGCGGTCTTGGCCCGCACGGGGGTCGGGGCGGCGGAACCGATGCCGGTGCGCACCGTCCGGGTCCGGGGGTGCAGGGCGACACCGAAGGCGCACACGGCGATGACCATGGCATTGCGGGTACCCACCTTCGAGTACTGCTGCGGTCCGTCCGCCTTCCGGACGTGCACGGCGCGGATCAGCTCGTCGGGCTGGAGCGCGTTGCGCTTGACGCCCGTGTAGAACGCGTCGATCGGGATGAGGCGGGTGCCGCGGGCCGCCGACTCGACCTCGACCTCGGCGCCGGCCGCGAGGAGGGCGGGGTGGGCGTCACCGGCGGGCGAGGCCGTGCCGAGGTTGCCGCCGACACCGCCGCGGTTGCGGATCTGGGGGGAGGCGACCGTGTGCGAGGCGAGCGCCAGGCCCGGCAGCTCGGCACGGAGGTCCTCCATGATCCTGGTGTACGGGACGGAGGCGCCCAGCCGTACGGTGTCCTCCCCCACCTCCCACTCGAAGAGGTCGCCGACGCGGTTGAGGTCGAGGAGGTACTCGGGCCGGCGGTGGTCGAAGTTGATCTCGACCATCACATCGGTGCCACCCGCAATCGGCACAGCGGTGGGGTGCTCGGCCTTCGCGGCGAGCGCCTCCTCCCAGCTGGCGGGGCGAAGGAAGTCCATGACCGGCTCTCTTCTTCGTCTCGTGAGTCGTACGTGAGTCGTACAGATTGAGCCAATCCGTGTGCGGCGGTCCCGGCTCGTTCATGTGCTGTTTACGCGGAGTGGACTCAGTACACCGCTCCGTACTCCGGCGGGGTCAGTCACCGAAACCATGAAGGAGTTGGCTGGCCAGGCCAGGCATCTTGTAGATTCGTATGAACGGAGGTCATCGGTAACCTCTCCGTTTTCCTGGGGAAACGCAGGAATCAGCGCGAGAGACCACGGCGTACGCGCCGTGCGCGCCCGCCCTGGGCGCGCCCCGCGCCCCCCTTCAAGATCCATCGTAGGTTTCGAGACAAAGAACGGCGGCGACGAGATGCGGCTGCGCGCACTGCTGGACACCGACGCGCTGGGCCTGCGGCTGCTCGGCGGCGAGGACGAGCTGGACCGCGCGGTACGCGGGGTCATGACCACCGACCTGCGCGACCCCAGCCGCTACCTCACCGGCGGTGAGCTGGTGCTGACCGGCCTGGCCTGGCGCCGGGACGCCGACGACTCGGAGCCCTTCGTACGGATCCTGGTCCAGGCCGGGGTGGCGGCGCTCGCGGCCGGCGAGGCCGAGCTGGGCGATGTGCCCCAGGACCTGGTGGCGGCCTGCGCCCGGCACCGGCTGCCGCTGTTCGCGGTGCACGAGTCGGTGGCGTTCGCCACGATCACCGAGCACGTCGTCCGGCAGGTCTCCGGCGAGCGCGCCGGTGACCTGGCCGCGGTGGTGGACCGGCACCGGCGGATGATGACGTCGGGCCCGGCCGGCGGTGGCCCGGACGTGGTCCTGGACCTGCTCGGCTCCGACCTGGACCTGCGCGCCTGGGTGCTCTCCCCCACCGGCCGGCTGATCGCCGGCTCCGAGGTCGGCGGCCCGGCGCTGCCCGCCGAGACCTGCGCCCGGCTCGCCGCGGAGCACCTGGCCGCCACCCGCACCGGCCGCCGCGGCCCGCACCGGGTCCTGCTCAACGGCTCCACCTACTCCCTGTTCCCGGTGCGCTCCGCCGCCCGCTCCCCGCAGGCCCCCCGCGACGTCCGCGAGACGGTACTGGCGGACTGGCTGCTGGCCGTGGAGGCGGACGCGGGCGACTGGCCCGCGGAGCGGCTGGACCTGCTCCAGGGCGTCACCCAGCTGATCGCCGTCGAACGGGACCGCCGCGACGCGGCCCGCACGGTGCGGCGCCGGCTCGCCCAGGAGGTGCTGGAGCTGGTCCAGACGGGCGCCGCGCCCGCCGAGATCGCCGCCCGGCTGCGGGTGGCCGCGCCGGTGCTGCTGCCCGGGCTCGGGGCGGCACCGCACTGGCAGATCGTCGTGGCCCGCGTGGAGTGGGAGGGCGAGGAGGCCGGAGGCGGCGCGGTCGCCCAGTCCCTGCTGGAGGAGGTGCTCGTCGACCCCCTGGCGTCCGGCCCGGAGCCGTCCGACCGCATCGCCGTCGCGCACACCGGCGACGAGGCGATCGCCCTGGTCCCCCTCCCCGCCGTCTCCACCGAGCACGACGGCTCCGAGACCGGGCTGCTCGCCGACGCCCTGCTCCGGTCGGTACAGGAGCCGCTGTCGGCCGGTCTGGACGGCGACGGGCGGCTCACCCTCGGCGTCAGCGCGGCCGTGCACTCGGCGGAGGGCCTGCGCGGCGCCCTGGAGGAGGCCCGGCACGCCCGCCGGGTGGCGGCGGCCCGCCCCGGCCGGGTCTGCGCCGCCGGCCACCAGGAACTGGCCAGTCACGTCCTGCTGCTGCCCTTCGTCCCGGACGACGTCCGCCGCGCGTTCACGGCCCGTCTGCTGGACCCGCTGACGGACTACGACCGTCGGCACCGCGCCGAGCTGATCCCGACGCTGGAGGCGTTCCTCGACTGCGACGGCTCCTGGACGCGCTGCGCCGGCCGCCTCCACCTGCACGTCAACACGCTGCGCTACCGGGTGGGCCGGATCGAGCAGTTGACGGGACGGGACCTCTCCCGCCTCGAGGACAAGCTCGACTTCTTCCTGGCCCTGCGCATGAGCTGAGGCCGGCGGGGGCGCACGACGGCCGGGAACGGCCGCGTCCGCGCCCCACGACTTTGTGAAATCTTTCACCCACCCTCTTGGCCCGGCCCCGCGATCGGTGCTGGAATGCCGCCACCACTCAACAGCTCGATGGCGTGCTCGGGGAGGGCAACGTGGCGCATACCGCCATGTCTGGTAACGGAACCACCGGTGACGATCCGCTCCAGACCGCGGTATGGCGGTTGCGCAGCCGTGCCTGCTGGGCCGACGCCGCGGCCCTGCTGCCGGCCGACCGTCCCGGTACGGCGTTGCAGCGGGCCGGACTCCTGGTCGAACGGTGCCTGTACACCGAGCGGGGCTGGCAGGACGCGGAGGACGCGCTGCGGACGGCGGAGGCCCTGGCCCACGACGACGAGGAGCGCGGGGCCGCCGCCTGCGAGCGGGGCCAGCTCGCCTACGCCGCCACGCTGCACGGGGTCCGCGACCGGGCCGACGAGGCGCGGGCCGCGCTCGGCCGGGCGGCGGCGCTGATCCCTCCGGGGGCGGCCGGGCGGCCCCTGCTGGACTTCCGCCGGGGGCTGCTCGCCGAGAACCTGACCCGCTCCCCGCAGGCGGCCCGGGCCGCGTACCGGCGCGCGCACACGGGCGCCACGGCCCACGGGGACCCGCTCCTGCTGTCCTTCACCTGGCGGCACCTCGCCGGACTCGCCCTGCGCGAGGGCGAGGTGGCGGAGGCCCGGCACGGCTTCGCCGAATCCCTGCGCATCCGCGAGGAGTTGGGCTACCTGGTGGGCACGGCCCCCGCACTGGCCTCCCTGGCGGACACGGAGGAGGAACCGGAGGCGTCCCGCCTGCGCGAGGAGGCCCGCCGCCTGTTCCGCCTCCTCGGCGGAGTCCCCACCTGGCTGGCTCACCACCTCACCCCCCCGGCCCCGGGAGCGGCAACGGCGTAGGACCGACCCACCGTCCCCGGATGCGGGACACCCGCCGGCCACCACAACCCCCCAAGGGGCGCGGGGAACTGCGCGACCGGCCACGACGGACCCGCACCCGGGAGACGGTCTCAGCCCGTCCCACGACCCGCCAACCGCTCAGCTCGCGCCGGCGAAATGCTCTCCCACCAGCCCCCGCACGACCTCGCAGTCCCCGGCACCCAACGCGTCCAGCAGCGCCAGGTGCTCCGCCGCGTCCGCCACCAGCCCGGGCCGCCCGGGCCGCACCGGCGGCCACTGCGACCGCCGGTGCAGATCCTCGGCGATCCGGACGAGCTGTTCGTTGCCCGCCAGGGCGAGCAGGGCCCGGTGGAACGCCCGGTCGGCCTCCCCGTACGTCGCCGGACAGCCGCACGCGGCCGCCCGGACCGTCTCCTCGGCGAGGGGCCGCAGCGCGGCCCACCGTTCGGCCGGCACTGTGCGGGCGAGCCGCAGTATCACCGGCACCTCGATCAGCGCGCGGACCTCGGCCAGTTCGGCCAGTTCCCGCGCCCCCCGCCGGACGACCCGGAAGCCGCGGTTGGGGACGACCTCGACGGCGCCCTCCAGGGTGAGCTGCTGCATGGCTTCCCGCACGGGTGTGGCGGAGACGCCGAAGCGTTCGCCGAGGGCCGGCGCCGAGTAGACCTCGCCCGGCCGCAGCTCGCCGGTGACCAGGGCGGTGCGCAGGGCGTCCAGGATCTGTCCGCGCACGGAGGAGCGCCGCACCGCGACCCGCGGTCCCGGGACCGGCCGCTCGCCATGGGTGTGCTCATCGTGGATCCGCTCATCGTGGATCCGCTCGCCGTGGGCGTGCTCACCGTGGGTGTGCTCGCCCCGCACCGTGCCCGGTACCGCGGCGTCCCGTTCCCGGACGGGGGCCTCCGCGGCGGCCGGACGCTGCTGCGCCGGCACCCGGGCGGCACGCGTGCCCGCGGAGCCCTGCACGCCCTGCTTCACGGGTCCTCCTGGCGGCTTGTCGGTACTTGGGTCATTAACGACGGGTTGTCACTGGTCCGTCAAGCACCTTAGGCGCACCGGGCGGCAGCGCAAACTCCGCCAGAATGAGTAAGGTAAGGCTTACCTGTGCACTCCGGTCCTGGCCAAGGACGTGTCGAAGGGTCGGTGGTCCCGCCATGCCCGCTGCGGCCTCGCCGCTCACCGCCGCGTACGACCGCCTGGGCGCGGCCCTGCCGGCGCTGACCGTGACCGAGCTGGGCCCGGACGGCCCGGCGCCCGCCGGCGAGGGCTGGACCAGTGCCGCCGGGCTCGCCGCCGGCGGGCCGGAGCTGGACGCGTTCCTGGCCTGGGACGCGGCCCAGGTGCTGCGCGACCACGGCCGGCCGGCCCGCCCCGACGTCGTCGCGAGCTTCGGCCTGCACCGCTACGCCTGGGCCGCCTGTCTGCTGATCACCGTGCCGTGGTTCCTGCACCGCCGGGTGCCGCGGCTGCCCGTGACGCACGTCTCGTACCACCGTACGGCCGGCCGGATGGCCGTACGCCCGCCCGTCTCCCTCGCCTGTCTGCCCGGCGATCCGGCCGCCGTGCTGCCCGGCACGGTCGTCGTACCGGACGAGGAGGCCCTGCGGGCCCGGGTGCGGGCGGCCGTGGCCGAGCACCTGGAGCCGGTGCTGGACGCCTTCGGGCCCCGCGCCCGGCGGCGCGGGCGGGCACTGTGGGGGATGGCGACCGACGAGGTCGTGGAGGGGCTGTGGTACGTCGCCCGGCTGCTCGGTGAGGACGAGGAGCGGCGGGCCGTACGGGAGCTGGGGCTGCTGCTGCCCGGCGCGACCGGGCCCTACGCGGGTGCGGCGGCTTTCCGGACGCCGGATCCGGACGGGGCGCCCCTGGCGACCCGGGTCCGGGCGAGCTGCTGCATGTTCTACACCGTCCGCCCCGAGGACATGTGCGCCACCTGTCCGCGCACCCGCGACAGCGGGCGGACCGGCAAGGCGGCCTGTACCGCTTCCGCTTGAGAGGCCGTCAGGTCCGCGCCGCGGCCGGCGTCCACTAGGATCACCGCGACGGGAACACGCGGCTCACGGCGCGGCCCTCGCACAGGTGCTTCATCGTTTCCCCACCTTCCACGGGAACTTTCCGCGGGACCACCCGTACGGGTAGTCTTATTCGAACTCAACTCCCGCCCCTCACGCGGCAGTTCGAGCAGAAAGCCGTCTGCGGGCATCCCCTTGCACCTCCTTGGCGGCCTCTTGCCCCGAAACCCCTTGAGGGCCGTCGGGAGTGGGCCACTATGGCGGGCATTACGCCCTATCCCAATGCAAGGGACCCCTGATGAGATTGACCGACATATCGCTGAACTGGCTGCTTCCGGGCGCCGTGCTGCTCCTGGGCATGCTGGCGGCGGTGGCGGTGCTCGCGCGCGGCAAGCGCACCTCCGGGGAGAACGCGAGCGCGGACGACTCGTGGGAGCGCACCGAGGAGCGCCGGCGGCGCAAGGAGGCCGTCTACGGCACGGCCTCCTACGTGCTCCTCTTCTGCTGTGCGGCGGTCGCGGCCGCCCTGTCCTTCCACGGGCTCGTCGGCTTCGGCGAGCAGAACCTGGGGCTGACCGACGGCTGGCAGTACCTGGTGCCGTTCGGTCTGGACGGTGCGGCCATGTTCTGCTCCGTGCTCGCGGTGCGCGAGGCCAGCCACGGTGACGCGGCCCTCGGTTCGCGGCTGCTCGTATGGATGTTCGCGGCGGCGGCGGCCTGGTTCAACTGGGTGCACGCGCCCCGGGGTGCCGGTCACGACGGCGCGCCGCAGTTCTTCTCCGGCATGTCGCTGTCGGCGGCGGTGCTGTTCGACCGGGCGCTGAAGCAGACCCGCCGGGCCGCGCTGCGCGAGCAGGGCCTGGTGCCGCGTCCGCTGCCGCAGATCCGCATGGTCCGCTGGATGCGCGCGCCCCGCGAGACCTACCGCGCCTGGTCGCTGATGCTCCTCGAGGGTGTACGCAGCCTCGACGAGGCGGTCGAGGAGGCCCGCGAGGACAAGCGGCAGAAGGAGGCGAACCGCCAGCGCCGGCGCGACCAGCAGCGCGTGGAGCGTGCCCAGCTGAAGGCGATCAGCCGGGGTCACCGCGGGTTCGTCGGCCGGAGCGGCCGTCAGGTCGAGGTGCAGGCGGTGGAGCGCGGCCCGGCCCCGACGACCGCGGAGCCTGCCATATCGACCGCGGAGCAGCTGCCCGTCCGCGCCCGGCCCTCCCTTCAGCCGGTCCGCAGCGGAGCTGAGCCGGTGGCCGTCGACCTCACCGCGGAGGACGACACGATGGCCCTGCCGCGCCTGGACTCCCTGGAGCGCAAGCTGAAGGACCTGGAGCAGCAGTTCGGCTGACAGCCGGTCCGCGGGTGACCGCGCTACGGGGCGGGGGCGTGACCACGCGGGTCACGCCCCCGCCCCGTTGCCGTCCGCGCCGTCCCGCCGTCCGTGCCGCCCATGCCGTCACGCCGCCTCGGCGCCGAGTTCGAACCACACCGACTTACCCACCCCGTGCGGCCGTACCCCCCAGGCGTCGGCGAGGCACTCCAGCAGCACCAGGCCCCGGCCGTGCGTGTCGTCGTCCGGTCGCGGGGCGTGCGGCGCGGGTCTGCGGGCCACGAAGTCCCGCACCTCCACCCGTAGTCCGCCCGGTTCCACGACGGCCGTGAGGACGGCGTCGTCGTCGGTGTGGACGAGCGCGTTGGTGACGAGTTCGCTGGTGAGCAGCTCGGCGATCTCCGAGCGGCCCGGTTTGCCCCAGTGTCGCAGCAGTTCGCGCAGCTCCCGGCGGGCCTCCGGCACCGCCCTGAGGTCCGCCCGGTCCAGCCTGCGCCTCAGTCGCTGCGCGTGTTCCGTGATGGTGGCGGCCCTTTCCCCCGCGGTCTCCCCCGTCTTCATCGAGGAGGCCCCGATGGTCACGGGACCGCCTCCTCGTGCCTGCCTCTTCATGACCCCCGCCCGCACGCCGCCGGTCCCTGCCCTTCCTGGTCGAACACGTTCACGGGGGGATGCTTGCCCAGCGGGCTCCCGGGCAGTCCTGGGGTGTGCCCGATGACCGGTGGTTCGGCCACATCCGCACCGGGGCGCGCCCGGCCGCCGGACGCGGTCGCGGCCACGCCCCGGGCTTCTCGCACGTCGCTGGGCGCCACGGACGCCCCGCGACACCGGTCCGGCTCCGCCCGGCACCAGCTGTCGGCGCGCCGTCACGCCGCGTGAAACTGGCCGAAAGCCGCCCCCGGCCCCGTCAAGGACGCGGCACGTTGCGCAGGTTGGAACGGGCCATCTGGAGCATCCGGCCCACTCCCCCGTCGAGCACGATCTTCGAGGCGGACAGGGCGAACCCGGTGACCATCTCCGAGCTGATCCGCGGCGGGATGGACAGGGCGTTGGGGTCGGTGACGACGTCCACCAGCGCCGGCCCCTTGTGCCGGAAGGCCTCCTTGAGGGCGCCGGCGAGCTGCTTGGGCTTCTCCACCCGCATCCCGTGGGCACCGCACGCCCGGGCGACGGCGGCGAAGTCGGGGTTGGTGTTGGCGGTGCCGTACGAGGGCAGACCCGCGACCAGCATCTCCAACTCGACCATGCTGAGCGAGGAGTTGTTGAACAACACCACCTTGACCGGCAGGTCGTACTGCACGAGCGTCAGGAAGTCGCCCATCAGCATGGAGAATCCGCCGTCACCGGACATGGCCACCACCTGCCGGCGGCGGTCGGTGAACTGGGCGCCGATCGCCATGGGCAGCGCGTTCGCCATCGACCCGTGCGAGAACGAACCGATGATCCGGCGGCGGCCGTTGGGCGTGAGGTAGCGGGCCGCCCAGACGTTGCACATGCCGGTGTCGACGGTGAACACCGCGTCGTCGGCGGCGACCTCGTCCAGTACGGCGGCCACGTACTCGGGATGGATCGGGACGTGCTTGTCGACCTTCCGGGTGTACGCCTTGACCACGCCCTCCAGCGCGTCGGCGTGCTTCTTCAGCATCTTGTCGAGGAAGCGCCGGCCGGTCTTCTCGCGCACCCGCGGGATCAGGCAGCGCAGCGTCTCGCGGACGTCGCCCCACACGGCGAGGTCGAGCCGGGAGCGGCGGCCGAGCACCTCGGGCCGCACGTCGACCTGGGCGATCCGCACGTCGTCGGGCAGGAAGGCGTTGTACGGGAAGTCGGTGCCGAGCAGGATCAGCAGGTCGCACTCGTGGGTGGCCTCGTAGGCGGCGCCGTAACCGAGGAGCCCGCTCATCCCCACGTCGAACTTGTTGTCGTACTGGATGAACTCCTTGCCGCGCAGGGCGTGGCCGACCGGCGACTTGATCTTCTCCGCGAACCGCATGACCTCGGCGTGGGCGCCGGCCGTGCCGCTGCCGCAGAACAGGGTGACCTTGCCGGCCGCGTCGATCATCTCCACGAGCCGGTCGATCTCGGCGTCACCGGGCCGGACGGTCGGCCGGGACGTGACGAGGGCGCTCTGCGGTGCCTTGTCCGGAGCCGGCTCACCGGCGATGTCGCCCGGCAGGGACACCACGCTCACGCCGCTGCGTCCCACCGCGTGCTGGATGGCGCTCTGGAGCAGCCGGGGCATCTGCTTCGGGCTGGAGATCAGCTCGCAGTAGTGGCTGCACTCCTGGAACAGCCGGTCCGGGTGGGTCTCCTGGAAGTAGCCGAGGCCGATCTCGCTGGACGGGATGTGCGAGGCGAGGGCCAGGACGGGGGCCATGGAGCGGTGGGCGTCGTACAGCCCGTTGATGAGGTGCAGATGGCCCGGCCCGCAGGAGCCGGCGCAGGCGGCCAGGCGGCCGGTGAGCTGGGCCTCGGCGCCGGCCGCGAAGGCGGCGGTCTCCTCGTGCCGTACGTGGACCCAGTCGATGGCCGCGTTGCGGCGGACGGCGTCCACCACCGGGTTGAGGCTGTCCCCGACGACGCCGTAGAGCCGGCGCACGCCGGCGCGGACGAGGATGTCGACGAACTGCTCGGCGACGTTCTGTTTGGCCATGGCGCGCCTCTGCCCCTTCGCTGTCCCGGGATAGCCTTCCCGGTCCATCAATCCACAGGGGCCGCGGTTACGCCTCCCACACGACCGCCGCCGTACGGTCGTCGGCGTAGCCCTTCACCCGCACCTGTGTGTCGGCGAGGAACGCGGCGAGGCCGGGCGGGGTGCGTCCGGACCAGCGGCGGGCCAGGTAGGCGCACAGGGCGGGTTCGCCGCGCAGCGGCTCGGCCAGACCCGCGGTGCACATCACCAGCGCGTCACCCGGGCGGGCTACCGAGGCACGGAAACGGAACGGCTCGCGGGGCGGCTCGGGCACGGATTCCGGGACGGGCTCGAACGGGCTCGGCGGGGCCGGGATGCCGAGGTCCATCGTCAGCCGGTCACCCTCCGGGGTCCGCTCCGGCCGCGAACCGCTGCCGGCGGCCGGGCTTCCCGTGGTCCCCGTGACGTCGTCGGTCGGAATGACCGGCTCGATGTCCTGCCACATGCCGTCGCGCAGCCGGAACAGGCCGCCGTCACCGACACCGAAGAAGACGCGCGTACGGCAGTCCGGGTCGGCGGGCAGCAGCAGACAGCGTAAGTTCGCCGTGTACTCCTCGGGGCCGACACCCCGCTCGGCGGCGCTCTCGCGCAGCCTGCCCATACCGCGGTCGGTCAGCCGGTGCAGGCCGGCCTTCAGATCGCCGCGCCGCGCCGTGCGGATGTCCTCCACGAGCCGCTGGTGACTGCGGCCCACGGCCCGGCCGATCCACCGGCACGCCTCGGCCGCCGCCAGGTGCGCGCCGGGCGTGGACCGGGCGCCGGTGGCCATCGCGACGAGGACCAGCGCCTGCTCGCCGGCCCCGAAGCGCGCGGTGAGCAGCGCGTCCCGGCGCGGCTCGCCGCGGTAGCGCGCCGAGTCCCCGCGCGCCGACACGGCCCGCAGCGTGCACGCCCCGTACCGGGCACCGTCCAGCACGGTGTCCGCGACCAGCTCGTCCAGCCCGTCCGGGGCGGCGAGCGGGAGCGCGGTGGGTTCGGGGTCGTAGGTGGGAGGCCCGGCGCCGACGTAATCGACGTCACCGACGTCACCGACGTCACCGACGGAAGAACCGGAGGGGGCCGGCGGTGGGCCGGCAGCGGGTGCGAGGGGGGCGGGCGCGGGCTGCGGTGCGGAGGACGCGGCGGCCTCGCGGGACACGGCGGCGGCCGGGGGCGGCGGCGGGGTGGTGGCCTCGGGGGCCGCGGCCGGCGCGGGCTGTGGTGGTCCGGTGGGCGGCAACGGGTCGGCGGGGGCTGTGCGTTGGGGTGGGACCGAGGGCGCGGCCGGGGGCGCCGCCTGGCGGGACGGCGGGTCTCGCCGGGCCACCGTGTTCCTCGCCGAGGTGAAGCGGTCGTCCAGGGAATCGGGCGCGGCCGTGGGGCCCGTGTCCTGGGTGGAGTCGTCGTACAGCTGACCCCACCAGTCGTCCTCGGAACGGGCGGGACTTCCCCCCTGCTGGCTCATGCCCCTGATTGTCCACCGGGCGGGGGGTGGGGAAACGGGGCAACGGGAAAATTCGGCGTACCCGGTCGCACCGACGGCCTGGCGAGTGAGTGGGGGAACAGCCGTACGAGGAGCGGTCGATGGCCACCGCCCCCTCCTCCCACGGGGCCTGCCCGGCGGTCAGTGGGTCAGGGTGCGGTGCACCGTGCCGGCGACGACGCTCATGCCGGCGTCGTCGAAGTGCAGGTGGTCACCGGAGTCGTAGGCGGGCAGCAGGCGGGCGGGGGCGGCCGGATCGCGTACGGCGGCGTCGGCGTCGGCGACCGCGTCGAAGACGCCGCCGCCCCGGATGAAGGCGTTCACCCGCCGTCGTACGGTCTCGCGGGCGGCGGACCAGGCGGGGTGGCCGCGGTACGGGGTGAGGGTGACGCCGACGACCCGGACACCCCGGGCGTGAGCCCGGGCGACGAGGGTGCGGTAGGCGGCGGCATAGGCGGCCGGATCGTCCGCCTGCGGAGCGCCGTTGATGTCGTTGACGCCTTCCAGGACGACCAGGACCCGTACCCGGGGCAGGTTCAGCGCGTCGGCGTCCAGGCGGGCGAGGGCGCTGGGGCCGGTGCCGTCGCGCAGCAGCCGGTTGCCGGCGACGCCGGCGTTGAGCACGCCGAACCGGTGCCCGCCCAGCCGCCGGGCGAGCCGGTCGGGCCAGCGGCGGTTGGTGCCGGGGGTGGAGCCGGTGCCGTCGGTGAGCGAGTCACCGAACGCGACGACGCTGCCCAGGGCGGTGCCGCGGACGTCGACGCCGGTGACGTAGTACCAGTGGCTGGTGGTCGCGGCGTACGCGGTCCCGCCCTCGTCGGCCGCTCGGCCGGCGCCGTCCCGGGCCAGGTAGCTGGTCTGTAGGGCGGTGCGGTGATAGGTGGCGGGCCCGGAGTCGTCCGGCGTGTACACGGTGACGAGCAGGTCGGCGCCGGCCCGCACCGGCAGCGGCACCGGGTCGCTGACCGTGTCCGCGCCCGGCGGGACGGTGGTCCGCGGCGCGCCGTGGAAGGTGGCGGCGCGCAGGGTGCCGGGAACCGCGGCCGGGCCGGCCGCACGGCGCAGCGCGACGGTGACCGCGCCCAGCCGCAGCGGCTCGGTGCCGAGCCGGTTGCTGAGCCGGACGCGGACGGCCGTGCCCCCGATGCCGAGGTGGACGACGTTGCGGACGGCGGCGCCGGGCAGCGGGGCGGTCGTGCCGGAGGGCGCGGTCTCCCAGGCACCGGTCCAGGGCAGCGCGGCGGGCTCGGCGACGGCCGGTGCCGTCAGGCCGGGCACCAGCGCCGCCAGGACGACCGCGAGAACCCGTACGACCGTGCGCATCTGTGTCCGCCCTTCCCCGTGACCCGCCGCAGGCGACCGTGCCACACGACCGGCCCACGCCACGGGAACGCCGACACCGGTCCACCCGCTCGGCGTAACGAGGTCCGCGCTTGCCGCGCCGTGGGCCGCGGACCGCGTGAGCGGGGGCGGAGGCGGCGCCCCAGGCGGGGCAACGGCCGCCGAGCGGCCGGGCGGGCCCGGCCGACGCGAACGGCCGGGCGGGGGCGCCGATCGGCGGCCGGTCAGCCAGTTCGCCGGTCGGCCGGACGGCTCACCGGTCCGCCACCTGGCCGGTCCGCCGGGGGGCCCGTTCACCTGCCCGCCGGTCGACCGGGCCACCGGACCACGGGGCGCCGGTGCGCCGGTTCACCCGTGCGCCGGTTCAGGGGTGCCTGTGGGTCACCAGGGCAACTGCCCGGCCACGCGCAGGTGTTGCACGGCGTACGACCGCCAGGGGCGCCAGGTGTCGGGGATGTCGGCGCCGGGCGGGGACACGTCCGGGTCGCCGAGGGCGCGTACGCGCAGGGCGGCGGCGACCGCCGGGTCCATGCCGGGCAGGGCGAGCAGGGCTTCCTCGGCGTCGTCCCGGTCGGCGCCCGCGTCCAGCCGTACGGTGCCGTCGGCGAGGGCGGCGGCCAGCGCGCCCAGCGGGCCCGCGGGCTCGGCCTCGGCGAGGACGGCGGGCTCGGGGAACAGATGCGTGAGGCTGCCGCAGGGCGCGTCCAGGGCCTTGCCGTACCTGCGGACCAGCTCCTGGGCGCCCCGGGTGCCGGCCAGGGCGCGCACGGCGGGCTCCAGCGGGTCCACCGCACCGGGTGAGCGCAGTCCGGGCCGGGCGGCGACGAGCGGGGCGAGCCGTGGGGCGACGCCGAGGCGCTCGTCGACGGCGTACGGGTCGGCGTCCAGGTCGAACAGCCTGCGCAGCCGTTGCACGGCGGTGGTGAGGTCCCGGGGGTCGGTGAGGTTCAGCCGGGCCTCCAGCCAGCCGCCCGGGTGGGTGCCGGCGCCGGCCCGGGAGGCCCGGGTGCGTTCGTGGACGGCGACGAGCGCGGTGCCGTACGGCAGCCGCAGACTGCGCCGGTAGGTACGGCCGCCCGGACCGCCGGTCACCTCCTCGACGCCGGGTACGGCCTCCCGTGCGAGCTGGTCGAAGACGGCGGCGGCCTGGTAGGGGCCCCGGTGGGCGAGCCGGAGCGGGATGCCCGCGCCGGGCGCGGCGCGGCGGACGCCCCGGCCGCGGGGAGCGGCGGCACGCACCTCGGTGGGTGTCGCGTCGTACACCTCGCGGATGGTGTCGTTGAACTGCCGCACGCTGGCGAACCCGGACGCGAACGCGATCTGGGTGACGGGCAGGTCGGTGGTCCGCAGCAGCACTCGCGCGGTGTGCGCCCGCTGGGCCCGGGCGAGCGCGACGGGCCCGGCGCCCAGTTCCGCGGTGAGCTGCCGCTGGACCTGCCGGGCGCTGTAGCCGAGCCGCGCGGCGAGCCCGGCGACGCCCTCGCGGTCCACGACGCCGTCGGCGATCAGGCGCATGGCCCGGCCGACGACGTCCGCGCGGACGTTCCACTCCGCCGAGCCGGGCACGGCGTCCGGCCGGCACCGCCGGCAGGCGCGGAACCCGGAGCCCTGGGCGGCGGCGACGGTCGCGAAGAACCGCACGTTGTGCCGCTTCGGCGTCACCGCCGGGCAGCTGGGCCGGCAGTAGATCCCGGTGGTCTCGACGGCGAAGAAGAACGCCCCGTCGAACCGTCCGTCCCGGCTGCGTACCGCCTCGTACCTGGTGTCCGCGTCCATCACGTGTCCCAGTGTGCGCCGCGCCGACGGACCCGGCTGGCGGAAATCGGACGAGGACCGGCAGCACGCCGAGCGAGGGACCCGGGAGCGGTGGCTTCCGGGTCCCGTCCCCGGCGTGAGCCGGTCAGTGCCAGGACCTGCGCTTGGCCTCTCCCGCGGCCTTGCCGGCGAGGCCCTTCCGCTGCCACTCCTTCTTCAGCTCGGACCGGAGCCGCGCGTCGGACTTGGCCACCGTCCACTGGTTCTCCCGCACGAGCTTGCGGTAGCTCTCCAGCCGCCGGTCCGGAAGGTCGCCGTTCTCCACGGCGGACCGCACCGCGCAGCCCGGCTCGGCCTCGTGGGCGCAGTCGTGGAACCGGCACCCCG
Source organism: Streptomyces sp. NPDC028722 (assembly GCF_040637655.1). Lineage (NCBI taxonomy): Bacteria > Bacillati > Actinomycetota > Actinomycetes > Kitasatosporales > Streptomycetaceae > Streptomyces > Streptomyces sp. NPDC028722. Next base: position 96,200 of record NZ_JBEZWU010000028.1, read on the forward strand.
CGGCCAGTTCCTCGATCTCGGCGAACACCTGCCCGACCCCGGTCCCGGCGTCGTACATGCCGACGCCCCGCAGCCCGGGGGTGTCGATGAGGGCGCCGCCGGAGGGCAGGGTGAGCAGGTTGCGGGTGGTCGTGGTGTGCCGGCCCTTGCCGTCGACGTCACGGGCGGCCTGCACCTGCATGATGTCCGCGCCGGCGAGCCCGTTGGCGAGCGTGGACTTGCCCGCGCCGGACTGGCCGAGCAGCACGCTCGTACCGGAGCCGACCAGCGCGACGAGGGCGTCGAGGCCGTCGCCGTGCAGGGCGCTGACGGGGATCACGGGCACGCCGGGCGCGCTGGTCTCCACGTCCTGCACGAGGTGGGCCAGGGTGACCGGGTCCGGCACGAGGTCGGCCTTGGTGAGGACGACGACGGGCTGCGCGCCGGACTCCCAGGCCAGGGCGAGGAAGCGTTCGACGCGGCCGAGGTCGAGTTCCACGGCGAGGGACACGGCGACGACGGCGTGGTCGACGTTGGCGGCGAGGATCTGCCCCTCGGACCGCTTGGAGGAGGTGGAGCGGACGAAGGCGGTGCGGCGCGGCAGATACGCGCGGACGTAGCGGGGGTTGCCGCCGGGGTCGACGGCGGCCCAGTCGCCGGTGCACACGACCCGCAGCGGATCGTCCGGGGTGACGAAGGCGGTGTCGGCGCGGACGACTCCGTCGGCGGTGACGACGTCGCACTGGCCGCGGTCGACCCGGACGACGCGGCCGGGCAGGAGGCCCTCTTCGGTGTACGGAGCGAACTCCGTTTCCCACCTCTCGTCCCAGCCGTACAGGGCGAGAGGGTGCGACGAAGCGGAAGAAGTAGAAGGAGAGGAGAGGTTCAAGGGAAACCCTTCACAAGGCGGCCCCGCTGCGCGCACTCGCAGGCGCGAAGAAGACAGGCAGGATCAGCCGGAGGCCACGGAGGTGGAGTGGGTGAACTTCGGGTTGCGGGCAGCGCCCACCAAAGAGACAGCCATCGGTCACACCTCGCGTTTCTCACTCGACCGACAACAGCGGCCGACAGCCACTGCGTGAAGCGAAACCCACCCTAGAGGCGCCCGCATTCCGGCGCCAACGATTTTGGGGAGCGTCACCGGCGGTGCCGGCCGAGGAGCCGCATCAGGTACCGCTTCCGCTTCCGGCCCGCCGGGCAGGCTCGACGTCACCGTCGTCGAGCAGGGCACCGACCAGAACCGGCCCGCCGTACCCGCACTGCTGCCGCTGCCCGGAGTTGATACGCGGCGAGGGCGCGGTGCACGGTGAACTGGACGCGACGTGGAGCGACGGCACCGGAGAGCGGGTTACGTCGTCGGACGTTCCATCAGGTACTTCTCCGCCCAGGCCGTCCCCTCCAAGGCGGGCGGGCACGGTCAGCCGACGCTGACCGAGGCCGAATCGAGGAGGGACCGATGCCCCGCCTGCTGCCTCGGCCCGTCTGTTTCAGCGCGTGAGCCGTGTCAAGGCGTCGTCGTACCCCAAGGAGTTCTGAGGAAGCAGTTCTTTCATCTTGGTGAAAAATTCTGTGCCGGACCGCTGGAGGGCGTCCACGAGTTCCCGTTCCTCAACGGATACTGTCCGCTTGACGTCGTCGTAGGTGAGTGACACGAGGACGAGTCCGCCCCCCAGACGTTTGAACAACAAGCGGATCGGCTGATCCGGGAAGTAGGTCGATGCCTCGTCCTCGTTCGCGAGTTTCAGGACCATGTCACTGATGTAGGACCACAGTTCGTCGACATAGTCCCAGAGTTCCTGGTCCAGGACCCGTACTCCGTTGATGGTCATATCGATAGCTCCCTCGACATACGAAGGATCCGCAGGAGGGAAACCTGCCTCCGTCACGTCGATGAAAGATCCCGACTTGGTGCGCAGGTAGGACGTGATCTCAATCATACAGCCAGCCTACTTGTCGAGCGTTCCGGGATAGAATTGGCCGACACGGCCGTTTTTGATGCCGAGGACGTAGTGCACACCGTGCACTCGACCCTCGATCTGGTACATGCCGATCGGACCCCGCGAGACGAGTTTGTCCCGGTTCTGCTTCAGCGTCTCCGTGATGGCATCTTGCACATCCTGGACGGACATTTTTCCGTCGAGGAACGACTGTTTCGCCTTGACAGACCCGTCCCAGTATTCTGGGTGATGCCTTTCCAGGACATGCGCCATACCCTTCTTGTCAAGCACGAACTCATTGCTGGCGAACTGATATTTCCGGCTCTGCCAGCTCTTGAGCGCATTCTCGACCTTGCAGGTGAACAGGCCCAGCGGATCAGACTCGCTCCCCGGATTGCCGACATAAGCATGCGGGTTGGGGCCAGGCAGGAGACCCATCGGGTCCGACGTGAGGTATCCGCCCGTTTCGGGATCGTAGTAACGCAATAGGTTGTAGTCGAGGCCCGTCTCGTCATCGGCGTACTGTCCAGGGAACCGCAGCCGGCAGTCCACAGCCGCCTCAGAGTCCACAGCAGAGGGGAACTTGGTGCCCCAGACTGTGCTGCGGAACTGCCATGCAAGTTCGGCGGAGGGGGAGACCAGTTCCATGGGCGTGCCGACGGCGTCCGTGATCACGGCGTGGAACCGTGGCCTCTTGTCGAGGCTGGGCTCGTCGGCCAGCCGGGCGAGGAACGAAGTTTCGGCCGAAGACGCCCACCGGTCGTTCTGTGCGACCGGGCGATGGGTCCCTGGCTCATAGTCCCAGGTGGTGATCCTGCCGTCCGCACCGGTCTGTTCCGCAAGGCGAGTGTCGTCCCACGAGAAGTCGATGCGATCTACTGCTGAACCGTCCTCGCCTACACGATGTTTGGAGATACGCCGACCCATCGGATCGTAGTGGTAGAGCCAGCGGTCGTCGTCCGGTGTGACCACCTCTTTCAGTTGGTCCTCGGCATCCCATGCGTAGGTCCAGGAGCGCTTCTCCCCGTTGAGGAGCCTGCGCGTCCGGCGGACCAGGCGACCCTGTGCGTCGTGCTGGAACGTCGTGCGTCCCATCTGACGGACGAGCGTGCCCTGGAACTTGCGACCGCCTTCTGAGTCGCGGCCGGGGGCCGATGCTCGGAGCAGATTGCCGGCCGCGTCGTAAGCATAGGTTTCGGTCCATCCGTGCGCCCGCACGTCGGTGACCCGGCCCATGGAGTCCAGATCGTACCGACGCGTGCCGGAGGTCAGTTCGCGGATCTCCGTGAGGTGTCCGTCGGCCCGGTAGGCATACGTGCGGTGCTGGAGGAGGCGGTCCGACCTCGCACCGGCCGGAGCCGACACCAATGACTGATCGCTCAGCCGCCCGGTCGAACTCCAGCTCTGGGTCAGCCTCACCGCCTCACCCAACCGTCGCTCGGTCTCGCGCCCCGCCTCGTCGTAGGTGAAGGCGATCGAGCCCGTTGCCGAGCGCAGCAGGATCGGGTGTCCGGAGGCGTTGTACGTCCATTCCGATACCAGGCCGGAAGGTGTCACGCGGCGAGTACGGCGACCGATGGCGTCGTATTCGAAAAGCGATCGTCGGCCGTTGACTGTCTCCGAAAGGATTCGCCCCAGCGCGTCCCGCTCGAACACCACTTCGGCGTCCGCGTTGGCCGCACGTCGGAGCCCACCGTCCAGCCCGTATTCGAACGTCGTGATCTCACCGGAGTCGTCTTGCCGAGTCATGACCCGACCACAAGCGTCCAGCGAGAAGCGCATCACCTCGCCGGTGCCGTTGGTCCGGGCGATCAGTTCTCCCGCAGCGTTGTGTGCGTACGTCAACGTACGCCCGTTGAAGTCCGTCTCCGCGATCAGCCGGCCGGCCTCGTCGTAGAGGTAGGACCAGGTCCGCCCATCGGAGTTGGTGACCCCGGTCAGGCGCCGTTCGGTGTCGTACGTGAACGCGTACCGGGTGCCGTCCGGGTCGGTGCGGGTAGCCGGGAGGTCGAAGGGCGCGGCAGTCTGATAGGTGATGTTGCCCGCTGGATCGGTATGAGTGACGAGGTTACCCTCGGCGTCCCACGTCCACGACTCGCGGGTGCCGTCGGCCTGCTCGCGCCAGGACGGCTTACCCTCAGCGGTCCAGCCCAGGCGGGTGGCGTTGCCGAGGGGGTCGGTCACCTCGATGACCCGGCCGAAGGGATCGCGACTGATTGTCGTCGTGTGGCGCAGTTCGTCTGTCACAGCTACGGGCAGGCCCGCAGCGTCATATTCCACGGTGCGGGTGTGCCCCAGGCCGTTGGTCATCGCGACCGGACGGCCCTTGTCATCAATGACGTAGCGGGTCTCGGCGCCAAGCGGGTCAACAGTGCTCAGCAGATTGCCCCGCGCGTCGTAGGAGTAGCGCCAGAGGGCACCGCCCGGCTCGGTCACCTCGGTCGGCAGGCCGAGCGCGTTGTACTCCGCCCGGGTCACTGTCTCGTCGGGAAGGGTCAGTTCGACCAGGTTGCCGGTGTCGTCGTAGGTGTAGCGGGTGGTGTGGCCCAGTGGGTCGGTGACGGTCAGGGGCTTGTCGCCGTACTCGTCCCATTCCGTGCGTGTGACGTGGCCGAGCGGGTTCGTCTCCTCCACCACCTGGCCCTCGGCGTTGTAGCGGTGGATCGAGACGTGGCCCTGGGAGTCGGTGTAGGTCGTGGTGCGGGTGGTGTCGTCGTAGGTGAGGGTGCCGGAGAGGATGCCGTCGATGCCCTCGGTGCGCACCAC
>NZ_JBEZWU010000029.1:0-100755 GCF_040637655.1 Streptomyces sp. NPDC028722
ATGTCACCGATGGTCTTGGTGGAGACGGTGCCGTCGATCAGCTTGGTGAAGCCGAGGTTCATGCCGGTCAGCATGAGGAACGTGCCCAGAGTGACCGGCCGCACACCGGCGGGGCCCGGTTTGACCCCTTCGGCCGTGGCCCCGTAACCTGGACCGTCGGCGTGTCCACTGACACGCCACATCCCCGTAAACCTCTTCCTCCCGGACGCATCGCGGGCCGGGAGAGGTCGTCCGTGCTGTTCTCGGGCGGCTGGCCTGCGGGGGTGCCGTTTCTTCGAGCGAAAGTGAGATCCGCGTGTACGCCATCGTGCGCAGCGGTGGTCGCCAGCACAAGGTTGCTGTCGGCGACATCGTTGAGGTTGACAAGATTTCCACTGCCAAGGTTGGCGACACGGTCGAGCTCTCGACCCTGCTCGTTGTCGACGGCGACGCCGTGACCAGCGACCCGTGGGTGCTGGCCGGTATCAAGGTCCAGGCCGAGGTCGTGGACCACCACAAGGGCCAGAAGATCGACATTCTGCGCTACAAGAACAAGACCGGCTACCGCCGTCGTCAGGGCCACCGCCAGCAGTACACGGCGATCAAGGTCACGTCGATCCCCGCGGCTGCGAAGTAAGGGACTGAGGAGAAATGGCACACAAGAAGGGCGCATCGTCCACCCGGAACGGTCGCGACTCCAATGCCCAGCGGCTCGGCGTGAAGCGCTTCGGCGGTCAGGTCGTCAACGCGGGTGAGATCCTGGTCCGCCAGCGCGGCACCCACTTCCACCCCGGCGCCGGTGTGGGCCGTGGTGGCGACGACACGCTGTTCGCCCTCCAGGCCGGTGCGGTGGAGTTCGGCTCTCACCGTGGCCGCAAGGTCGTGAACATCGTTCCGGTCGCCTGAATCGTCTGATTCACGGCATCGACCGAACATCTCGCGAGGCGGACCTCACTTCCCGGTCGGGAAGGCGGGTCCGCCTTTCGCGTGTTACCTAGAAGACAGATCCGCACGTTTCTGGAGGCACTGAACCATGACCACCTTCGTGGACCGCGTCGAACTGCATGTCGCCGCGGGTAGCGGGGGCCACGGCTGTGCCTCCGTCCACCGTGAGAAGTTCAAGCCGCTCGGCGGCCCCGACGGCGGCAACGGCGGCCGGGGCGGCGACGTCATCCTGACCGTCGACCAGTCGGTCACGACGCTGCTCGACTACCACCACTCCCCGCACCGTAAAGCCACCAGCGGCAAGCCCGGTGAGGGCGGGAACCGCTCCGGCAAGGACGGCCAGGACCTCGTCCTGCCGGTGCCGGACGGCACGGTCGTACTGGACAAGGCGGGCAACGTGCTCGCCGACCTGGTCGGCCACGGCACCTCGTACGTCGCCGCGCAGGGCGGCCGGGGCGGCCTCGGCAACGCGGCGCTGGCCTCGGCCCGCCGCAAGGCGCCCGGTTTCGCGCTGCTCGGCGAGCCCGGTGACCTGAGCGACATCGTCCTGGAGCTGAAGACGGTCGCCGACGTGGCCCTCGTCGGCTACCCGAGCGCCGGCAAGTCCTCGCTGATCTCCGTGCTCAGCGCGGCCAAGCCGAAGATCGCCGACTACCCGTTCACCACGCTGGTCCCCAACCTGGGCGTGGTCACGGCCGGTTCCACCGTCTACACCATCGCCGACGTGCCCGGTCTCATCCCCGGCGCCAGCCAGGGCCGCGGTCTGGGCCTGGAGTTCCTGCGGCACGTGGAGCGGTGCAGCGTGCTGGTGCACGTGCTGGACACCGCCACCCTGGAGTCCGAGCGCGACCCGGTCTCCGACCTCGACACCATCGAGGAGGAGCTGCGGCAGTACGGCGGTCTCGACAACCGGCCGCGGATCGTCGTCCTGAACAAGGTCGACGTGCCCGACGGCAAGGACCTCGCCGAGATGGTCCGCCCCGACCTGGAGTCCCGCGGCTACCGCGTCTTCGAGGTGTCGGCCGTCGCCCACATCGGCCTGCGCGAGCTGACCTTCGCACTGGGTGAGCTGATCGCCACGGCGCGCGCCGCCCGGCCGAAGGAGGAGGCGACCCGGATCGTCATCCGGCCGAAGGCCGTGGACGACGCGGGCTTCACCGTCACCCGCGAGGAGGCCGGCGGCGAGCTGCTGTTCCGGGTGCGCGGCGAGAAGCCCGAACGCTGGGTCCGCCAGACCGACTTCAACAACGACGAGGCCGTCGGCTACCTCGCCGACCGGCTCAACCGCCTCGGTGTGGAAGGGGAACTGATGAAGGCGGGCGCCCGTTCGGGCGACGGCGTCGCCATCGGCCCCGAGGACAACGCGGTCGTCTTCGACTGGGAGCCCACGGTCATGGCCGGCGCGGAGATGCTCGGCCGCCGCGGCGAGGACCACCGCTTCGACGCGCAGCGGCCAGCCGCCCAGCGCCGCCGCGACAAGGAGGCGGAGCGGGACGACGCGCTGCGGGAGTACGACGACTTCGACCCGTTCGAGTAGAGGCACGCGCCGGCCGCCCGGGAGAACCGGGCGGGTGAACGGCGGGGAGATCCGCGGCGGCGGTGAGGGCAACCCCACGCCATCCTGGTGAGTCGAACAGTGCGACACGAAGAGGATCTTGGTCCTCTCCGTGTCGCACTTCTCTTTCTCCCGGCTCCCCACTGCCGACTCCCGGAGCAGACGTGCCCGACCAGCCCCGCCCCGTCCGCCGCCGTACCCCGGCGCTCGCCGCGGGCCTCGCCCTCGCGGCCGGCGCCCTCGCGCTCCCGGCCGTCGCCGTGCCCGCCCACGCGGCCCCCGCACCGGCCGCGAGCGGCAAGCACCTGCACGACGACTTCAACGGCGACGGCTACGCCGACCTCGCCGTCACGGCCCCCTCGGCGACCGTGAGCGGTCAGAAGGGCGCCGGTCACGTCGCCGTGGTCTACGGCTCGGCGAGCGGCCTGAGGACCTCCACCCGGCAGCTCCTCAGCCAGAACAGCGCCGGGGTGCCGGGCAGCGCGGAGGCCGGTGACCGGTTCGGCAGCGCCGTCGCCACCGCCGACCTCGACCGGGACGGCTATGCGGACCTGATCGTCGGATCGGGCGGCGAGGACACGTCGGCCGGCACCGACGCCGGGTCGGTCGTGGTGCTCTGGGGCGGGGCGAAGGGCCTGTCCGGCGAGGTGACGCTGGCCGGCGGGAAGGAGTACGACGGGCTCGGCGACCGGGGGCACCTGACCGTCGGGGACGTGGACGGCAACGGCGCGCCGGACGACGTCACCGTCGTGAACGCGCACGATCTGCGGGTGCTGAACGGGCCGTTCGGCCGCGGCGGCGCCACCACGCACGGCGCGCAGCTGGTCCCCGACCCGTTCGACAGCCGGGTCCTCGACCTGGCCGCCGGCGACTTCGACGGCGACGGCATCACCGACATCGCCGCCGCGGAGAACGACGGTGACGAGTGGGACGCCCGCCACGTCGTGTACTGGACGGGCACGCACGACGGGCTCCTCCCGTACAACCTGGTGGGCGGTGCCGGTACCGGTCTCCAGGGCGGCGAGCACCTCGCCGTCGGCGACGTGAACCGGGACGGTTACGCCGACCTGGTCGTGGGCCGGGCCGCCGAGGGCGCCGACAGCGATGTGGACACCCCGCTCGCCAGGGGCGGCCGGATCGCCTGGATCCCGGGCACGGCGAAGGGACCCGACGGGACGAAGGCGGTGCTCGTGAACCTCGACACCGCGGGTGTGCCGGGCACCGCCGGGCCGGGATCCGGCTTCGGCACCGGCCTCTCGGTGGCGGACATCGACGGCGACCACTACGCCGACATCGCGGTCGGCGCGCCCGGTGTCCCCACGGGCGGACGGGTCATCACGCTGCGCGGTACCGCCAAGGGCCCGACGGGCAGCGGTGCGAAGGAGTTCGGCCAGGACACCGCGGGCGTGCCAGGCACCGGCGAGCAGGGTGACGCGTTCGGCTCGGCCGTGCGCCTGGTGGACGCGGACGGCAACGGCCGGGCCGAACTGGTCGTCGGCGCGCCGGGGGAGAACACCAAGGCCGGGGCGGTGTGGGTGCTGCGCGGCACCACCACGGGGATCACGCCGAGCGGCTCGTTCAGCTTCGCCGGCGGCACGCTCGGCACGGTGGCCGCGGGCGCAACGCTGGGGGCCGGCTTCGGTTCCTGAGCCAGCGGCGGCGGGCCGGATTCCGACCTACCGTCAGACCCGTTGTGGCGCGAGGGTTTTCCCGTGCCGCGACGGGTCGTCTGTTGTCTGCCTATTTGTCATGCTCGCGAAGGTCATCGTTCAGCAGTCGGGCCGTCCGGCCGTGGGAGCTTCCGCATGTCCGAACCGACCTGCCACGAGGCCACTGTGGCAAAGGGAGTCAGCGCATGACCGCAGCATCGCCCGACCGCCGCCGCTTCCTGACCACGGGGGCCGCCGTCCTCGGCGCCGCGGCCTCCGCCCAGTTATGGCTGCCCGGCACCGCCCGCGCGGCCGGCACCCCGCTGCCCGACGGGGTGTTCACCCTCGGCGTCGGTTCCGGCGATCCACTGCCCGACGGGATCGTGCTGTGGACCAGACTCGCGCCCGACCCGCTGGGCGGTGGCGGCATGCCCGACGCGGTCTTCCCCGTGGACTGGGAGATCGCCGAGGACGAGCGGTTCCGCAGAACCGTCCGCCGGGGCACCGCCCAGGCAGGACCCGAACTCGGCCACAGCGTCCACGTGGACGTCCGCGGGCTGCGTCCGGACCGCTCGTACTGGTACCGCTTCCGGGCCGGCGACCAGCTCTCGCCCACCGGCCGCACCCGCACCGCACCCCACCCGCACCGGCGGGGCGGCTCGCTGCGCGTCGCCCTCGCCTCCTGCCAGAACTGGCAGCACGGCTATTTCACGCCGTACGCCGACATGCTCGCGCAGGACCCCGACTTCGTGCTCTTCGTCGGCGACTACATCTACGAGTCCGCGCCGTCCGCCACGGCCGTACGCCGGCACGAGGGCAAGGGCGAGCCGTACACCCTCACGCAGTACCGCAACCGGTACGCGCAGTACCGCACCGACCCCGACCTGGCCGCGATGCAGGCGAGCGCGCCCTGGGTGGTCACCTTCGACGACCACGAGGTGGACAACGACTGGGCCGGCGAGATCCCGCAGGACCCGGACAAGCAGTCGCACGACGCGTTCGTGGCCCGGCTCACCGCGGCCTTCCAGGCGTACTACGAGCACATGCCGGTGCGCGCCACGGCCGTCCCGAACGGTCCGCACATCCAGATGTACCGCCGCCTGGAGTTCGGCCGGCTCGCCCGGCTCAATGTCCTGGACACCCGGCAGTTCCGCAGCGACCAGGCCACCACCCAGGAGGGCGCGCAGGCGCCGACGCAGACCATGCTCGGTGCCGGGCAGAAGCAGTGGCTGCTCGACGGGCTGCACGACTCCCCGGCCCGCTGGAACCTCATCGCCTCCCAGATCATGATGGCCGAGACCGACCTGCTGCCCGGCGACGGCAAGCTCTGGTACTACGACGCCTGGGACGGCTACCAGGTCGAACGCAACGCCCTGCTGGAGGAGTTCGCCGACATCCGCAACCCGGTCGTGCTCAGCGGCGACCGGCACCTGACGATGATCAGCGACCTCAGGACGGACTACGCCGACCCGGACTCCGACGTGGTCGGCGCCGAGTTCGTCGGCACCTCCATCTCCAGCAGCGGCGACCAGGACCAGGACGCCTTCCACCGGCAGTGGGACCCGCTGAAGGCGGACAACCCGCACTGGAAGCTCATCGACGCCCACCGCGGCTACCACCTGTTCGACATCCGCCGCGACGGCATCGACGCCCGGGTCCGGGTCGTCGACACGGTGCTGAAGCCGCAGGCGACGGCCAGCACCCTGGCCAGCCTCCGGGTGGAGTCGGACGAGCCCGGGGTCACCCTCGGGTGAGCCGGCGCCCGTCCGCCGGAGCCCGGGACGCGTCCGTGTCCCGGGCTCCGGCGCGTCGCCGTACGGGCCGTCCGGAAAACCGCTCGTGACCGGAACGCCACTGAATCCGCCGCGGGAATTCCGCGGCAATGGACTTCCCCGAAACGCTGTATTTCCCGTCTTTTCCGGGCGGTGCCGTGCCGATTTCGCGGACCGCGTGCGGTCCACGCGCCGGGAGTGAGGATCTCCCGCCCCGCAGGGCGGTGCCGACGCGGTGGGGCGCGCCGCCGCTTCGGGGCGCCCCACCCGACCCGCCTGTGGACTTACTCACAGCAAATTCACGGGGGTTCACACCGCCCGCGGCCAATGACCGGGGGCGCCAGGTGAATGACAGGTGGCGCGCACATATGCATGGGAGGTCGCTCACCTTGCACTGCGGTTACCCGAAGTGGGACCATTTCACGGTTCCCTGTCGCCCCAAGGTAGGTCACCTGTGTCCCAGCACATAGCCAAGCCCCGTACCACCGCAGTGATCCTGGCCGGTGGCACCGGTCAGCGGGTGGGTCTGTCGATCCCCAAGCAGCTGCTGAAGATCGCCGGCAAGGCAGTCATCGAGCACACCCTGACCACCTTCGAGAACGCCGACTCGATCGACGACATCATCGTGCTGATGGCCCCGGGCTATGTGCCGGACGTCGAGAAGATCGTCGCCAAGGCGGGCTTCACCAAGGTGAAGAAGGTCATCGAGGGCGGTTCGACCCGGAACGAGACCACCGAGCGCGCCATCAGCGCCCTCGGTGAGGGCCTGGCCGAGGGCGAGGACCGCAACGTCCTCTTCCACGACGCCGTACGCCCCCTGCTCTCGCAGCGCGTCATCGACGACTGCGTGGCCGCGCTCGAGCGCTACCAGGCCGTGGACGTCGCCATCCCGTCCGCGGACACCATCATCGTCACGCGCACCCACGGCGAGGACGGCGAGTTCATCACCGAGATCCCGGACCGCTCCCGGCTGCGCCGCGGCCAGACGCCGCAGGCCTTCAAGCTGTCCACGATCCGCCGCGCCTACCAGGTCGCCGCCGGTGACCCCAACTTCCAGGCCACGGACGACTGCTCGGTGGTCCTCCGGTACCTGCCCGACGTGCCGATCCACGTCGTCGCGGGCGACGAGTACAACATGAAGGTCACCCAGCCGGTCGACGTCTTCATCGCCGACAAGCTGTTCCAGCTCGCCTCCACCGCCACGCCCGAGCAGAAGGACGAGCAGGCCTACCGCGAGCTGCTGACCGGCAAGACGGTCGTCATCTTCGGCGGCTCCTACGGCATCGGCAAGGACATCGCCGACCTCGCCCGGTCCTACGGCGCCAACGTCTACGCGCTCGGCCGCTCCACCACCGGCACCCACGTGGAGAACCCGGAGGAGGTCGACGACGCGCTGTCCAAGGCCTACGCCGAGACCGGCCGGATCGACCACGTCGTCAACACCGCGGGCGTGCTGCGCATCGGCAAGCTCGCCGAGACCGACAACGCCACCATCGAGGAGGCGCTGAAGGTCAACTACCTGGCCCCGGTGCAGATCGCGCGCTCCTCCTACAAGTACCTGTCCGAGACCAAGGGCCAGCTGCTGCTCTACACCTCCAGCAGCTACACCCGCGGCCGCGCCGAGTACTCCCTCTACTCCTCCACCAAGGCCGCCATGGTGAACCTCACCCAGGCGCTGTCCGACGAGTGGGCCGGCGACGGCATCCGCGTCAACTGCATCAACCCCGAGCGCACCGCCACCCCGATGCGCACCAAGGCCTTCGGCCAGGAGCCCTCGGGTTCGCTGCTGTCCTCCGAGGCCGTGGCCCGCACCTCCCTGGACGTGCTGCTGTCGGAGCTGACCGGTCACGTCATCGACGTCCGCCAGCAGGACCCGACCGCGGGTGCCGCCCGGGCCTCCGGCTTCGAGCAGGCCCTCGCCTCGGTGCTGGACCGTCAGGACGGCGTGTAATAATCGACGGTAATTAAGCTTTTCGGAATTCAGGCCTCTGTGGGTGCCCGTTCACCGGGTATTCGCGGGGGCCTGTGTCCGTACCCCGCACAAATCACCGGCATCTCCCGGCATTTCAGAACAAAACCGGCACTCCCCCCTCCCAGAGCAGGTTCTCCGTGATATCCACCGCTATTCGCGTCGCCCGGGTGGGCAGCGCGGCCGAGCTGGCCGCGGCGGCCCTCGTGATGCTGGGCTTCCCGGCGCTCATGCTGGCCGCGCTCGTCCCGAGCGTTCCCGCCTTCGCGGCCCTGGCCGCCGTGACGTACCTGGCGGACCACTATCTGCACCGCAAGGGCAGCTACCTGATCAACCGCCTCAGCAAGGTCCGGGCGGGACTGTCGATCCGCTTCCTGATCCGCCAGCTGCTGCTGGTCCTGCTGCTGGCCCGGCTGTCCCTCTCCGACGACCTGATCTTCTACGGCGCGGTCGCCTGCTTCATCGCGTTCTACGGCCTCCAGGCCCCGCACGGCGCGCTGGTCACCCTCATCCGCAACCGCCGCCGGATGCCGGTCGCCACCCGCAACATCGACCTGAAGTCGCGCATCCGCATCCCGGACGCCCCGCCGCGCCGCCTGCTGCACCGCTCCGCGGAGAAGATGCTCCACCTCGACCTGTTCGCGGTCGCCGGCATCCTGGTCTCCGCCGAGGCGGGCTCCGCCGTCGCCGGCTTCACCGGCATCGGCCTCACCGCCGGCCTCGGCTGCCTGTACGTCCTCGTGCTCGTGCCGTTCGTGCGCGGCCGGAGGACCCCGCCGAAGGCCGATGTCGTCCTCGCCGCCGTCGACGACTGGCTGGCCGCCTACCGGCCGGAGACCGTCCTGTACTTCTCCGGCTCCCGGGACTCCGCGTACCAGGTCAACATGTGGCTGGAGACGATGGAGCAGCTGGACACCCGGCCGCTGATCATCCTGCGCGAGCGCGCCATCCTGAACAACCTCGCGCCCACCACGGTCCCCGTCATCTGCGTGCCCGGAGGGGTGCACCTGATGAACCTGGACCTGTCCACCGTGCGCGTCGCGCTCTACGCGGCCAACGTCGGTAAGAACATCCACCTGTTGCGCGTGCCCACCATGAAGCACGTCTTCATCGGCCACGGCGACAGCGACAAGCTGGCCAGCGTCAACCCGTACAGCAAGGTGTACGACGAGGTGTGGACCGCCGGCCGCGCCGGCCGCGACCGCTACGCCATCGCCGACGTCGGTGTCCGCGACGACGACATCGTCGAGGTGGGCCGCCCGCAGCTCGCGCCCATCCGGACCTGGCAGGGCGTGCCCGGGGACCGCGTCCCGACCGTGCTGTACGCCCCCACCTGGGAGGGCTGGGACGGCAACCCCGGCAACACCTCGATCGTGCTCGCCGGTGAGAACATCGTGACCCGGCTGGTGACGGCCGACCCGCCGGTCCGCGTCCTGTACAAGCCGCACCCGTTCACCGGCACCGTCAGCAAGGACGCCAAGGCCGCCCACCAGCGCATCGCCGCCCTGGTCGAGAAGTCCGCCGCCGAGCGCGCCGCCGACCCCCGGTTCACCGCCGACACCGCCGCCATGGCCGCGGCCAAGGCCGAACTGACCCGCATCGAGGCCCGGCTCGCCGAGCTGGCGGGCGCCGGCGGCACCAAGGGCGACGAGGCCGAGGCCACCCGCGACGGCATCGTGGACGTGCACCGGCACGAGGAGATCGCCCGGCTGCGCACCGAGTGGAACACCGCCTACTGGTGCTCCTTCCCGTCGTACGAGCACCGCGTCATCACCGGCGCCCAGCCGCGTCTGTACGACTGCTTCAACGTCTCCGACGCGATGGTCTCGGACATCTCCTCCGTGGTCTCCGACTTCATCGCGAGCGGCAAGCCCTACGCGGTCACCGACTCCGCCGAACTGGGCGCCGAGGAGTTCAGGCGGCAGAACACGGCCGTGCGCGCCGCGGTCATCCTGTCCAACAGCGCGGCCGAACTGGGCGGCCTGCTGGACGCCGTGCGCGACCCGGCCGCCGACCCGCTCGCGGACGCCCGCACGGAGCTGAAGCAGTACCTGCTCGGTCCGGACGAGCCGAAGTCGATCGACCAGTTCAACGCCGCCGTCGGCGACCTGGCCCTCAAGGCCGAGGCCCGCAACGTCGGCCAGGAGTCCCGGCTCGGCGCGGCCAACGCCGACCCCGCCGAGTCGGCCGAGCTGACCAACGCGGTGCCCGGCCAGCGCGCCGCGTCGGCCGGCGAGACGGACGGCGTGAACGCGGGCTGACCACCCCCGCAACACCACCGGGCCCCCGAGGCGCACGCCTCGGGGGCCTCGTCTTGCCCGGCTCTTAACCGGAGCCGCACGGCTCTTACCGCGTCGGCGTACTGTCCTGTGATGTGCGGCACTCATCACCCTGGGTGAGGCAACCGCTTGCCCTGTGTGCCCGTCTAACTGTTTGCGATTGAGGCGATTCGGGGGAAATATTCCGTGACTAGGGGGAAGTGTGACCGTCGTGACGCAGCCTGATGTGAGCGTGATCATCGGGGCGTACGAAGCAATGCCGTACCTGGTCGAGTGCCTGGCATCCGTCGAGGCGCAGACCATCGACCCGGGTCGGATGGAGGTCATCGCGGTCGACGACGGCTCGACGGACGGCACCGGGGAGTGCCTGGAGGAGTTCGCGGCCCGCGTGCCGATACCGGTCACCGTCATCCGCCAGGAGAACTCCGGCGGCCCCAGCGGGCCGCGCAACGTCGGCCTGGCCAAGGCGACCGGACGCTACGTCTTCTTCCTCGACGCCGACGACCGGCTCGGCCCCGAGGCCCTGGAGCGCATGGTCGCCATGGCCGACCGCAACGGCACGGACGTCGTCCTCGGCCGCGTCGAGGGCGTCAACCGCACCGCCCCGAAGTCCATGTGGGGCGAGACGCTCGACCGGACCGACGTCTTCTCCTCCAACATCAAGTTCACGCTGAGCGCGCAGAAGCTGTTCCGCCGCGCCCTGCTGGACCGGCACGGCATGCGGTTCGACGAGTCCCTGTGGACCGGTGAGGACGCCGTGTTCACGCTGGAGGCCTATCTGCGGGCGGACGGCGTCTCCGTGCTCGCCGACTACACCTGCTACTACCTGGTCGGCCGCGACGACGGCAAGCACGTCACCAAGACCGGCGGCTACGCGCTGCGCTTCGACTCCGCGCGCGCCCTGATGAAGCTGATCGCCGACATGGTCCCGGCCGGTGACAGACGCGACCTCCTGATGGTCCGGCCCTTCCTCATCACGCTGCTGCCCCAGTTCGGCCCCAAGTTCCTGACCGACGACGAAGAGGTGCGACGGCACAAGTTCGAGCTGGCCAAGCCGCTGATGGACGCCTACTGGACGCCCGGCGTGGCCCGCCGGCTGAAGGTCCACGAGCGGCTGCGGCTGCACCTGGTCGCCATGCAGCGCGCCGATCTGCTGCTGGACGTGGTCAAGTTCGTCAAGGCCAAGAAGCAGGCCGCCGCCGTCCTGGAGAAGCGCGGCACCCGCCTCTACCTGGTCTATCCGCACTTCCGGTCCCCCAAGGCCCGCATCCCCGACGAGATGTACCTCGCCGACGCCCGCGAGGCACGTGCCTTCGAGGGCTACCGCGAGGCCGCCGCCAACTCCTTCCCGCGCCGCGCCCTGCGCAAGATCCGCCGGATGCTGCCCGGCAAGGGCTTCGGGACGGCCGCGGCCTGACGGCCCGGACCGGCCGTCCTCGCCAGGTCCGGCGGGTGTGCGCGGGAGCCGCCGAGGGGCCGGCCGCTGTCCGCGCACCGGACCGTCGCCTGCCCGGCGGTCCCGTTCGCGTAGATTGCTGCCACGCGCGAGGAAGTGGAGACAGCACGTGGCAAGGGCAAGGCAGGCCGTGGGCGAGGCCCGCAGGATCGTCGTCAAGGTGGGCTCCTCGTCGCTGACGACCGCCGCGGGCGGCCTGGACGCCGACCGCGTCGACGCGCTGGTCGACGTCCTCGCCAAGATGCGCGGCGAAGGGGAGAAGGAGATCGTCCTCGTCTCCTCCGGCGCCATCGCCGCCGGCCTCGCCCCGCTGGGCCTGCGCCGCCGCCCCAAGGACCTCGCCCGCCAGCAGGCCGCCGCCAGCGTCGGCCAGGGCCTGCTCGTCGCCCGCTACACCGCCTCCTTCGCCCGCTACGGCGTCCGCGTCGGCCAAGTCCTGCTCACCAGCGACGACATGAGCCGCCGCGCCCACCACCGCAACGCCTCCCGCACCCTCGACCAGCTGCTCGCCATGGGCGCCGTCCCGGTCGTCAACGAGAACGACACCGTCGCCACCGACGAGATCCGCTTCGGCGACAACGACCGCCTCGCCGCCCTCGTCGCCCACCTCGTCCACGCCGACCTGCTGGTCCTGCTCTCCGACGTCGACGGCGTCTACGACGGCGACCCCGGCAAGCCCGGCACCTCCCGGATAGCGCAGGTGAGGGGCCCGGAGGATCTCGCCGGTGTCGAGATCGGCAGCACGGGCCGGGCCGGGGTCGGCACCGGCGGCATGGTCACCAAGGTCGAGGCCGCCCGGATCGCCGCCGCCGCCGGCATCCCGGTGGTGCTGACCAGCGCCGTCCACGCCGCCGACGCCCTCGCCGGCGGTGACACCGGCACCTACTTCCACCCCACCGGCAAGCGCTCCGCCGACCGTCTCCTCTGGCTCCAGCACGCCTCCACCCCGCAGGGCGCCCTCGTCCTGGACGACGGGGCGGTGGACGCGGTCGTGCGGCGGCGCACCTCCCTGCTGCCCGCCGGAATCGCCGCCGTGGAGGGCGACTTCAACGCCGGCGACCCCGTCGAGCTGCGGGATGCGACGGGCCGCGCGGTGGCCCGGGGCCTCGTCAACTTCGACGCCAAGGAGATCCCCCGGCTGCTCGGGCGTTCGACCCGCGAGCTGGCGCGCGAGCTGGGCCCGGCGTACGAACGCGAGGTCGTACACAGGGACGACCTGGTGCTCCTGCACGCGTGACGCTCGCAAGACCGCTCGGACGCCGGACCACACGGACCGCCCCCGGTGGGGGACGTTCCGTAAAACCGCCACGCGGAGCCGTGGGGCCTGCTCAACTTTGTCCCGGGGACACGTTGAAGGGACACGTTCCGGCAAGGGGTCCTGCGGGCCGTGCGGACACGCGCGGCACGCGTGGCACGCGTGAAGGAGGCCGTCGTGAGACGAGCGCGCCCTGGGACGGCGTCCCGCGGTGCTCTGACGAGCGTCGCGGCCGGTGACACCTATGAGGAGCCCAAGGACCTGCCCCGGCTGTGGCACGTCACCCTCAGCGTCTCCGGGAGGAAAGTCCCCCTGCCCGAGCTGCGGCGGGCCCTGGAACAGCTCGCCCACGACCACCCCTTCCTGCTGACCAGCAGATACGCGACCGATCACGCGGAGATCCGGTACTGGGAGGAGGCCCGCGACCTGCACGATGCCGCCGCCGTGGCGCTGCGGCTGTGGGGCGAGCACCGCCAGAGCGCCGGACTGCCGTCCTGGGAGATCGTCGGCCTGGAGGTCATCGACCGCGAGACCTACCACCACCGCATCGCCGAGGGCTACGGCCCCCCGCCGGCGACCCCGGTCGGCGTGCACCCCTTCTGAGCCGGAGCGGGCGGCCGGGGCACGGGCGGCCGGCGGACCGGCCCGGTAACGGCGCCCCTGGAGATGCACCCGTTTTGCGGTGTCTCGTGGTGTGGGACGGCCGCTGAACGGCCGCGCCCCGCGCACTACCCTTCCCTCATGACCACGCTCTCGCCGTACGACTCGATGTCCCCGGTCACCCAGGCCGCCTACCGGGCCAAGGCCGCCGCCGCCGACCTCGCGCCGCTCCCGCGCGCCGTGAAGGACGACGCGCTGCTCGCCATCGCCGACGCCCTGGAGGTCCGGACCGCCGAGCTCGTCGAGGCCAACGCCGAGGACGTGGCCAAGGCCCGGGAGGCCGGCACCAGCGAGGCCATCGTCGACCGGCTCACCCTCACCCCCCAGCGGATCCGCGCCATCGCCTCCGACGTCCGTGACGTCGCGAAGCTGCCCGACCCGGTCGGCGAGGTCGTCCGCGGCTCCACCCTCCCCAACGGCATCGACCTGCGCCAGGTCCGTGTCCCGCTCGGCGTCGTCGGCATCATCTACGAGGCCCGCCCCAACGTCACCGTCGACGCCGCCGCCCTCTGCCTGAAGTCCGGCAACGCCGTCCTGCTGCGCGGTTCCGGCTCCGCCTACGCGTCCAACACCGCCCTGGTCCGGGTGATCCGCGACGCCGTCGGCGGCGCCGGGCTGCCCGCCGACGCCGTCCAGCTGGTGCCGGGGGAGAGCCGCGACTCCGTGCGCGAGCTGATGCGCGCCCGGGGCCTGGTCGACGTCCTCATCCCGCGCGGCGGCGCCTCCCTGATCCGGACCGTGGTCAACGAGTCCACCGTCCCCGTGATCGAGACCGGCACCGGCAACTGCCATGTCTACGTCGACGCCCGGGCCGACATCGACATGGCCGTCGAGATCCTGGTCAACTCCAAGGCCCAGCGGGTCAGCGTCTGCAACGCCGCCGAGACCCTCCTCGTCCACCAGGACATCGCCGCCGAGTTCCTGCCGCGCGCCCTGGACGCCCTCGCCGAGGCCGGTGTCACCGTCCACGCCGACGAACGGGTCATGGCCCACGCCAAGGGCTCCCGGGCCACCGTGGTCG
This sequence comes from Streptomyces sp. NPDC028722, assembly GCF_040637655.1. Classification (NCBI taxonomy): domain Bacteria; kingdom Bacillati; phylum Actinomycetota; class Actinomycetes; order Kitasatosporales; family Streptomycetaceae; genus Streptomyces; species Streptomyces sp. NPDC028722. The sequence continues at coordinate 14,541 of NZ_JBEZWU010000029.1, forward strand.
AGGCGACCCCCGAGGACTGGGAGACCGAGTACCTGTCCCACGACATCGCCGCCGCTGTCGTCGACTCCCTCGACAAGGCCGTCGAGCACATCCGGCTGTGGACCTCCGGCCACACCGAGGCCATCGTCACCACGTCCCAGCAGGCGGCCCGCCGCTTCACCCAGCTGGTCGACTCCACCACCGTGGCCGTGAACGCCTCCACCCGCTTCACCGACGGCGGCCAGTTCGGCTTCGGCGCCGAGATCGGCATCTCCACCCAGAAGCTGCACGCCCGCGGCCCGATGGGCCTGCCGGAGCTGACCAGCACGAAGTACATCGTCACCGGTGACGGGCACGTACGCCGCTGACCCCCCGCCCGCGGCGCCGTACGCCCGGGGCGGCACGGGTGTCCGGAAAGGTGTCCCACCAGGCGGACGGAAGTCCGTACCGTCTGCCCAAACCGACCCCCCAGGTCTACTCTGGATCCGTGCCGGAGGACGTGGGGGGCACGCCGTTCCCTGACGGCTGGGAGCCCGACGACGACCACGACCACGGGGTGCCGGACGACGAGTTCGCCTCCGTGGTCCTCGACGAGGCCTTCGTGCGGGCGGCAAGGGTCCACGAGCCGACCGCCGTCGAACGCCTCCTGGCCGCCGCCCGGGCCAGAGCCGAGGCCTCCGAGGCCGAGGCCCGCCGCACGCACCCCCGGCGCGAACGCCCCGGCGACGGCCACGGCCCCCAGGGCACCGGATTCGGCCAAGATCCGGACGACGACGAACTGGACGGCACCTACGTCCTCGGCGGCCACCGCGGCCCCTACGGCCCCTTCGGCAAGCAGGTCCGCTGGCACCGCCCGGTGGCCTGGATGCTCGCCCTCGTGATGGGCATAGGCATGCTCGCCCTGGCCTTCGCCGCCGTCTACCGGGGCAGCTCCCCGGGCACCCGGGACCGGGTACCCGCCCCCGCCTCCACCGGCCGGGAACAGGGCAGCGCCGCAGCTCCCTCCGTCCCCGCCGGGGTCTCCCGGCCGACGGTCCCGGCCGCCCCGCGCTCCCCCTGAACGACCCGCCCGCCCTTGGTGAGAACCTGTCAGAAGTTGTCCCGTAGCAGGGCGTTTACCGGCGCCCCACGAGACCTACCCTGAAGGTATGGGCGGGCGTGGAGACCCCCCGGAGGGGACACCCGAGGGCGGTCCCCCCGGCGCCGAGGACGAATACCGATCCGTCGTGTTCGACGAGTCGTTCGTCCGGGCTGCCCGCCTCCAGGAGTCCTCCGCCGAGGAGCGGATGGCCGACCACGCGCCCGCCGTACGCCGCCGCCCGCCCCTGCACCGCGGGCTCACCCGGCAGGTCCTGGTCCTCGTCGTACTGATAGCCGTCGCCTTCGGCACCGCGGTCTACCTGGGCGTCCGCCACTCCGCCGGTTCCCCGCAGGCCCGGCGCCCCCCGGAACCCCTGCGGATGACGGTCGTCCCGCTCGCCCCGCAGGGCCGGGTGCCCGGCGCCGCCGACCCCGAGACGATGTACGCGCGCAGCCCCGCCGCCCACTTCGACACCGGCGCCCAGGGCATACCGCTGCCCGCCTCCCGGGCCACGGCCCACTTCTCCGAGAGCCAGGTGGTGGCCGCGCTCACCACCGCCAAGGACTACCTCGTCCGCTCCTCGCTCTACCCCGAGGTGCTCACCGGCCGCGAGGTGAGTCCGGCCCGGGCCCTGCTCGACCCCGACCAGCTCGACCAGTTCGACCAGAGCTTCGACAAGCCCACCGCGGACGGCCGGCACGCCCCCACCGGCTGGGTGATCCGTCTCGATCCCGCCCGGGCCCGGCTGGCCGACGACCGGATCCGCGTCCAGGGCAGCCTGGAGGCCGCCGAGACCGACCCGGCGACGCTGGAGGTCACCGCCGACCACACCTTCGTCTACGCTCTGCGGCCCACCGGCGCCGCCGCAGGCGCCCCCGTCTCCCTCTTCACGGTCCGCCGCGAGCTGACCTTCCGCTTCGACCGCACCGACCTGCGCACCCACCAGGTCCAGCTGACCGCGTCCTACGTCCAGGCGGGCCCCCTGGCCTGCGCCGAGGACTCCACGGCCTACCTCCGTCCCCTCCTCGCCGGCCGGACCGCCCGCTCCGGCGGCCCCGCGGGCACCGACCCCTACCAGACGGACCATCCGGCCGTGCTGTGCGGAACGCTGTCCTCGGGCGCCCAGCCGACGGTGTGAGCGGGGCAGCCGACGGAGTGAGTGGAGCAGCGACGGAGTGAGTGGAGCAGCGACGGAGTAAGCGCGGGCAGCCGCCCTACTCCCCCCGGTCCCCGCTCGCGGTGTCCCCCTCGGCGGGCGGCGGGCTGCGGAAGCCGTCGAAGCCCCGCCGGACCCGGCCGCCCAGGTCGCCCGCGCCGCCCGCGAGGTCCGTGACCAGCTTCATCAGTGGATCCTTGGAGTCCTTCACATCGCCGGCGTAGCTGGCCGCCGACTCACGGAAGGAGCCGCTGACGGAGGTGTCCTTGTCCTCGTCGCGCTGCGGGTAGTGGCCGTCCATGATCCGCTGGTGGTCCCGGGACTCGGCCCACTTCTTCAGCTCCGCGGCCCGCACGGTGGTGAACGGGTGCGAGCGGGGCAGCACGTTGAGGATCTTCAGCACGGAGTCCCGCAGATCGCCCCCCGAGTCGTACTCCTCGGCCTGCTCCAGGAACGCGTCCACGTTCATCTCGTGCAGATGGTTGCCGCCCGCGATCTTCATCAGGCCCCGCATCGAGGCCCGCACGTCCTGGCCCACCAGCAGGCCGGCCCGGTCCGCGGACAGCTCCGACTTGCGGAACCACTCCCGCAGCGCCGTGACGATCGCCATGATCGCCATGTTGCCCAGCGGGATCCAGGCGACCTTCAGGGCGAGGGACGTCAGGAACAGCAGGATCGTGCGGTACACCGAGTGGCCGGACAGCGCGTGTCCCACCTCGTGCCCGACGACCGCCCGCATCTCCTCCTCGTCGAGCAGCTCCACCAGCCCCGTGGAGACCACGATGACCGGCTCGTCCAGGCCGATGCACATCGCGTTCGGCTGCGGGTCCTGCGTGACGTACATCGGCGGGACCTTCTCCAGGTCCAGGATGTAACAGGCGTCCCGCAGCATGCCGTGCAGGTGCGCGAACTGCCGCTCGGAGACGCGCACCGAGTCGGACAGGAACAGCAGCCGGAGGCTCCGCTCCGGCAGCAGCCCGCTGAGCGCCTTGAACACGGCGTCGAACCCGGTCAGCTTGCGCAGCGCCACCAGAGCCGAACGGTCGGCCGGATGCTCGTACGCGCGCGAGGAGATCCCCGGGAAGCGCCTGCGCTGCCTGCTCGGCACGCGCTCGGTCCCCGTGTGCTGCCGGCCGTCGTCGGACATGTCTTCCCCCATGTGCGTGAGAGTGCTCACTGTGGTCCCCCCGAGGCGGGGCCCAGCCTAGGCGGAGATACCTTGGACGGGCAGTACACCGAAGGAGTCCGCCCATGGAGCACCACCCCGCAGCCGCCCGCCTGACCGAGGCCGCCGTCGCCGCCCAGCAGCACGGGACGGGCAACCTGCTCCGCGTCGTCCTGGTCGTGATGGTCCTCGGCTGCGCACTGACCGCCTGGTTCCTGCTGCGCGGCTACAAGCGCAAGGACGACTGACCACCGGGGAAAGTTCCCGCCATCCCGCCGCATCCCGCCGCACCCGGCCGCATCCTTGCGGTCGGCCCCGGGCGGGCCGCCGGAGCCCGGCCGTCCCAACGGCGGAGTCGGCGTGATCGGCGCGGGAGCGCCCGCTTACGATGAGCCGACATCTTTATTCCGCCCACACGCGATAGGTCCTGCCGAAGATGAGCTTCCACAGCGCCGCAGCCCAGTTGGTCACCCTCGCCGCCGAGGGCGAGGAGCACGGCGGGAACCACAACAGCCTGAACCCGGCCCTCACCGGCGGCGGCGCCCTGTTCATCCTGCTCCTCCTGCTGTGGATCACCACCCGCTTCAACCGCGACCGCTGAGCGGGGACCCGTCCCCGGCCGGACGCCGCAGGCCGGGCCGGTAGGGTCTGCACGCATGGGAGAGCAGGACATGCCTACCGGTCCGGCGCACGAGTCGGCCGACGACACGGTGAAGCATCCGCAGTACGGACCGGGCAACGGCCCCGCCCTCACGGGCAGGCGGCGCCTGGGCGTCATGGGCGGAACCTTCGACCCGATCCACCACGGACACCTCGTGGCGGCCAGCGAGGTCGCCGCGCGGTTCCAGCTGGACGAGGTGGTGTTCGTCCCCACCGGCCAGCCGTGGCAGAAGTCCCACCGCGACGTCTCCCCGGCCGAGGACCGGTACCTGATGACGGTCATCGCGACCGCGGAGAACCCGCAGTTCTCCGTCAGCCGCATCGACATCGACCGCGGCGGCCCCACCTACACCGTGGACACCCTGCGGGACCTGCGCGCCCTCAACCCCGACACCGACCTGTTCTTCATCACCGGCGCCGACGCCCTCGCGCAGCTGCTGACGTGGCGCGACTCCGAGGAGCTGTTCTCCCTCGCGCACTTCATCGGCGTCACCCGCCCCGGCCACCAGCTGAGCAACCCGGGCCTGCCGGAGGGCGGTGTCTCGCTCGTCGAGGTGCCGGCGCTCGCCATCTCCTCCACGGACTGCCGTGGGAGGGTCGCCAAGGGGGACCCCATCTGGTACATGGTGCCGGACGGAGTGGTGCGCTACATCGACAAGCGCGAGCTGTACCGCGGCGAGTGAGCCGAGAGGGGCACCGGTGAACGACCGATACGACGCGGGGGACGCAGCCTACGGCGCCGGCCCGTACGAACTCGTCGGCTACGACGAGTACGGCCGGCCCATGTACCGGCAGATCCCGGCACAGCAGGCTCCGCAGGCGGCCTACGACCCGTACGCCCAGCAGCAGGGCTACGACCACGACCCCTACGCCACCGGCCGGCAGCCGCAGGCACCCGCCCACGACGCCGGCCACCAGCCGTCCGCCTACGAGCAGCCCTACGGCTCCCAGGCCCCGTACACCCCGCACGACCCCTACGGCCCGTACGCCCCCGGCCCCCAGGCCACTCCGGGCCACGACCCCTACGGGCAGGCGGCGAGCGGCGGACAGCAGCCCCGGGCCGCCGAGCGGACCGCCTACATCCCGCAGCAGGCCGGCCCCGCCGAGGACACGAGGTCCGCACGGGAGGAGGAGCCGGCCCCCGGCGAACGGGATCACCCAGGCGACCCGTTCGCCTTCGCCGAGGACCCGGAGGGCGACCCCGAGGACGTCATCGACTGGCTGAAGTTCACGGAGAACCGCACCGAGCGCCGCGAGGAGGCCCGCCGGCGCGCCCGCGGCCGGATCATCACCCTCCTCGTCGTCCTCGCCCTCGTCGTGACCGGCGGCGCCGGCTACCTCTGGTACGCCGGAGACCTGCCCGGCCTGTCCTCCTCCGGCGGGACCGGCAGCGCCACACCCGTCACCGCCCAGAAACGCGACGTGATCGTCGTCCACCTGCACAACACCGGCAAGGGCGGCACCTCCACCGCGCTGCTGGTCGACAACACCACCACCAAGCAGGGCACCACCGTCCTGCTGCCCAACGCCCTCGCGCTGACCGGCGACGACGGCTCCACCACGACCCTCGCCAAGTCCGTGGACGGCGACGGCGCCTCCGGCACCCGGGACCAGCTCGACACCGTCCTCGGCACCAGCATCCAGGGCAGCTGGCGCCTGGACACCCCCTACCTCCAGAACCTCGTCGAACTCGTCGGCAACATCGAGGTCGACACCGACACCGACGTGCCCGACCCGGACGCCGGGAAGAAGGGCACCGCCCCGCTCGTCCACCAGGGGCACGAGCAGACCCTCAGCGGCAAGGCGGCCGTGGCCTACGCCACCTACCGCGCGGCCGGCGAGTCCCAGAACGCCCAGCTGCGACGGTTCGGGCAGGTCATGCAGGGCGTACTGCGCAAGATGTCCTCCGACCCGTCCGCGGCCACCACCACCGTGCAGACCCTCGCGCAGATCCTGGACCCGCCGCTCACCGACAAGGACCTCGGGGCCTTCCTCGCCCGCCTCGCCGACCTCGCCAAGAACGGCGCCTACCGGACCACGCTGCTGCCCGTGCGGACCGACGGCACACTCAGCGCGCAGACCGGCGACAGCGTGGTGAAGGGCATCCTCGGCGGCACCGCGAAGAGCCCTGCCTCCGGCTCCGCGGTCCGGGTCTCCGTGCAGAACGCCACCGGCGTGAAGGACGACACCGACAAGGCCCGCGTCGTGCTCCTGAACGGTGGCTTCACGTTCCTGGAGGGCGGCAGCGCCGCCGGTACCCAGGTCACCTCGAAGGTGGTCTACGCCGACGCCGCCCACAAGGCGGACGCCACCGAGGTCGCCAAGACCCTCGGGCTGCCCGCCGGCTCCGTGACCCGGGGCACCGTCTCCTCCGGCGCCGACGTCTCGGTGATCCTCGGCGGTGACTACCGGCCCTCCGCCTCCTGACGGCGGGCCGCCCGGCCGCCCGGCCGGCGGCACCCCGCGTGAGGCCGTCATCACGTGGGGTGCCCCCGGCGGTCCGTGAGACCCTTGAAGTCACAAGTCCGCCGACGGAAAGCCACGTAGTGACCGCCACCGACCGTTCTGTTCACCTCATCAACACCGCCGCCCAGGCGGCGGCCGACAAGCTCGCCCACGACGTCATCGCCTACGACGTCAGCGACGTGCTGTCGATCACGGACGCCTTCCTGCTGGCCTCCGCGCCGAACGACCGCCAGGTCAAGGCCATCGTCGACGAGATCGAGGAGCGCCTGTCGAAGGAACTCGGCGCCAAGCCGGTCCGCCGCGAGGGCGACCGCGAGGCCCGCTGGGTGCTGCTCGACTACGTCGACATCGTCGTCCACGTCCAGCACAGCGAGGAGCGGGTCTTCTACGCCCTGGAGAGGCTGTGGAAGGACTGCCCCGAGCTGGACCTGCCCGACGACGCCAGGGCCACCCGGGGCAAGGGCGAGGAGCACGCCCGCGAGCGGGCCGCCGAGGCCGACCAGGAGCCGGGCGGAGACTGGTCGTGAGCGCCACCGGTGAGGTGACCGACCACAGGAGCCGGGGCCGCCGCATCATCCTGTGGCGGCACGGCCAGACGTCCTGGAACGTGGAGCGCCGCTTCCAGGGCTCCACCGACGTCGAGCTGACCGAGACCGGCGTCGGCCAGGCCCGCCGCGCCGCCCGGCTGCTCGCCTCCCTGCGCCCCGACGCGATCATCTCCTCGGACCTCCGGCGGGCCGCGTGCACGGCCGCCGAGCTGGCCGCCCTCACCGGCCTCGACGTCACCCGCGAGGAGGCCCTGCGCGAGACCTACGCGGGCGTCTGGCAGGGGCTGACGCACGAGGAGATCATCGCCCGCCACGGCGAGGAGTACGCCGCCTGGAAGCGCGGCGAGGCGGTCCGCCGCGGTGGCGGCGAACTGGAGAGCGAGGTCGCCGACCGGGCCGCGCCCGTCGTGCTGCGGCACGCCGACAAGCTGCCCGAGGACGGCACCCTCGTCGTCGTCAGCCACGGCGGGACCATCCGCACCACCATCGGCCGCCTCCTCGGCCTGGAGGCCCGGCACTGGGAGAGTCTCGGCGGCCTCTCCAACTGCTGCTGGTCCGTGCTGGGCGAAGGCGCCCGCGGCTGGCGTCTGCTGGAGCACAACGCGGGCACCCTCCCGGAGCCCGTTCTCGGCGACGACGACTGACCGTCCCGGAACCCCGACCCCGGATTTCACTTTCCGGCTGGTCACAGGCTAAAGTTCTTCTTGTTCGCCCCGCCGAGCGGGAAGAACACCAGGGGCTATAGCTCAGTTGGTAGAGCGCCTGCATGGCATGCAGGAGGTCAGGAGTTCAATTCTCCTTAGCTCCACAGATCGACACTCTGTCGAGTTGTCGAAGATCGGTGATGAGGATCCCGTCCCCTCAGGGGGGCGGGATCTTCTGCGTCCGGCCTGCCGCGACGGGCGCGCGGCTCGGTCAGCTGACGGGTGTGGCGGCATTGGGCACACTGTTCCCGAGCCGGCTTGAGTCTTCCGGGGGTCCGCTGCCGTATAGCTCCGCGAAGGCCTTCTCCGTGTGCGCCTGCGCGCCGGCCGGGACCGCGGCGGTGGGCGCTGTGTCCGGACTGGTACTGAGGCGTCGCTGACCGTATTGGTCCGGCCGTGGCAGAATCAAACGGCCGGAAGGGGGCGCTGCCCGACGGGAGGGAGTAGCGATGCCTGCGAGCATCCTCGAGGAGGTCGACCACCTCCTCGGTGCCGCGTTGATACGGGATACGACCATCCGGCTGAGCTGCCCTTCCTGCGGTTCCGCGCACGTGGCGCAGGTCCTCGGCGACAACGGCGGAATCTCCTACGTGTGCACGGCCTGCGGCCACAGCTGGAGCTGATCGATGGGGGCACACAGGCGAAAGTGCGACTGGTGCGGGAGCGGGACACCGATCGTCCGGGACATGGAGCCGATCAATCCCGACTACCAGTACTGGTGCGAGGAGTGCGCGCGGGCGCTGATCATAAAAGGCGACCCGATCGAGACGTACCGGGAACTGGAGGGCGAGCCGATCTACGGCCGGCTCCTGGAGGAGCACTGCACGCTCAAGAGGTTCTACCAGTTCGTCACGGCGTGACGCGGACCGCGCCGGACCCGGCCCTCGGCGACGATGTCCGGGTCAGTGCGAGGAAGAGCGCACCGGCCCCTCCGTAGAGGGCCGAGAGCGCCAATTCGGCCCCCTGGAGACGCAGTTCCGGGCGGCCGGTGCCGTGGTGCACCCACCAGGGGGCGTACGAGCAGAAGACCAGCAGCGTGCCCAGCGCCGCCGCCCGGTGCCCGCGCGTCCACAGGAACAGCACCACGGGCACGCACCACACCCAGTGGTGGGTCCAGGACACCGGGCTGATCAGCAGGGCGGTGACCGCGCAGCCGCACACCGCGAGGGCCCGCCGGCCCCGCAACTCCGCCCGCGCGGCCAGTGTGAGGCCCACGACGGCCGTCAGGGCCGCGCAGACCGCCCAGAGCGCTCCCGGGTCGGGTGTGTGCAGGAACCGGGCCAGAACGCCGCGCAGGGCCTGGTTGGCGGTGTCCTCGGCGTGACCGGCCCGGCCCGCCAGGAACACCGCGTCCGTCCAGAACCGCCAGGAGTCGTACGGCAGGACGGCCGCCGCGAGCAGGGTCGCCCCGGCGAACGTCACGGCCGCCCCGCGCACGTGCCGCAGCCGCGGCCCCCCGTCGCCGCCCCGCAGGCGGGCCGTGACGCCTGTGGCGAGCAGGAACACCGGGAACACCGCCGGCGTCAGCTTCACCGCGGCGGCCAGCCCCAGACCGAGTCCGCTCCAGCGGTCGTACCCGCCGGTGGGGCGGCGGGTCAGGTCCCACAGCACCAGCACCGCCAGCAGCAGGTTGACCTGGCCGTAGCGCAGGGTCGTCCACACGGGTTCGCACCACACGGCCGCCGCCGCGACCCACCAGACGCTCTCCACGCGCGCGTGGCCGACGAGTTTCAGCGACAGCCGTACGAACGTCAGCAGCAGGGCGAGGTTGCCCGCCGTCGCCAGCGCCCGCAGGACGGCCGTGTCCAGCAGGGGCAGCGGCGTGAACAGCAGGGCCGCGAACGGCGGATAGGTGGCCGGCAGGTGCGCGGCCGTCGCCCGCAGCGCGTACAGGTCGCCGCCGGCGCGCACGGCGGCGCCCTCGGCCCGGTAGACCATCAGGTCGATCATCGACACGCGCGCGGCCCGCTGCGCGGCCCAGAACGCCGTGAACGACAGCAGGCACACCCCCGCGGCGACCGGCGTCCGGTGGCGGGCTTCGGAGAACGCGATCATGGGCACGAAGGCGGACAATATCGCGCCGACCGGGGCAGATCGGAAACCGATTTGGTACCGCACCCCGGGGACCGTGTAATGTTGGCGTCGCCGCCGGGGAAACCGGGCGGAACGCAGAACGCGCGGTTCCACCGCGTGGCGGCAAGGGGCTATAGCTCAGTTGGTAGAGCGCCTGCATGGCATGCAGGAGGTCAGGAGTTCAATTCTCCTTAGCTCCACAGAAGTCGAAGGCGGACCATCCCACGGATGGTCCGCCTTCGGCGTGTTGCGACCTGTGCCGCACACCACAGGATCGCGTGAACGGCGGCGGGTCCAGCCGGTCCGGGTGACCCGCCGCCGTGCGCTCAGCGGCCCAGCGCGCGCCGGCCGCGCCCCTGGGACAGGACCGGCAGGTTGCGCGCCGGCGCCTGCCCCCGCGTGTCCTCCTCCAGGCGCAGCGCCAGCGCCGGACAGCGGCGCACCGCGCGCAGCGCCTTCGCCTCCGCGTACCGGGGCACCTGTGCCTGGGCGACGGTCGGGAAGCCGTCGGCGCCCAGTTCGAACACCTCCGGAAGGATGTCCGCGCACAGCCCGTGGCCCCGGCACAGCGTCCAGTCGACGTGGATCTTCTGGCGGCTGCCGCCGGCCTCCTCCGGCTCCGCGCCGCCCGGGATGCCCGTGGGGCCCCTGCCCCCCTCGAAGAGCGGCAGAACGCCCGCCACGGGTCGTCCGCAGCCGTTCCCGAGGACATGGGCGGCCAGGTCGTCGGTGAACGCCTTGACGGTCGATTCCAGGAACATCGCCGAGCCGTCCGGGTGGGAGCACGCCCCGCGCCGCTTGACGTTCTTCGCGACCTGCTTGAGCGCCTCCAGGGCGGCCGGTCCGCCGCCGTTGAGGATGTCCTCCAGCCCGCGCGCGGCGGCGGGCAGTCCGAGGTAGCAGGGGCCGCACTGGCCGGCGCTCTCCCCGGCCAGCCACTGCGCCACCCGCAGCGACTCGCCCAGCGGGCAGGTGTCCTGGCTGATCGGCAGGATCGCGCCCGCACCGAGCGAACCGCCCACCGCGTCCAGCGAGTTGCGGGAGACGATCGCTTCGTCGACCGTCGCCGCGTCGATCCACTTGCCGTGGTAACCGCCGGTCAGCACGCCCTGCGGCACCGGCGGGGCGCCCGCCAGCTGGAGCACGTAGCGCAGCGGCACGCCGGTCGGGACCTCGATCACCATCGGGCGGGCGACCGCGCCGGACACGGTGAGCATCACGGTGCCCGGCTCGTCGTACAGGCCGGTGTTGCCGTACCGCTCCGGGCCGATGCGGGCGGCGATGGCCAGCTGCGCGAACGTCTCCGCGTTCGACAGCAGCGTGGGCGCTCCGCCGACCCCGCTCTGCGAGGCGCTGATCTTGCGGCCGGGCGGGATCGCCGGGCCGCCGTCGACCGAGCGGATCAGCGAGGCGGCGGCGCCGGTGACCATGCGCACCGGATTGCGCTGCACCCACGCGCGCAGCGCCGACCTACGGCTGTTGCTCAGGCCCCGCTCGGCGAGCGCCGCCTCCATGGAGCGCTGGGTGGACTCCCGGGTGACCCCGATGACCAGGGTGCGCGCACCGAGCGCCTCCGCGCACAGCAGCGCGCCGTCCAGGATCAGGTGCGGGGCGCGGTTGATGAGCACCGTGTCCTTGCGGCAGGCGGGCTCGTCCTCGCTGCCGTTGACCACGACGACCGGCCGTACCCCGCGCTTGATCGCCGCCTCGGCGACCGAGCGCAGCTTCTTGTGGAAGGGGAAGCCGGCGCCGCCGCGGCCCCGGAGGTTGATGCCTTCGGAGAGCTGGGCGAGCTGCTCGCCGCCCAGCGGGTCGAGCGGCCCGTGCACCTTAAGGTGCATGGGGAGGTCGAGCCGCTCCACAAGGTCGAAGCCCGACGTGAGCTGGGGAAGCCCGACCACGCGGACCTCGGGGACGTCGGGCAGGGCCTCGTTCACTTAAAAGCCTCCGGAAGGCGTGTTCCAGGATTCGCCCGAACCCGGCGTGTCGTAGGACGTGCCGGGCAGCGTTTCGGTGGCGGGACCGCTGTTGTACGTGTCACTCGGGTTGTACGTGCCGTAGGGGCCGTTTGTCTCACCGGTGTCGTACACGTCACCTCCGCCGTATCCGCCGGCGCCCGGATTGCCGTAGACCGGGATGGTGTATCCGGTGTCCTGGAGCGGGTCGTACACGGACGGCGGGGCCTCGCCGACCGGTGGCGGGGACGGGACCGGCCAGCTGCCCGAGGTGCTGGAGGGGCCGTCCACGCGCGGGACGGCCTCCGTGGGCCGGAGGTCCAGCGGCAGGTCCATACGGGCCGTCTCGCCGGGCACGAACGGGCTGCCCGGGAACGCCCCGCCCGGGATGCCAGGCGTCGACACCGCGCGGTAGGCCGCCGCGAAACCCGCGGCAGGATCCGGCGCGGGGGCCGCGGGGGACTGGTACAGCGGCGCGGTGGAAGCCGCCGGTCCGGTGGGCGAGGGCTTCCCCTCCCGCCGGCTGCCGTAACCGGGCAGCGGCTCGGACGCCCGGGAGCGGCTCGCGTCCAGCTCGTCCAGTCCCGGCCGCTCGGAGCTGCCGAACAGCGCGACCAGCCGGTCGGCGACCTTGCGCTTGACCGGCCGCGGGGCGGCGCGCAGCGCGAGGGCGCCCATCACGCCGAGCAGGGACAGGCTGTAGAGGATCACGAAGACCGGCTTGGCCGCGCGACCCGCGTAGAGCCCGTGGACCAGCGCCGCGCACCAGGCCGGGTAGGCCAGCATGTGCATGGCTCGCCAGCGGGCGGCGACCGGAGCCGGGGCGGCGAAGTTGCTGCGCAGCGCGCCGGTGATGCCCACGAAGATCATCAGCAGGCCGGCCAGGGAGCCCAGGCCGATCAGGCCGCCGATCCCGGTGACGCCCAGCGAGAACGGGATGACCGCGGCGATCAGCTGGGTGTGGTCCAGCACGATCTTCGTGGTGATGTGCAGCAGCAGGAACGCGATCGAGGCGACCGCGGTCGTGCGGTGCACCGCCTGGCCGACGATCCGCTGCCGCGTGTTCAGGAAGATCCGGTCCTGCGCGAACAGGCCCCAGATCACCGAGCAGCTCAGCGAGACGAGGGACAGCACGCCCGCGCCGAAGTTCAGGAACTCGCGGAACTGGCTGCCTCCGACCAGCACGGCCACGGGTATCAGCAGCAGGACGACAGCGGACGCCACCCCGTAGGCCGAGCGGCCCGGTTTGGGGAGCGAGCTGGTACTACGACGAGGGTTCATGGGGGCAACTCCGAGCAGTTTCGGGAAAGCGGTCCCGCTGCCGCACTCTAGGTGGCGCCATACCGATCAGTACGGTTTTTCAGTCATCACGTTGTGATCAACGGACCATGCGACTGGAGCGGTTTCCCTGGGGGACGGTACGCCTGGTCATCGTTGACCTTCATTCAGTTCCGGCGGGCTGCGTGACATGTCCCTCAGGCATACGGAAGCGCGTCGCCGCTTGCTCAAGGGCTGCGGTACCCTAACGCCATGCGTGCCGTACGCCTTCTGCTTAGCGGGCCGCGCTGATCAGTACCGACCCGGCGGTGAGCCGTGAGGTCGGCATCGGCGCGGCGTCCCCTCCTGTGCGAGGGGCTTTTTCATTTCCGCGGGCAGAGACGATCGATGGAGCTTTGAGATCATGAGCGAGACGAACCCCGCTGCCACCGCCGCCGTGCCGGCGGATGCGGCGCCGCACCGCTACACGGCCGTCATGGCGGCCGAGATCGAGGCACGCTGGCAGGACTTCTGGGACGCCGACGGCACCTACGCGGCGCCGAATCCCACGGGCGACCTGGCGGGCGACCCCGAGCTGGTCGCCAGGCCCAAGAAGTTCGTCATGGACATGTTCCCCTACCCGTCCGGCGCCGGCCTGCACGTCGGCCACCCGCTGGGCTACATCGCCACCGACGTCTACGCCCGGTTCCAGCGCATGACCGGCCACAACGTCCTGCACACCCTGGGCTTCGACGCCTTCGGCCTGCCCGCCGAGCAGTACGCCGTGCAGACCGGCACGCACCCGCGCGTGTCCACCGAGGCCAACATCGAGAACATGAAGGCCCAGCTGCGCCGGCTGGGCCTGGGCCACGACAAGCGCCGGTCGTTCGCCACGATCGACCCGGAGTACTACAAGTGGACCCAGTGGATCTTCCTCCAGATCTTCAACTCCTGGTACGACGACGAGGCGGGCAAGGCCCGTCCGATCTCCGAGCTGATCGCCCGCTTCGAGTCCGGTGAGCGGCCGGTTCCGGGCACCACGCGCGCGTGGAACGAGCTGACCGCCGCCGAGCGCGCCGAGATCCTGGGCGAGTACCGCCTGGCCTACGCCTCCGACGCGCCCGTGAACTGGTGCCCCGGCCTGGGCACCGTGCTGGCCAACGAGGAGGTCACCGCCGACGGCCGCTCCGAGCGCGGCAACTTCCCGGTCTTCAAGTCCAAGCTGCGCCAGTGGAACATGCGCATCACCGCCTACGCCGACCGGCTGCTGGAGGACCTGGAGGAGCTGGACTGGCCCGAGGCCATCAAGCTCCAGCAGCGCAACTGGATCGGCCGCAGCGAGGGCGCCCGCGTCGGCTTCCCGATCGACGGCGAGCACATCACGGTCTTCACCACCCGCCCGGACACCCTGTTCGGCGCGACCTACATGGTGCTGGCCCCCGAACACCCGCTGGTCGAGAAGTTCACCGGCGAGACCTGGCCGGAGGGCACCCGCGAGGCGTGGACCGGCGGTCACGCGACCCCGGCCGAGGCCGTCGCCGCCTACCGCGCGCAGGCCGCCGCCAAGTCCGACGTCGAGCGGCAGGCCGAGGCCAAGGACAAGACCGGCGTCTTCATCGGCGCCTACGCCACCAACCCGGTCAACGGCGAGCAGGTCCCCGTCTTCATCGCCGACTACGTCCTGATGGGCTACGGCACCGGCGCGATCATGGCCGTCCCGGCACACGACGGCCGCGACTTCGAGTTCGCGCGCGCCTTCGAACTGCCGGTCGTCTGCGTGGTCGAGCCGACCGACGGCCGGGGCACGGACACCTCGGTGTGGGAGAACGCCTTCGCCTCGTACGACGCCAAGATCGTCAACTCCGCCAACGGCGACGTGTCCCTGGACGGCCTGGGCGTCGCCGAGGCCAAGGCCCGCATCACCGAGTGGCTGCGGGAGAAGGGCATCGGCGAGGGCACCGTCAACTTCCGGCTGCGCGACTGGCTGTTCAGCCGCCAGCGCTACTGGGGCGAGCCCTTCCCGATCGTCTACGACGAGGACGGCATCGCCCACGCGCTGCCCGAGTCGATGCTGCCGCTGGAGCTGCCCGAGGTCGAGGACTACAGCCCGCGCACCTTCGACCCGGACGACGCCGACACCCGGCCCGAGACGCCCCTGTCACGCAACGAGGACTGGGTCAACGTCACCCTGGACCTGGGCGACGGCCCCAGGAAGTACCGCCGCGAGACCAACACCATGCCCAACTGGGCCGGTTCCTGCTGGTACGAGTTCCGCTACCTGGACCCGCACAACGACCGGCAGCTGGTCGACCCCGAGGTCGAGCGGTACTGGATGGGCCCGCGCGCGGACCGGCCGCACGGCGGTGTCGACCTGTACGTCGGCGGCGCCGAGCACGCCGTACTGCACCTGCTGTACGCGCGCTTCTGGTCCAAGGTCCTGTACGACCTGGGACACGTCTCCTCCGCCGAGCCGTTCCACAAGCTGTACAACCAGGGCATGATCCAGGCCTACGTCTACCGCGACAGCCGCGGCATCGCCGTGCCCGCCGCCGAGGTGGAGGAGCGCGACGGCGCCTACTACTACGAGGGCGAGCAGGTCAGCCGCCTGCTGGGCAAGATGGGCAAGTCCCTGAAGAACGCGGTGACCCCGGACGAGATCTGCGCGGAGTACGGCGCCGACACACTGCGCCTGTACGAGATGGCCATGGGCCCGCTGGACGTCTCCCGCCCGTGGGACACGCGCGCGGTGGTCGGCCAGTTCCGGCTGCTCCAGCGGCTGTGGCGCAACATCGTCGACGAGAACACCGGCGAGGTCACGGTCACCGACGCCGAGCCCGACGAGCAGACCCTGCGCGCCCTGCACAAGGCCGTCGACGGCGTCCGCCAGGACCTGGAGGGCCTGCGCTTCAACACCGCCATCGCCAAGGTCACCGAGCTGAACAACCACCTGACCAAGGCCGGCACCGCGGTACCGCGGTCCGTGGCCGAGCCGCTGGTGCTGATGGTCGCCCCGTTGGCCCCGCACATCGCCGAGGAGCTGTGGCGCAGGCTGGGCCACACCGGATCGGTCGTGCACCGCGACTTCCCGGTCGCCGACCCGCGGTACGTGGTGGACGACACCGTGACCTGCGTCGTACAGATCAAGGGCAAGGTCAAGGCGCGTCTGGAGGTGTCGCCCGCCATCTCCGAGGAGGAGCTGGAGAAGGCGGCCCTGTCGGACGAGAAGGTCGTCGCGGCGCTGGGCGGCGCGGGCATCCGCAAGGTGATCGTGCGGGCCCCGAAGCTGGTGAACATCGTCCCGGCGTGATCATCGGATGCCGGACGGAACCGGCGT
The DNA here is from genome assembly GCF_040637655.1 of Streptomyces sp. NPDC028722. NCBI lineage: Bacteria > Bacillati > Actinomycetota > Actinomycetes > Kitasatosporales > Streptomycetaceae > Streptomyces > Streptomyces sp. NPDC028722. Next base: position 30,919 of record NZ_JBEZWU010000029.1, read on the forward strand.
CGGGGTAGTCCCCTACGGGCAGGTTCGGGGTTCTCGCGGAACCCCGGGCCTGCTCGCAGCGTTTACCGTGGAGAGCGCGGCGGCCCGCCGTGCGAACCGAGGAGGAGCGTCATGGAAGTAGTGATCGCCGTGTTCGCCCTGCTCTTCCTGCTCTTCGTCGGCCTGGGCACGTACGCCACGGTCAAGGCGGTCGGCGCCGCCAGGCGTGGGGTCGACCGGACGATCGCGCAGGCCCGGCGCACGGTGGAGGACCACACCCTGCGCGCCAAGTCCTTCGCGCAGATCGGCCCGGCCGGTGAGATCGCCCAGCTGCGGCTCGCGCTGCGCACCTCCATGCGTGCCACGCAGGACGCCCTGCACGCGGGCGTCGCCGAGGACGAGTCGCTGAAGGAGTCCCTCGGCCTCTTCCAGCGGCTCAGCGCGCACGGATACGAACTGGACGCCGACCTCAAGCGCCTGGAGTCCGAGCCGGACCGGGCCACACTCGCCGAGCGCCTGCCCGGACTGCGCGAGCGCACCGAGCGCATCACCCGGTCCGCGGACTCCCTGCGCTGGGCCGTCCGCGACCGGGCCCGCCGCTTCGCCGACGACGACCTGGGCAGCCTCAGCGCCCAGATCGACATGGAAGCGGGCGCCCTGCGCCACTGGACGCGGACCGAGCCCGCCGAGGCACCCCCGCAGTGGCCCGAAGCGCCCGCCCCCTCGGCGTCCCACGGCGCGGCCACGCAGCAGACCTGGCCCCGCACACCGGGAGCCCGCCCCGCACCGGACTCCGGCCCCGCCGGGGAACCGGCCCCCGAGGCGATCGCCCCGCCGGCCGGGCGCACCTCCTTCCCCTGGCAGAAGAAGTCCCGTCCGGAGAAGACCACATGAGCGGACCGCTCCCCGCCCGCGCCGCACGGGCCGGGCTGCCGCACGAGCGCCCCGCCAGGTAACCTCCAGCTCATGTCCCGCCATGTCGCGATCGTCACCGATTCAACGGCCTACCTGCCGCCCCGGGCGATGGAGCGTCACGGCATCACCGCGGTCCCGCTGACCGTGGTCCTCGGCGACCGGGCCCTCGAAGAGGGCACCGAGATCTCCACGCGCTCCCTGGCCCAGGCGCTCCAGAAACGGCGCTCCGTCACCACCTCCCGCCCCAGCCCCCAGGTGTTCGCGGAGACCTACCGCCGGGTCGCCGCGGCCGGCGCCGACGGCATCGTCTCCCTGCACCTGTCCGCCGAGCTGTCCGGCACCTACGACGCGGCCGTCCTCGCCGCACGCGAGGCGCCGGTGCCCGTGCGGGTGGTGGACACCGGCATGATCGCCATGGCGCTCGGCTTCTGCGCGCTCACCGCCGCCGAGACCGCGGCGGCCGGCGGCACCGTGGACGAAGCCGTCACGGCCGCCGAGAAACGGGCCGCGGGCACCTCCGCCTACTTCTACGTCGACACCCTCGACTATCTGCGCCGAGGCGGCCGTATGGGAGCCGCGCAGGCCCTCTTCGGTTCGGCGCTCGCCGTGAAGCCCCTGCTCCAGCTGGACGGCGGGCGTATCGAGTTGCTGGAGAAGGTGCGCACGGCGTCCAGGGCGATCGCGCGCCTGGAGGAACTCGCCGCCGAGCGGGCGGCCGGCGCCGAGGTCGACATCGCCGTCCACCACCTCGCCGCCCCCGACCGTGCCGCCGCGCTCGCCGACCGGCTGCGGGTACGCGTCCCCGGGCTGGCCGACCTGCATGTCAGCGAGGTCGGAGCGGTGATCGGCGCACACACCGGGCCCGGGCTGCTCGGCGCGGTCGTCTCACTCCGCTGACACCGGGGCCGTCGTCCCCCCGGCCCGAACCTGGCTGCCGGGTACCGCCTCACTCGTGCGGGTGACGGAGTTCTCCACAACCAGGCAGTCATCCACCGGAATTGACCAAGATCATCGCGGGGTGGCCGATTGCCCCATCCTCGTCGCATGGCACTTCGATCACGTCCACGCACGGCGACGCCCACCAGCGGCCCCGGCCGCTCTCCGGCCTCCGACGGCCGCGTCCGCCATCGCCGCCCCGCCGGCCACGGCGGCACCCGCCACCGCCCGCCCGCACCGGCGGAGGAACTGCGCCGCCGCGCGGAGCTCCTCTTCGGCGAACGCGGCACGCCGTGGGGGGAGTCGGGAAACGCACCGCCACCACCGGACACTGCGGGGTCCGTGCGGACGGCGATGGCAGCAGCGACAGCGACAGCGACGGCGACGGGGCCGGCACCCGGCCTTTCCCGGGCGGCGACCCGGTCCGCGGCGAACCGGTCCGCGGCGACCTGGTCCGCGAAGGCGCCGGGACCGGGCATGGCACCCGCTCCGGCCGATGAGCCGTCTCCGGTGCCCGGCAACGCCTCGAATCCCCAACGGGCCGGTGAGGTCGGGTCGTCGGAGGCGGAAGACCCGGGTGTGCCGCAGGACCCAGGGAACTTGCGGGACTTGCGGGACTTGCGGGACCCGGCGGACGCGGGGGAGGCGGTTCCGGGCCGGTGGGAGCGGGCCGGGCTGGCACTGCGGGAACGGATGCCGGTATGGCTCCAGGCGCGGTACGCGGTGGAGCGGCGGGGGGTCCTGGCGCTCACCGTGCTGCTCGTGGCCGCCGCCGTCTTCGCCGTGCAGCACTTCTGGGCGGCCCGTCCTCAGCCCGTGAGCGCACCCCAGGTGGTGCGCGCGCAGCCGCCGTTCCACCAGGGGAGCCCGGAGGCCACGGCCGCGGCGGGCGGCGGTCCGTCGGCGACACCGGGCGCGGAGATCGTCGTGGATGTCAGCGGCAAGGTCCGCAAGCCGGGGATCCGGCGGTTGCCGGCCGGTGCCCGGGTGGCCGACGCGCTGCGGGCGGCGGGCGGAGTCCGGCCGGGTGTGAGCACGGAAGGTCTCAATCGCGCCCGCTTCCTGGTCGACGGGGAACAGGTCGTCGTCGGCGCCCCGAGGGCCGGGGCCGCCGCCCCGCCCGGCCCGGCCGCCGGAACGCTCACAGGCCCGCTCTCCGGACCGGCGGGCACGGGCCCCACACCGCCGGTCTCCCTCAACACCGCCACCGCGGACCAACTGGACGCCCTGCCCGGCGTCGGCCCGGTGCTGGCCCAGCACATCATCGACTACCGCTCCCAGCACGGCGGTTTCCGCTCGGTGGACGAGCTGCGCCAGGTCAACGGGATCGGCGACCGCCGCTTCACCGATCTGCGCGACCTGGTACGGCCATGAACAGCACACCGGACGGGGCGGGCCTGCGTGCCGGCCCGGATGAGCCCGGGGAGTCCGTGAAGCCTGGGCAGTCCGTGAACCCTGGGGAGTCCGCGAGCGCGGACCCGGGCCGGACGGACCCCCTGGACCTGCGGTTGGTACCGCCCGCGCTCGCGGCCTGGGCCACAGCGGCCCTGACCCTGGACGCGCCTCTGGCCTGGACCGTCGCGATCGTGGCCGTCTGTCTGGCCGGTGGAATCGCCCTGCTGTCGGTGCGGTGGCCGGCCGGGACCACGCGGGACGGCAGGGCAGACCCCACACCGGGGACCACCGGCCCGGCACCGGTGCGGCGAGCGGCGACGGGCGGCCCGGCACGGCCGGGAACAACGGCGACCACGGTGCCTGTGCGGGTCGGGCGGGTGGTGCCTGTGCGGGTCGGACAGGTGTCTGTACCGGCCGGGCGGGTGGTGCCTGTGTCGGGTGGGCGGGGGCCGGCGCAGGCGCCCGGTGGGCGGGGGGTGGTTGTCCGGCGGGCTGTACGTGAGGGGGACGCGGCGTGGGCGTGTGGCCGGTTCGGCTGGGCCCGTGCTCCCGTCGCCGCGGTGCTGCTCTGCGCCGCAGCGGCGGCCGTCTCCGCGGGGCTGCACGGGGCGGACGTCCGGCGTGGCCCGGTTCCCGAGCTGGCCCGGCGGTCCGCGACCGTGACCGCCGAGGTCGAGATCACCGGTGATCCCTGGCTGAGCAGGCCACGGGTGCGGGGCGACCAGGCGGCACCCGTGGCGGTGCTGGCCCGGGCGGAGGTGCGGGGCGTCGAGGAGGCCGACGGTACGCGGGTGCGGACACGTACCCCGGTGCTGCTGATCGTCGACACGGACGTCCCGGCACCCGTGGAACGCGCCGGGGACGACCGAGGTCCAGCACCGCCGGCCGCTGGACGCGAAGGGCCGGCCGGACGCCAGGGGCCCGCCGGACGCGAGAGGCCCGCCGGGCGCGAAGGGCCTGCCGGGCGCGCGGCCTGGCTCGGGCTGACGCCGTCCACGCGGCTGCGGGTGAGCGGGCGGCTGGCGCCCGCGCTGACCGGCGGTGACCGTACCGCGGCCGTGCTGCGGGTGCGGGGCCGGCCGGAGCCGCCGCGCGTCGTGGCGGGGCCGAGCGGCCCGCAACGACTGGCGGCGTGGCTCAGGGCCGGCCTGCGGAAGGCGACCGACGGCCTGCCCGCGGACGCGCGGGCACTGCTGCCCGGGCTGGTCGTCGGGGACACCTCACGGATCACGCCCGAGCTGGAGGATGCCTTCGACAGAACGGACCTGGCGCACACGCTCGCTGTCTCGGGCAGCAACCTCACCATCCTGCTCGCGCTGCTCATCGGGCCACCCGGACTGGCCCGACGGGCCGAGCGCCGTGGACTGGCCCCGCGACTGGGGCTCTCGCTGCGGGTGACGGCCCTGCTCGCGGGAGCGCTGACGCTGGGCTTCGTGATCGTGTGCCGGCCCGACCCCAGCGTCCTGCGGGCCGCCGCCTGTGGCGCGGTCGCGCTGCTCGCCCTGGCCACCGGGCGCCGGGGATCACTCGTACCGGCCCTGGCCACGGCCGTCCTGCTGCTGGTGCTGTACGACCCGTGGCTGGCCCGCAGTTACGGCTTCCTGCTGTCGGTCCTGGCCACCGGCGCGCTGCTCGTGCTGGCGCCGGGCTGGAGCGCGGCGCTGCGGCAGCGCCGGGTGCCGCCGCGGTTTGCCGAGGCCCTGGCGGCGGCAGCCGCCGCGCAGGCGGTCTGCGCGCCGGTCGTGGTGGTGCTGTCGGCCCGGGTGAGTCTGGTGGCGGTGCCGTGCAACCTGTTGGCCGAGATGGCGGTGGCACCGGCCACGGTCCTGGGGTTCGCGGCGCTCGCGACGGCACCGGTGGTGATGCCGGTGGCCAGGGCGCTGGCGTGGTGCGCGAGTTGGCCGGCCGGCTGGATCGCGGGGGTGGCCCGGACCGGAGCCGCGCTGCCCGGCGCGGGTGTGGACTGGCCGGGGAGCTGGCCGGGGGCGCTGCTGCTCGCCGCGGTCACCGTGGTGGTCGTCCTGGCCGGCCGCCGACTGGTGCGGCAACCGTGGTGGTGCGGGGTGCTCGGGGTGCTGCTCGTGCTGCTGGTGACGCGGCCGGCACCGCTGACCCGGGTGATCACGGGGTGGCCGCCGCCGGGCTGGCGGTTCGCGATGTGCGATGTGGGACAGGGTGACGCGACCGTGCTGGCGGCGGGCGACGGCGCCGGGGTGGTCGTCGACGCCGGGCCCGATCCGGTGCTGGTCGACCGGTGCCTGACACGGCTGGGCATCACCCGCATCCCCTTGCTGGTGCTGACCCACTTCCACGCCGACCATGTCGCGGGACTGCCGGGCGTCCTGCGGGGCCGTTCGGTGGCCGCGATCGAGACCACCGGGTTCGCGGAACCGGCCGCACAGGCCGAGTTCGTCAGGAGGGAGGCAGCCGGACGGCATATTCCGGTCACCACGGCCGTCGCCGGAGAGGAGCGGCGCGCCGGGCCGCTCGCCTGGCGGGCCCTGTGGCCGCCGGAGAGCGCACCGTCTCCCCCCGGCGTGCGCGCGTCCCCGGCCCGGCCGGGCGCCGTCCCGCAACCGGAGGGGCCGAACGATGCCAGCGTGGCTCTGCTCGTACGCACCGGCGGGCTGCGGCTGCTGCTGCTCGGAGACCTCGAACCTCCGTCTCAGCAAGCGCTGTTGCGGTCTCCGGCGACGGCCGGGCTGGCCGGGGTGGACGTGCTGAAGGTGGCCCACCACGGCTCGGCCCACCAGGACCCCGAGCTGATACGGCTCGTGGCACCCCGGGTGGCCCTCGTCTCCGCCGGCGCCGACAATCCGTACGGCCACCCGGCGCCGACGACCGTGGCAGCGCTGCGGGCCGGCGGCGCGGTGGTGCTGCGCACGGACCGGGACGGCGGGCTGGCGGTCGGCGGCACCGGAGGGACGGACGGGGAGATGCGGGTGACGAGAGAACGCTGAGAGGGGCTGGGCGGAGGCCTGACCTGGCGCTCGGGGTGTGGCCCGGTGCCGGAGAATGGGTCCGTGAGCGATGTGAGACACGTGCTGGTGCTGCCCGACCGTGACGCCGCGGAGGAGGTGACCGAGGCGCTCAGGGAACGGTTCGGCACCGACGAGGAACCGCGACTCGTCCGGGACGCCCTGGCCGGCGAGGACGACGCCGAGGACGCCCAGTGGCTGCTGCTCCTGCGCGACGAGAAGGAGCGGCTCGATCCCGCCGAGCTGGACGCGTTCGCGGGGGAGTGGGAGGGCTGGCGCGAGGAGCCGTGACCTGGGCGGCGGCCTCTGTCCGCGGGGAGTCGTGTCTCGGGGAGCACGACGGACGCCGTGGGCGACTCCGGTGTCGATCGGGCCGCTTGAGCCCTTCATCAGCGCGGTGGCCCGCTGCCTCGCCCTCAGCGGGGCCGCGCCCGCACGGGGTGGGGTGGATGCTCAGATGAGTGAGGTCTCCACTGTGTCGATGGAGAGCCACCTGGCGACGTTGGCACTGCTCGGAACACCGAAGCACCTGGGCAGGGACCCGGGTCTCGCCCAGATGATGTACCAAGCCCAGCTCGCGGTGTTCCTCACCACCCTGTCCGGGCTGATGCACGCCACCGCGATGCTGGGCACCGCGGGAATGAAGGCTGGGGAAGCGCTGCCGGAACTGCTCTCCTCCGCCGACTCGATCGGCGCCGTCCTGAGGGCCGGCGAAGAGAACCCCGGCGCCGCGCTGGACGCCGGGGAGCATCCCGGTGACCTCAGTACGGTCACCATGATGGGTGCGACGTCCGACCACATCGTCGAGACCAGCACGTCGCTCGGCCTCGACCTCGCGCTCCCCCTGGCCGTTCAGGCCCACTATCGGCGTGCGATCACGGACGGACACGGCGGTGACAACTGGACCCGCATCATCGACGGCATCCGAGAGCCGCGCTGACCGACCGGGGGCCGGGGCCGGGGCCGGTCGGCTTCGGGCCGGTTCGGTGTCAGTGGCCCGTGGGATGCTTGGGGCGATGGCAAGGAAAACTGCGAATGACGCCCCTCTCGCCCCGGTGACCCTTGCCGTGGGCCAGGAGGATCTCCTGCTCGACCGTGCCGTGCGGGAGGTGGTGGCCGCCGCCAGGGCCGCCGACGCCGACACGGACGTGCGTGACCTGACCTCCGACCAGCTACAGCCCGGCACCCTCGCCGAGCTGACCAGCCCGTCGCTCTTCGCCGAGCGCAAGGTCGTGGTCGTACGCGATGCGCAGGACCTGTCCGCCGACACGGTCAAGGACGTGAAGGCGTACCTCGGTTCGCCCGCCGAGGAGATCACCCTCGTGCTGTTGCACGCCGGCGGCGCCAAGGGGAAGGGGCTGCTGGACGCCGCGCGCAAGGCGGGTGCGCGTGAGGTGGCCTGCCCGAAGATGACCAAGCCGGCGGACCGGCTGGCGTTCGTGCGGGGGGAGTTCCGCTCGACCGGGCGGTCGGCCACCCCGGAGGCCTGCCAGGCGCTCTGCGACGCCATCGGGAGCGACCTGAGGGAGTTGGCCTCGGCGGTGTCGCAGCTGGTGGCCGACGTGGAGGGCACGATCGACGAGACGGTCGTCGGGCGGTACTACACCGGGCGGGCCGAGGCCTCCAGCTTCACGGTCGCCGACCGGGCCGTGGAAGGGCGTACGGCGGAGGCGCTGGAGGCGCTCAGGTGGTCGCTGGCGACGGGAGTGGCGCCGGTGCTGATCACCAGTGCGCTGGCGCAGGGTGTGCGAGCGATCGGGAAGCTGTCCTCCGCGCGCGGCGGACGGCCGGCCGATCTGGCGCGTGAGCTGGGGATGCCGCCGTGGAAGATCGACCGGGTCCGGCAGCAGATGCGGGGATGGACACCCGACGGTGTCGCGCTGGCGATGCGCGCGGTCGCCGAGGCCGACGCGGGTGTGAAGGGCGGCGGCGACGACCCGGAGTACGCCTTGGAGAAGGCGGTCGTGACGATCGCCCGGGCGGCACGCTCCAGGGGCCGGGGCTGAGCAGACGCGGACCGGGCCGGCCTGGAACCGGGCCAAGAACCGGCGGTCGGGTCCGGAATCATCTGAACCCCTGATCACTGACGCCGCCGGTCTCCCGCTCGCCGCCACCTCCACCGGCGGCAGCGCCTCGCCGGCCGGGGCACCGGGCATGGCCTCCGGGCCGGACACCGCACGCCGATCGTGGAGCGAACGGCTTGTGCCGACGGCCCGGTGGCCGGCCTCAGACCGGCTTGCGCCACACGGAGATGTGCTTCGTGGAGTCCTGGGTGAACGGCGTCCCGTGCCAGTCCGCGACGCGACGCTCCAGTTCGAGCCCGGCGATACGTGCCATCAGATCGAGCTCGGCCGGCCAGGCGTACCGGTGCCGGGAGGTGCCGCGGCGGTAGCGGCCGTCCTCGCGGTCACGGGTGAAGTGGTGCGAGACGAGAATCTGTTCGACCAGGTCGAAGGTGTCGAAGCCGAGATGCCGCTCGGAGACGTCGAACGGCACCGCGACCTGACCGGGCGGCAGGAGCCGCAGCGGCGGCAGGCCCAGCTCGATGACGAAACGGCCGCCGGGCCGCAGATGACGTGCGGCGTTGCGGAAGCACTCGACCTGCTCGTCCTGCGTGAGCAGGTTCGTGATGGTGTTGTAGACGAGGTAGACCAGGGCGAACTCGCCGGGGACGACGGTCGTGGCCATGTCCCCGATGGCCACCGGGAGCGTGTCCTCGTCGATCTTGCGCCGCAGGACCGCGGCCATGTGCTCGGACAGTTCGATGCCCGCCACCGGCACGCCGCGTTCCCGGAGCGGGACGCCCACCCGGCCGGTTCCGATGGCGAACTCCAGTGCCCGGCCGTCTCCGGCCAGCTCGGTGAGGAAGGCGAGAGTCGGTTCGAGAACAGAGGCCGAGGACATCTCGGTCTCCTCGGCGTCGTAGCGGTCGGCGGTCGCACGGGTCCACAGCTCGCTGCTGGTCACGGGCGGTCACTCTGCCGGTTGTGGAGGGGCGCTGTCGACGCATTTACCTCCCACCGGCTCCGACCACGGCTCCGCCCACCGCCCCGGACCCCCGGCTCCGCCCACCGGCTCCGACCACGGTCCGACCACCGCCTCGGACCCCCGGCTCCGACCACCGCCTCGGACCCTCGGCTCCGACCACCGTTCCGGTAGGAAATGCACATGCCGAAGGCCCCGGCGTCCGCCCTGGGGAAGGGCGGGGGCCGGGGCCTGGGTACCAAGCTGTGTGAGCCCGTACCCGCGTGGCGAACGCAGGCCGCGTACAGGCTCGGGGTGCCGGACGGGAGCGGAGAGAGAGGGCCCGCTCTGGGTCCTTCCGGCGGTCAGATCAGAGAGGGGGTTCAGCCCTTGAGGGCCGTGACCTTGGAAGCGAGCGCCGACTTCTTGTTGGCGGCCTGGTTCTTGTGGATGACGCCCTTCGAGACGGCCTTGTCGAGCGCACGCGCGGCAGCGCGCTGGAGCTCGGTGGCCTTCTCGACGTCACCCGCGGCAGCGGCCTCGCGAGCCTTGCGGACCGCGGTCTTCAGGGAAGACTTGACGGCCTTGTTGCGCAGCCGGGCCTTCTCGTTGGTCTTGATCCGCTTGATCTGGGACTTGATGTTCGCCACGAAGGAGCCTTTTCAGGTTCAGGAGCGGGGCCGTGAGGGTCCCGCTCCGGTGATCCAAACTTGTCTGTCGCGCCTCGCGCTGAGAGGGCATGAGGCACAGCCGTCTACAGTACCAGTGGCCCTCCGGGCGGCCCAAAACGGCCCCCGGTCCCTCCCCGTGGGACCATGGAGACTACGTATCGATCCGACCCGAGGCATAAGGCGCCTCAAGAGACAGGACCCTGCGTGCCCGCGACCCCTAACCATGCGCCCGAGCCGAGCCGTACCGACCCGGCTCAGATCCGCAACTTCTGCATCATCGCGCACATCGACCACGGCAAGTCCACGCTCGCCGACCGGATGCTCCAGCTGACCGGTGTGGTCGAGCAGCGGCAGATGCGTGCTCAGTACCTCGACCGGATGGACATCGAGCGCGAGCGCGGTATCACGATCAAGTCCCAGGCGGTGCGTCTGCCCTGGGCCCCGACCGAGGGCCCCGACCAGGGCACGACGCACATCCTCAACATGATCGACACCCCGGGGCACGTCGACTTCACGTACGAGGTCTCGCGGTCGCTGGCCGCCTGCGAGGGCACCGTCCTCCTCGTCGACGCCGCCCAGGGCATCGAGGCGCAGACCCTCGCCAACCTCTACCTGGCGATGGAGAACGACCTCACGATCATCCCGGTGCTGAACAAGATCGACCTGCCGGCCGCGCAGCCGGAGAAGTTCGCCGAGGAGCTGGCGAACCTGGTCGGCTGTGACCCGGACGACGTGCTGAAGGTCTCCGCGAAGACCGGCTTCGGCGTGGACGTGCTGCTGAACAAGGTCGTCAAGGAGATCCCGGCGCCGGTCGGCGTCGCCGACGCGCCCGCCCGCGCGATGATCTTCGACTCGGTCTACGACTCCTACCGCGGTGTCGTGACGTACGTCCGTGTCATCGACGGTCAGCTCAACCGGCGCGAGCGCATCAGGATGATGTCGACGGGCGCCACCCACGAGCTGCTGGAGATCGGCACCAACTCGCCCGAGATGCTGCCTGCGGACGGCCTCGGCGTCGGCGAGGTGGGCTATCTGATCACCGGTGTGAAGGACGTCCGCCAGTCCAAGGTCGGTGACACCGTCACCAGCCAGCACAAGGGCGCCACCGAGGCGCTCGGCGGCTACAAGGACCCGAAGCCGATGGTCTTCTCGGGTCTGTATCCGCTCGACGGCTCGGACTACCCGGAGCTGCGTGAGGCGCTGGACAAGCTCCAGCTCAACGACGCGGCCCTGGTCTACGAGCCGGAGACCTCCGCCGCCCTCGGCTTCGGTTTCCGCGTCGGCTTCCTCGGCCTGCTCCACCTCGACGTGATCCGGGAGCGGCTGGAGCGCGAGTTCGGCCTCGACCTGATCGCCACCGCCCCGAACGTGGTCTACCGCGTGATCCTGGAGGACGGCAGCGAGATCACGGTCACCAACCCCAGCGAGTTCCCCGAGGGGAAGATCGATGAGGTCTTCGAGCCGGTCGTGCGGGCCACGATCCTCGCGCCCACGGAGTTCATCGGTGCGATCATGGAGCTGTGCCAGACCCGGCGCGGCACCCTGCTCGGCATGGACTACCTCTCCGAGGACCGCGTCGAGATCCGCTACACCCTCCCGCTCGCGGAGATCGTCTTCGACTTCTTCGACCAGCTGAAGTCCAAGACGCGCGGTTACGCCTCGCTGGACTACGAGCCCACGGGCGAGCAGAGCAGCTCGCTGGTCAAGGTCGACATCCTGCTGCACGGCGACAAGGTGGACGCGTTCTCGGCGATCACCCACAAGGACCAGGCGTACGCGTACGGCGTGCGGCTCGTCGCCAAGCTCAAGGAGCTGATCCCGCGGCAGAACTTCGAGGTGCCGGTGCAGGCCGCCATCGGCTCCCGGGTCATCGCCCGCGAGACCATCCGCGCCATCCGCAAGGACGTCCTCGCCAAGTGCTACGGCGGTGACATCTCCCGGAAGCGGAAGCTGCTGGAGAAGCAGAAGGAAGGCAAGAAGCGGATGAAGATGGTGGGTTCCGTGGAGGTTCCGCAGGAAGCCTTCATCGCCGTCCTGTCCAGCGATGACAGTGCGGGGTCGGTCAAGGGCAAGAAGTAACCAGAGGTAACAGCGGGTTACGTCCGTAAACCGGGCACTTGGGGGCTCGCCGTGCGAAAGCGCGGCGGGCCCCTGCGCGTGCGCGGCGTCACGATGAGGGGAAAGTGACAGGCCGATGCCCCTTACGCAGCGGCCGGTCGCCCCTTACTCTGATCCCTGCTCGATAGTTACTCGCGAGTTAAACAAGCAACCCGAACCCCCACCGTGAGTTAACCCAGCCGCACCGAGTTCGCCGCACCGTCGCGGGCCCCCGGAGGATGTCGTGAGCGACACACAGACCCTGATCGAGACCCGTCCGCCCTCCGTGGCGGCCCTCTTCCTGGAGCGCGTCGCGGCCACACCGGACGCGGAGGCCTACCGCTACCCCGTACCGGCGGCCTCCGGCCAGGGCCCCGACGACTGGAAGTCGCTGAGCTGGGCCCAGGCGGCCGACCGGGTGCACGCGATCGCGGCCGGCCTCATCGAGCTGGGCATCCAGCCCGAGCAGCGGGTGGCGCTCGCCTCCTCCACCCGCGTCGAGTGGATCCTCGCCGACCTGGGCATCATGTGTGCCGGCGGCGCCACCACCACGATCTACCCGCAGACCAACGCCGACGAGTCCGCGTTCATCCTGTCGGACTCCGAGAGCCGGATCCTGATCGCCGAGGACGCGGCCCAGCTCGCCAAGGCCGTGGAGAAGCGCGCCGAGCTGCCCGCGCTGACCAAGGTGGTGGTCGTCGACCCGGCCGGCGTCGAGACCAACGACTGGGTGACCACCCTCGCCGAGCTGGAGGAGCGCGGCAACGCCTACCTGGAGGCGCACCCGCAGCTGATCAAGGAGCGGGTCGGCGCGATCACCAGGGACCAGCTCGCCACCCTCATCTACACCTCCGGCACCACCGGCCGCCCCAAGGGCGTGCGCCTGCCGCACGACAACTGGGCGTACATGGCGCGGGCGATCGCGTCGACCGGCCTGGTCACCGTCGACGACGTGCAGTACCTGTGGCTGCCGCTCGCGCACGTCTTCGGCAAGGTGCTCACGTCCGGGCAGATCGAGGTCGGGCACGTCACCGCCGTCGACGGCCGTGTCGACAAGATCATCGAGAATCTTCCGGTGGTGCGGCCGACGTACATGGCGGCCGTGCCGCGCATCTTCGAGAAGGTCTACAACGGCGTCGCGGCCAAGGCCCGCGAGGGCGGCGCGGCGAAGTACAAGGTGTTCCAGTGGGCGGCCGAGGTCGCCCGCGAGTACGCCAAGGCCAGCCAGGACAACTTCCGGCGCACCGGCACCGCCTCCGTGCCCTTCGGCCTCGCCGCCCGGCACAAGGTCGCCGACACCCTCGTCTACGGCAAGCTCCGCGAGGCCTTCGGCGGCCGGCTGCGCGCCTGTGTCTCCGGCGCCTCCGCGCTCTCCCCGGAGATCGGGTTCTTCTTCGCCGGCGCCGGCATCCACATCCTTGAGGGCTACGGCCTCACGGAGACGTCCGCCGCCTCCTTCGTCAACCCCGGTGAGGCCTACCGCACCGGTACGGTCGGCAAGCCGCTGCCCGGCACCGAGGTGCGCATCGCCGACGACGGCGAGATCCTGCTGCGCGGTCCCGGCGTCATGGAGGGCTACCACCAGCAGCCCGGGAAGACCGCCGAGGTGCTGGAGTCCGACGGCTGGTTCCACACCGGCGACATCGGTGAACTCTCGCCCGACGGCTATCTGCGCATCACCGACCGCAAGAAGGACCTCATCAAGACCTCCGGCGGCAAGTACGTCGCGCCGGCCGAGGTCGAGGGCCAGTTCAAGGCGGTCTGCCCGTACGTCTCCAACATCCTGGTGCACGGCGCCGACCGGAACTACTGCACCGCCCTCATCGCCCTGGACGAACTCGCGATCCAGGACTGGGCGAAGGACAACGGCCTGGAGGGCAGGCCGTACGCGGAGATCGTCGCCGCGCCGCAGACGGTGGAGATGGTCGACGGGTACGTCCGGGAGCTCAACACCGGGCTCCAGCGCTGGCAGACCATCAAGAAGTTCCGGCTGCTGCCGCGCGACCTCGACGTGGAGCACGGCGAGATCACGCCGAGCCTGAAGCTGAAGCGTCCGGTGGTGGAGCGGGAGTACCGGCACCTCATCGACGAGATGTACGCGGGGACGCGGGAGCAGTAGGGCCACCGCAGGAGGGACAACCGCCGCCGGGCCCCGGCGGCGGCTGCCCGCCCCCACCCGGCCCCGCGGGCGGCCCGGCGACGCGCCCGCCCCCACCCGCCCCAGCCGAAGCGCCCGCCCCACCGGCCCCCGCCGAAGCGCCCACGCGCGCCCGCTCCTGGCACAGCGCCCGCCTCGTACGTCCGCCCGGGTCCGGTCCAGCCGGAGTGCCCGGCCGCGTGCGGGACAATGGGGGACATGCCTTCCGCACTTCCCGACGGTGAGCCCGTCCCCGCCGACGGTGCGCTGCCCGCGCACGCGCTCGCCGGGGCCGGTGACCGGCCGCTCGGCTTCTACCTCCACGTGCCGTACTGCGCGACCCGCTGCGGCTACTGCGACTTCAACACCTACACCGCGACCGAGCTGCGCGGCACGGGCGGGGTCCTCGCCTCCCGGGACAACTACGCCGAGACGCTGACCGACGAGATCCGGCTGGCCCGGAAGGTGCTGGGCGACGATCCGCGCGAGGTCCGCACGGTCTTCGTCGGCGGCGGTACGCCGACCCTGCTGGGCGCCGACGACCTGGTGCGGATGCTGGCCGCGGTCCGCGACGAGTTCGGTCTCGCGCCGGACGCGGAGATCACGACGGAGGCGAACCCGGAGTCGGTCGGCCCGGAGTATCTCGCCACCCTCCGGGAGGGCGGCTTCAACCGGATCTCCTTCGGCATGCAGAGCGCCAGGCAGCACGTGCTGAGGATCCTCGACCGCACCCATACCCCCGGCCGTCCGGAGGCGTGCGTGGCGGAGGCCAGGGCGGCGGGCTTCGAGCACGTCAACCTGGACCTGATCTACGGCACCCCGGGGGAGTCGGACGACGACTGGCGGGCCTCGCTGGAGGCGGCCCTGGGCGCCGGCCCGGACCACGTCAGCGCGTACGCGCTGATCGTCGAGGAGGGCACCAGGCTCGCCGGCCGGGTCCGCCGGGGCGAGATCCCGATGACGGACGACGACGTCCACGCCGACCGCTATCTGATCGCCGAGGAGATGCTGAGCGCGGCGGGCTTCGACTGGTACGAGGTCTCCAACTGGGCCACTTCCCCGGCGGCCCGCTGCCTGCACAACGAGTTGTACTGGCGGGGCGCCGACTGGTGGGGCGCCGGACCGGGCGCGCACAGCCATGTGGGCGGCGTGCGCTGGTGGAACGTGAAGCACCCGGGCGCGTACGCGGCGGCGCTGGCGTCGGGACGCTCGCCGGGCGCGGGCCGGGAGCTGCTGTCCGACGAGGACCGCAGGGTCGAGCGCGTCCTGCTGGAGCTGCGGCTGCGGGAGGGCGTGCCGCTGGACCTGCTCCGGGAGGAGGGGCTCGCGGCGGCACGCCGGGCCCTGGCCGACGGACTGCTCCGGACGGGGCCGTACGAGGAGGGGCGCGCCGCGCTGACCCTGCGCGGGCGGCTGCTGGCGGACGCGGTGGTGCGGGACCTGGTCGACTGACCCGTGCGGGACCTGGTCGACTGACCCCGTCACGCGGACGCGGTCACGGAGTGGATCAGCGCCTCGCCCGCCCCCTACGCGGGCGCGGTCACGAAGTCGATCAGTTCCTCGACCCGGCCCAGCAGTTCCGGCTCCAGGTCCTTGTACGACCGCACCCGGGCCAGGATCCCCTGCCACACCGCGCCCGTGTTCTCCGGCCAGCCCAGCGCCCGGCACACCCCCGTCTTCCAGTCCTGGCCGCGCGGCACCGCCGGCCAGGCCGGGATGCCCACGGCGGACGGCTTCACCGCCTCCCAGACGTCGATGTACGGGTGACCGACGACGAGCGCGTGCTCGCTGGTCACCGACTGTGCGATGCGCCACTCCTTGCTGCCGGGCACCAGGTGGTCCACGAGCACGCCCAGCCGGGCGTCCGGGCCCGGCGCGAACTCCGCGACGATCGCCGGCAGGTCGTCCACGCCCCCCAGGTACTCCACCACCACGCCCTCGACGCGCAGGTCGTCGCCCCACACCTTCTCGACCAGTTCGGCGTCGTGCCGGCCCTCGACGTAGATCCGGCCGGCGCGGGCCACGCGCGCGCGTGCGTCCGGCACGGCGACCGAGCCGGACGCCGTGCGCGTGGGGCGTGCCGGCCCCGACGGCGGCCGTACGAGCGTCACCGCGCGGCCCTCCAGCAGGAAGCCGCGCGGCTGGAGCGGGAACACCCGGTGCTTGCCGAAGCGGTCCTCCAGGGTCACCGTGCCGGCCTCGCAGCGGATCACCGCCCCGCAGAACCCGCTGCCGGGCTCCTCGACCACCAGGCCCGGCTCGGCCGCCACCTCCGGCACGGGCTTCGGCTTCTTCCACGACGGGGTCAGATCGGCGGAGTACTGGCGCATTCGGATGACGATAGGAGAAGCCGCACGGCGGCGCGCACGACACGCCGGGAACCGGTCGGGGCAGCGGCTCAGCTCACGCCGAATCGGGCGGCCAGCGCGTCCCGTTGACGCCGGACGAAGGCGGCGTCCACCACCGCTCCGTGTCCCGGCACGTACCGCGCGTCCTCGCCGCCCAGCGCCAGCAGCCGGTCCAGCGCGTCCGGCCAGCGCGAGGGGACCGCGTCCGGCCCCGCCTGCGGCTCGCCGGACTCCTCCACGAGGTCGCCGCAGAACACCACCTCCGGATCACCGGGGACGAGCACGGCGAGGTCGTGCGCGGTGTGGCCGGGGCCCACGTTCGCCAGCAGCGCCTGCCGGCCGCCGCCCAGGTCGAGCGTCCACTCGCCGGACACCGGGTGGCCGGGCGGGACCAGCGCGTCCACCGCCTCGTCGGTGTCGGCGGGCGGCAGGCCGTTCCTGAGCGCGTCCAGGCGCAGCTCCTCGCGCTCGTGGACCAGGACCGCGTCCGTGCCCACGGCCGCGTACGTCTCGGCGCCGGCGAACGCCGAGGCGCCGAAGACGTGGTCGAAGTGGGGATGGGTGAGAGCGAGATGGGTCACACGGCCGCCGGCCAGCGCCTCGGCCCGGGACCGCAGCCGGGCCCCCTCCGCCGGGCTCGATCCCGTGTCCACCACCAGCGCCGTGCCCACGCCGAGGACCAGGCCCGCCGTGCAGTCCCAGCCCGGCAGCCGGCACCGCCCCACCCCGGGGGCCAACCGTTCCCAGCCCAGGTCTTCCCAAGTCACCGTCATACCGGCGACGCTAGCGCTACGGGCCGGTACGGCGGGGCCGGCCTTGCCCGGTGCGTACCCGACAGCCGTACACTTGGCCGGGGAAGGCTGGCACTCGCACGGGCGGAGTGCCAGGCGGCCGGCCCGGACGGACGAACGGACGAGGGGACGACGTGCTGGAGGTGCGCGCGGATGCTGAGTGAACGCAGGCTTCAGGTGCTGCGCGCGATCGTCCAGGACTATGTCGGCACCGAGGAGCCGGTGGGCTCCAAGGCGCTCACCGAGCGGCACAACCTCGGCGTCTCCCCGGCGACCGTCCGCAACGACATGGCGGCCCTGGAGGACGAGGGATACATCGCCCAGCCGCACACCAGTGCGGGGCGCATCCCCACCGACAAGGGCTACCGGCTGTTCGTGGACAAGCTGGCCGGTGTGAAGCCGATGACCGGACCCGAGCGGCGGGCCATCCAGAACTTCCTGGAGGGCGCCGTCGACCTGGACGACGTCGTGGCGCGCACGGTGCGGCTGCTGGCGCAGCTGACCCGGCAGGTCGCCGTCGTGCAGTACCCGTCGCTGACCCGGTCCACCGTCCGGCACGTGGAGCTGCTCTCGCTGGCTCCCGCGCGGGTGATGCTGGTGCTGATCACGGACACCGGCCGGGTCGAGCAGCGGATGGTCGACTGCCCGGCGCCGTTCGGCGAGGCCTCGCTGGCGGATCTGCGGGCGCGGCTGAACAGCCGGGTCGCGGGCCGCCGGTTCGCGGACGTGCCGAAACTGGTCGAGGACCTGCCGGAGGCGTTCGACCACGAGGACCGCGGTACGGTCTCCACGGTGCTCTCCACTCTTCTGGAGACACTCGTCGAGGAGAACGAGGAGCGGCTGATGATCGGCGGTACCGCCAATCTCACCCGCTTCGGGCACGACTTCCCCCTCACGATCCGGCCTGTCCTGGAGGCCCTGGAGGAGCAGGTCGTGCTCCTCAAGCTCCTGGGCGAGGCGAAGGACCCGGGCGTGACCGTGCGCATCGGCCACGAGAACGCCCATGCAGGACTCAACTCCACCTCCGTCGTGTCGGTGGGCTACGGTTCGGGCGGCGAGGCAGTCGCCAAGCTCGGCGTGGTCGGACCGACCCGCATGGACTACCCGGGAACGATGGGAGCGGTACGCGCAGTGGCACGGTACGTCGGACAGATCCTGGCGGAGTCGTAAGTGGCCACGGACTACTACGCCGTTCTCGGCGTGCGCCGCGACGCGTCGCAGGATGAGATCAAGAAGGCGTTCCGTCGGCTCGCTCGCGAGCTGCACCCGGACGTCAACCCCGATCCGAAGACCCAGGAGCGGTTCAAGGAGATCAACGCCGCCTACGAGGTGCTGTCGGACCCGCAGAAGAAGCAGGTCTACGACCTCGGCGGCGACCCGCTCTCCCAGTCGGGCGGGGCCGGCGCGGGCGGTTTCGGCGCCGGCGGTTTCGGCAACTTCTCCGACATCATGGACGCGTTCTTCGGTACGGCGTCGCAGCGCGGGCCGCGCTCGCGCACCCGGCGCGGCCAGGACGCGATGATCCGCATCGAGATCGAGCTGGACGAGGCGGCCTTCGGGACGACCAAGGACATCCAGGTCGACACCGCGGTCGTCTGCAACACCTGCAACGGTGAGGGCGCGGCCCCGGGCACGTCCGCGCAGACGTGTGACATGTGCCGCGGCCGTGGCGAGGTGTCGCAGGTCACCCGGTCCTTCCTGGGCCAGGTCATGACCTCCCGGCCCTGCCCCCAGTGCCAGGGCTTCGGCACGGTGGTGCCGACCCCGTGCCCGGAGTGCGCCGGCGACGGCCGCGTCCGCTCGCGCCGCACGCTCACCGTGAAGATCCCGGCCGGTGTCGACAACGGCACCAGGATCCAGCTCGCCGGTGAGGGCGAGGTCGGTCCCGGCGGTGGCCCGGCCGGTGACCTGTACGTCGAGATCCACGAGCTGCCGCATCCGATGTTCCAGCGGCGCGGTGACGACCTGCACTGCACGGTCACCGTCCCGATGACGGCGGCGGCGCTCGGCACGAAGGTGCCGCTGGAGACCCTGGACGGCATGGAGGAGGTCGACATCCGGCCCGGCACCCAGTCCGGCCAGTCGATCCCGCTGCACGACCGGGGCGTGACCCATCTGCGCGGCGGCGGCCGGGGTGACCTGATCGTCCACGTCGAGGTCATGACCCCGACCAAGCTCGACCCCGAGCAGGAACGCGTCCTGCGCGAACTGGCCAAGCTGCGCGGCGAGGAACGCCCCCAGGGCCAGTTCCAGCCCGGGCAGCAGGGTCTGTTCTCCCGGCTGAAGGACGCTTTCAACGGCCGCTGAGGCGGGTGTCCGGGGGAGGCGGCCGAAAGGTGGCTGGGGGTCCGGGGGTCGTCCCCCGGGCAGGCGCAGTCAGCCCGGGCAGCAGGGTCTGTTCTCCCGGCTGAAGGACGCTTTCGACGGCCGCTGAGGCGGGTGGCCCGAGGTGGTCGAAGTCGGTCGCCGAGGGGCCGGGGTTTCGGGGAGGCCGGCCCCCCGAAACTCCTTATGCCACCGGGGTATGCCGCGGAAGCCCGGATTCGGTCTTGTTCGGGGGGACGTGACACCATGCGGTCATGTCCTCCGCGCTGACCGATCTCTTCCCCCACCCGATCGTGCAGGCCCCCATGGCGGGCGGCGTCTCCGTGCCCCAGCTCGTCGCCGCCGTCTCCGAGGCCGGTGGACTCGGGTTCCTGGCCGCCGGGTACAAGACCGCCGACGGCATGTACCAGGAGATCAAGCAGCTGCGGGGACTGACGGGCCGGCCGTTCGGCGTGAACGTGTTCATGCCGCAGCCGGAGTACCCCGGCGCGGCCACCGGCATCAGCGCGCCGGCCGGCGCCGCGCCCTCGTCCGGCGCCGTCGAGGTGTACGCCCACCAGCTGGCCGGTGAGGCCGCCTGGTACGAGACCGAGCTGGGGGACCCGGACAGCGGCCGGGACGACGGCTACGAGGCCAAACTCGCCGTGCTGCTCGACAACCCGGTGCCGGTCGTCTCCTTCCACTTCGGCGTGCCGAGCCGCGAGGTGCTCGACCGGTTCCGCCGGGCGGGCACGTTCACCCTGGTCACCGCCACCACCGCGGAGGAGGCCCGCGCGGTCGAACGGGCCGGCGCGGACGCGGTGATCGCCCAGGGCGTGGAGGCCGGCGGCCACCAGGGCACGCACCGCGACCTCCCGGAGAACGACGGCTCCGGCATCGGACTGCTCTCCCTGGTCACGCAGATCCGCGAGACGGTCCGCGTCCCGGTCGTGGCCGCCGGCGGCATCATGCGCGGTAGACAGATCGCCGCCGTCCTCGCGGCCGGTGCGAGCGCGGCCCAGCTGGGCACCGCGTTCCTTGCCACCCCCGAGTCCGGCGCGCACGACCTGCACAAACAGGCGCTGACCAACCCCCTGTTCGCCCGCACCGAGCTGACCCGCGCCTTCTCCGGCCGGCCGGCCCGCGGCCTGGTCAACCGCTTCCTGCGCGAGCACGGCCCGTACGCGCCCGCCGCCTACCCGGACGTCCACCACATGACGGCGCCGCTGCGCAAGGCCGCCGCCAAGGCCGGGGACGCGCAGGGCATGGCGCTCTGGGCGGGCCAGGGACACCGGCTGGCCCGGGCGCTGCCGGCCGGGGAGCTGGTGGAGGTGCTGGCGGCCGAACTCGCCGAGGCCAGGACGGCGTTGTCCGACCTGCCGCGGTCCGGAGGTGACGCGCGATGACCGCCCCCGTCTTCATCGTGGACGAACTCGACCTGACCGGGCCGGAGTTCGTGCTCGACGGCCCCGAGGGGCGGCACGCCGTGTCCGTGAAGCGGCTGCGGACCGGCGAGGACGTGGTCCTCACCGACGGGCGCGGACGCTGGGCCGAGGGCGTCGTCAAGGCCGCCGAGGGCAAGGACCGTCTGGTGGTCACGGATCTGGAGTCCGTGCGCGAGGAGCCCCCGGCCGCCCCGCGGATCACCGTCGTACAGGCCCTGCCCAAGGGCGACCGCGGTGAACTGGCCGTGGAGACGATGACCGAGGTCGGGGTCGACGCCATCGTGCCCTGGCAGGCGTCCCGTTGCATCACCCAGTGGAAGGGCGAGCGCGGTCTGAAGGCCCTCGGCAAGTGGCGGGCCACCGCCCGGGAGGCCGGCAAGCAGTCCCGCCGGGTCCGCTTCCCCGAGGTCGGGGACACGGCGACGACGAGGCAGGTGGCCGAGCTGCTCGCCCGCGCCGACCTCGCCGCCGTCCTCCACGAGAGCGGCGACGAACGCCTCGCCACCGCCGAGCTCCCCGCCGTCGGCGAGATCGTGCTGGTCGTCGGTCCCGAGGGCGGTGTCTCCCCCGAGGAGCTGGCCCTGTTCGCGGAGGCGGGCGCGCGGCCGTACGTCCTCGGTCCCACCGTGCTGCGCACGTCCACCGCCGGCACCGCCGCGGCGGCCCTGCTGCTGGGCCGCACCGGCCGCTGGTCCTGACCACCGGGAGGCACCGTGGAACTCGCCCAGGTCCGGCTGCTCGTCACCGACTTCGCCGCCTGCTACCGCTTCTACGCCGACGTGCTGGGCCTCACGCCGCAGTCCGGCGCGGAGCGGGGCCCGTACGAGAAGTTCGGCCCGCACGCCGGCTCCGCCGGGATCGCGCTACAGGACCGCGCCATGATGGCCGAGGTCCTGGCCGAGCTGGGCGGCACCGCCACCGGTCACCGCTCCCTGGTCGTGCTGCGCGTGGACGATCTCGACGCGTGCTGCGCGCGGATCACCGCCCGCGGCGCGACCCTGCTGCACGGCCCGGCCCCGCTGACCGACCGCATGCGGGTGGCGTACCTGAAGGACCCGGAGGGCAACCTCGTCGAACTCCAGGAGTGGCTGCTGCTGCGCGGCTGACGGTGACGGCTGACGGCGACGGCCGGGGCAGGTGCGCCCGCCGCGTGCGCGTGCCGGATCCGGACCCTGCTCCGGACGGGTGAGTGGCCGTATGCGGCCTACCGCACCGCCCGGGCCGGTGGCACGCTGCCCTGTATGGGGGCATGCGGACGGATGCGGAACGGATCGCGGGCGATGGCCGCGGCGGGGCTCGTCGTGCTGGCGACGGCTGCCGCGGTGGCGTGCCGGCCGGACGGGCTCAGCTCCATGACCGTCGCCTACACCACCGACCGGACGGCCACCGCCGCGCTGCAACACCGGCACGTCGACGTCGCCTGGCTCACCTGCACCGGTGCCGAGGGCGGCAAACGCACGCGCGGCGCCTCACCCGGGCCGGGCGAGACCACCGTCGTCTCCGTCGACTGCCAGGGCCGGACGGGTGACGGGCGGAAGATCGTCGTCACCGGGCTGGTGACCAAGGCCGTCGACGGCGCCTGCGTGCGCGGGGACCTGACCGCGAAGGCCGGCGGCAGACAGGTCTTCCACGTCGACGGGCTCGGCGACTGCGCCGCCGGGCCCGGACCCACCTACCGCCCGCCCACGGTCGGACGGCCGGAGCCCACCGTGACCGTCACCGTCACCCGGACCGTGTGGTGCCGGACCGAGGCCGCCTGCGGGTCGGCGCAGGGCAAGTGATCGGAACCGGCAGCGGGGCACACCGGTCGCTGCGTAGAGTGACGGGGTGACTCAGGGTGCCTCCACGGGAACGACGGAAACCGCCGCCTACCTCCGATTCCCTCATCTGCACGGCGACTTGGTGACCTTCGTCGCCGAGGACGACGTCTGGCTCGCACCGCTCGACGGCGGCCGGGCCTGGCGGATCAGCGCCGACAACCGGCCGGTGACGCTGCCCCGGATATCCCCGGACGGTGCGCACCTCGCCTGGACGTCCACCCGGGACGGCGCCCCCGAGGTGCACGTCGCCCCGGTCGACGGCGGCCCCGCCGAGCGGCTGACGTACTGGGGTGACCGCCGTACCGAGGTGCGCGGCTGGACGGCGGACGGGCGGGTGCTCGCGCTCGGCGCGCAGGGCCGGCACAGTTCCCGCCACACCTGGGCGCACGCCGTCCCGCTCGACGGCGGACCGGCCGAGACACTGCCGTACGGGCCGGTCGGGGACCTGGCGCAGGGGCCCGCCACCGTGCTGCTGTCCGCGCCGATGGGCCGCGAGGCCGCCTACTGGAAGCGCTACCGGGGCGGTACGGCGGGGAAGCTGTGGATCGACCGCGACGGCGACGGCCAGTTCGTGCGGCTGCACGAGGACATCGCCGGGAACATCGAGTGCCCGGTGTGGGCCGGCGACCGGATCGCCTTCCTCTCCGACCACGAGGGCACCGGAGCCGTCTACTCCTCCCTCCCCGACGGCTCCGACCTGCGCCGGCACACCCCGCTCGGGGGCTTCTACGCCCGGCACGCGGCCGGTGACGGCGACCGGGTCGTCTACAGCTCGGCCGGTGAACTCTGGCTCCTGGACGACCTGGAGGGCGCCGAGCCGCGCCGCCTGGACGTGAGGCTGGGCGGACCCCGGACGGACCTGCGGCCACGCCCGGTCAACGCCGCCCGCTGGTTCGGCGAGGCGTCCCCCGACCACACCGCGCGCGGCAGCGCCGTGTGCGTGCGCGGCGGCGTCCACTGGGTCACCCACCGCTCCGGACCCGCCCGCGCCCTCGCCGCCACCCCCGGCGTCCGCGCCCGGATGCCGCGCGCCTTCCGCGCCGCGGGCGAGGAGTGGGTGGTGTGGGTGACGGACGCCGAGGGCGACGACGCCCTGGAGTTCGCTCCCGCGACCGGCACCGTACCCGGCGCCCCGCCCCGCCGGCTCGCCGCCGGGCAGCTCGGCCGGGTCCTGGAGCTGGCCATGGCGCCCGACGGCAGCCGGGCCGCCGTCGCCGCGCACGACGGCCGGCTGCTGCTCGTCGAACGGGAGACCGGCGAGGTCCGCGAGGTGGACCGCAGCGACGACGGTGAGGTCTCCGGCCTCGCCTTCTCCCCGGACTCCGCCTGGCTCGCCTGGGCCCACCCCGGCCCCCGCCCGCTGTCCCAGCTGCGCCTCGCCCACACCACCGACCTGTCGGTCACCGAGGCGACCCCGCTGCGCTTCCAGGACTACGCGCCCACCTTCACCCTCGACGGCCGGCACCTCGCCTTCCTCTCCAACCGCGCCTTCGACCCGGTCTACGACGAGCACGTCTTCGATCTCGCGTTCGTGGTCGGCGCCCGCCCGCACCTGATCACCCTGGCCGCCACCACGCCCTCGCCGTTCGGCCCGCAGCGCCACGGCCGTTCCTTCGAGACGCCGGACAAGGACGAGACCCCCGACGGCGAGGGCACCCCCGCCACCCGCATCGACCTCGAGGGGCTCGCCGACCGGATCGTGCCCTTCCCGGTCGAGGCCGGCCGCTACTCCACGCTGCGCGCCGCCAAGGACGGTGTCCTCTGGCTGCGCCACCCGGTGCAGGGCGTCCTCGGCGCCGCCCGCGCCCACCCCGAGGACGCCGACCCGCACACCGAGCTGGAGCGCTACGACCTCGCCCAGCGCCGCCTGGAGCACCTCGCCTCCCCGGCCGACCACTTCGAGGTCAGCGGCGACGGCCGGCGCGTGCTGCTGTGGAGCGAGGGCCGCCTGCGGGTCGTCCCCGGCGACCGCCGCGCCGGCACCGACGACGACGGCGACACCAGCGTCACCGTCGACCTGGCCCGCGTCCGGCAGAGCGTCGACCCGGCCGCCGAGTGGCGGCAGATGTACGACGAGACCGGCCGCCTCATGCGCGACCACTTCTGGCGCCCCGACCTCGGCGGCGTCGACTGGGACGGCGTCCTCGGCCGCTACCGCCCGCTGCTCGCCCGTCTCGCCACCCACAGCGACCTGGTCGACCTGCTGTGGGAGGTGCACGGCGAACTCGGCACCTCGCACGCCTACGTCATCCCGGCCGGCGGCCCCGGCGGCGGCGCCCGGCACGGTCTGCTCGGCGCCGACATCTCCCGCCACGCGGACGGCAGCTGGCGCGTCGACCGCATCCTGCCCGCGGAGACCTCCGACCCGGACGCCCGCTCCCCGCTCGCCGCACCCGGTGTCGCCGTCCGCCCCGGGGACGCGATCATCGCCGTGGCCGGGTACCCCGTCGACCCGGTGCGGGGCCCCGGCCCCCTGCTCGTGGGCACGGCCGGCCACCCCGTCGAGCTGACCGTCTCCCCGGCCGCCGGCGGTGAACCCCGCCACCCGGTCGTGGTCCCCGTCGCCGACGAGGAACCCCTGCGCTACCACGCCTGGGTCGCCGACCGCCGCGCCCACGTCCACGCGGTCTCCGGCGGCCGTCTCGGCTATCTCCACGTGCCCGACATGCAGGCCCCGGGCTGGGCGCAGATCCACCGCGACCTGCGGGTCGAGGTCACCCGCGAGGGCCTCGTGGTCGACGTCCGCGAGAACCGCGGCGGCCACACCTCCCAGCTCGTCGTGGAGAAACTGGCCCGCCGGGTCATCGGCTGGGACCTCGCGCGCGGCATGCGCCCCACCAGCTATCCCCTGGACGCGCCCCGCGGCCCGGTCGTCGCCGTCGCCAACGAGTTCTCCGGCTCCGACGGCGACATCGTCAACGCGGCCGTCAAGGCCCTCGGTATCGGCCCGGTCGTCGGCACCCGCACCTGGGGCGGTGTCATCGGCATCGACAGCCGCTACCACCTGGTCGACGGCACCCTGATCACCCAGCCGAAGTACGCGATGTGGCTGGAGGGTTCCGGCTGGGACGTGGAGAACCACGGCGTGGACCCCGACGTGGAGGTGGTCCAGCGCCCCCAGGACTGGGTGGAGGGCCGGGACGCCCAGCTCGACGCGGCCGTCGGACTCGCGCTGGCGGCCCTGGAGTCGGCCCCGGCGAAGACCCCGCCGGACCTGCCGGTCTGAGGGACGCGAGGAACCGCGCGGCCGGCCACGGACGGCACGGCCGCCCGCACCCGAACCACTACGATGCCCACGGTATTGATCACAGGAGGCACACGCATGGCCGGCGAACCGCAGGACGACTGCCTGTTCTGCAAGATCGTGGCGGGAGACATCCCGGCGACGATCGTCCGTGAGACCGAGACGACCCTGGCGTTCCGCGACATAAACCCCCAGGCGCCCACCCACGTCCTGGTGATCCCCAAGGCCCACTACGAGAACGCCGCCGCCCTGGCCGCCGGCGCCCCGCAGCTCGCGGCCGACGTCCTCGCCGAGACCCGGGCCGTGGCCGAGGGGGAGGCCCTGGACAGTTACCGCACCGTCTTCAACACCGGTTCCGGCGCCGGCCAGACCGTCTGGCACGCCCACGCCCACGTCCTGGGCGGCCGCGGTCTCCAGTGGCCCCCCGGATAGGGCGGAGCCGGCACCGTGTCCGTCCGTGAACTGGTGGTCCTCGGCACCGCCAGCCAGGTCCCCACCCGGCACCGCAATCACAACGGCTACCTGCTGCGGTGGGACGGCGAGGGCATCCTGTTCGACCCCGGCGAGGGCACTCAGCGGCAGATGCTGCGCGCCGGGGTCGCCGCCCACGACCTGAACCGGATCTGCGTCACGCACTTCCACGGCGACCACTCGCTGGGCCTGGCGGGAGTCATCCAGCGGATCAACCTCGACCGGGTGCCGCACGAGGTCACCGCGCACTACCCGCGCTCCGGCCAGATGTACTTCGACCGCCTGCGCCACGCGACCGCCTACCGGGAGACGGTCCGCCTCACCGAGGCCCCGGTCGACGCCGACGGCGTCCTCGCCGTGACCCCGTCGTACACCGTGGAGGCCCGCAGGCTCTCCCACCCCGTCGAGTCCTACGGCTACCGGCTCGTCGAACCGGACGGCCGCCGCATGCTGCCCGACCGGCTGGCCGCGCTCGGGGTCAGGGGCCCGGACGTCGGCGTGCTCCAGCGCGCGGGCCGGGTCGGGGACGTGTCGCTGGAGGACGTCAGCGAGGTGCGGCGCGGGCAGCGGTTCGCGTTCGTCATGGACACCCGGCTCTGCGACGGGGTCCACGCGCTCGCGGAGGGCTGCGACCTGCTCGTCATCGAGTCCACGTTCCTCGACGAGGACGAGGCGCTGGCGGTCGAGCACGGGCATCTCACCGCCGGCCAGGCCGCCCGGGTGGCGCGCGACGCCGGCGTACGGCACCTGGTCCTGACCCACTTCAGCCAGCGCTACACCGACCCGGAGGAGTTCGAGCGGCAGGCGCGGGCGGCGGGCTTCGGGGGCGAGCTGACCGTGGCCCACGACCTGCTCCGCGTACCGGTTCCGAAACGGCGGTAAAGCACCCGTACGATGCTTTGATGCCCCTCCCCAAAGCAGAACTGCACCTCCATGTCGAAGGCACCCTGGAGCCCGAGCTGGCGTTCGCGCTGGCCGCGCGCAACGGCGTCGAACTGCCGTACGCCGACACGGACGCGCTCCGTGAGGCCTACCGGTTCGAGGACCTCCAGTCCTTCCTCAACCTGTACTACGAGCTGATGGCCGTCCTGCGCACCGAGCAGGACTTCGCCGACCTGGCCGACGCCTACCTCGCCCGCGCCGCCGCGCAGGGCGTGCGGCACGCCGAGATCTTCTTCGACCCGCAGGCCCACCTGGCCCGGGGCGTGGCCATGGGCACGGTCGTGGAGGGGCTGTGGCGGGCGCTCGGCCGCGGCGAGGAGCGGCACGGCGTCTCCACCCGGCTGATCATGTGCTTCCTGCGCGACGAGTCCGCCGAGTCGGCCCTGGCGGCCCTGGAGGCCGCCAAGCCCTACCTGGACCGGATCACCGGGGTGGGCCTGGACTCCGCCGAGGTCGGGCATCCGCCGGTGAAGTTCCGCGAGGTGTACGAGGCCGCCGCCGCGCTCGGGCTGCGCCGCGTCGCGCACGCCGGGGAGGAGGGGCCGCCGGAGTACATCACCGAGGCCCTGGACGTGCTCGGTGTGGAGCGCGTCGACCACGGTCTGCGCTGCCTGGAGGACCCGGCGCTGGTCGAGCGGCTGGTCCGGGACCGGATCCCGCTCACCCTGTGCCCGCTGTCCAACGTCCGGCTGCGCGCCGTGGACACCCTGGCGGACCATCCGCTGCCGGCCATGCTCGACGCCGGGCTGCTGTGCACGGTCAACTCCGACGACCCCGCGTACTTCGGCGGGTACGCCGGTGACAACTTCGCGGCGGTGGGCACGGTCCTCGGCCTGTCCCGGGAGCGGCTGCGCGAACTGGCCCGCAACTCCTTCCTCGCCTCCTTCCTGGAGGACGACGAGGACCGCAGGGCGCGCTGCCTCGCCGAGGTCGACGCCTACGAGTTCGGCGACGCGGTGGCGTAGGCGCCCCGCCGCTCCGGCGGAGGTCTCCCCGCCGGAGGTGATCCGGGTCACCATGACGTCCGGGGATGGCGGACCGGGGGACGACCGTCTAACCTCCGTTCTTATATGTGACCTGCATTCACAAGAGGGGATGGTCCAGTGGACGGCGACCCGGCTCCGCAGGACGTGGCGCGGCGGCTGCGGGAGGGGATGGCGCGGGGCGTGCTGTCCTTCCCGCTCACCGCCTTCCACGACGACGGCACCCTCGACCCCGACGGCTTCCGCGCCCATGCCGCCGGCCAGCTCGCCGCCGGGCCCGGCGCCCTCTTCCCGGCCTGCGGCACCGGCGAGTTCTTCTCCCTGGACGAGGACGAGTACCGCACGGTCGTCTCCGTCGCCGTCGAGGAGGCGGCCCGCGGCGCGGGCGCCCGGGCGGGGGACGCGGTGCCCGTCGTCGCCGGCACCGGATACGGCTGGGCGCAGGCCGCCCGGTTCGCGCGGATCGCCGAGGAGGCCGGCGCCGACGCCCTGCTGGTGCTGCCGCACTACCTGGTCGACGCCCCGCAGGACGGCCTCGCCGCCCAGCTGGAACAGCTCGCCGCCCGCACCCGGCTGCCCCTGATCGCCTATCAGCGCGGCCAGGTCGCCTACGGCGTGGACGCGTTGCGGCGCATCGCGCGCGTCCCCGGCGTCATCGGCCTCAAGGACGGCCACAGCGACCTCGACCGCCTCCAGCGCCTCACCCTCGCCGCACCCGACGGCTTCCTCTTCTTCAACGGCGCCGCCACCGCCGAGATCCAGGCCCGCGCCTACGCGGCCGTCGGCGTCCCCGCCTACTCCTCCGCCGTCCACGCCTTCGCGCCCGAGATCGCCGGCGCCTTCCGCACCGCGCTGAACGAGGAGGACCACGGCACCGTCGACGCGCTGCTGCGCGGTTTCTACGTCCCCTTCGTCGAACTGCGCGACCGCGCACCCGGATACGCCGTGTCCCTGGTGAAGGCGGCGGCCCGGCTGCGCGGACGGCCGGTCGGTCCCGTACGCGCCCCGCTCGCCGATCCCGCGCCCGCCGACCTCGCCGCCCTGAAGGCCCTCCTCACCACCGGACTCGACCTCGTGGGAGCCTCCCTGTGACCCGTGACCTGACCATCACCGAGGTGCGGCTGACACCGATCCTGGTCGCCGACCCGCCGCTGCTCAACACCCAGGGTGTCCACCAGCCGTACACCCCCCGGCTGATCGTGGAGGTCGTGACCGCCGACGGGATCACCGGGCTCGGCGAGACCTACGGCGACACCAAGTACCTGGAACTGGCCCGGCCGCTGGCCGAGCGGCTCACCGGCCGCTCGGTCACGGACGTGAACGGCCTGTTCGGGATCGACCTCGCCGTGGACGCCTCCCGCGTCGAGGGCCAGGCGGACGCCGGCGGGCTGCGCGGGGTGCAGAGCGCCGACAAACTGCGGCTGTCCGTGCTCTCCGCCTTCGAGGTCGCCTGCCTCGACGCCCAGGGCAGGGCGCTCGGACTGCCCGTGCACGCGCTGCTCGGCGGCAAGGTCCGGGACGCCGTCGAGTACAGCGCCTATCTCTTCTACAAGTGGGCCGCCCACCCGGCGGGCGTACCGGCCGAGCCGGACGAGTGGGGACCCGCCCTCGACCCGGCCGGGGTGGTGGCACAGGCACGCCGGCTCCGGGAGCTGCACGGCTTCGGCTCCTTCAAGCTCAAGGGCGGTGTCCTCCCGCCCGAGGAGGAGACCGCCGCCGTACGCGCCCTCGCCGAGGCCTTCCCCGGGCATCCGCTGCGCCTGGACCCCAACGGCGCCTGGTCGGTGGCGACCTCGCTGAAGGTGGCGGAGGAACTCGGGGACGTCCTGGAGTACCTGGAGGACCCGACGCTGGGCACCCCCCAGATGGCCGCCGTGGCCGCGGGCACGGACGTCCCCCTCGCGACCAACATGTGCGTGACGACCTTCGGCGAGATCAGGGAGGCGTTCGAACGGCGCGCCGTGCAGGTCGTCCTCTCCGACCACCACTACTGGGGCGGGCTGCGCAACACCCAGCACCTCGCCGCGATCTGCGCCGCCTTCGGGGTCGGGGTGTCCATGCACTCCAACACCCACCTGGGCATCAGCCTCGCCGCCATGACCCAGGTGGCGTCCACGGTCCCCGGCCTGCGCCACGCGTGCGACTCCCACTACCCCTGGCAGTCCGAGGACGTCCTCACCGAGCGGCTCGCCTTCGAGGGCGGCCGGATCGCGGTGGGCGACGCCCCCGGTCTCGGCGTGGAGCTGGACCGCGACGAACTGGCCCGGCTGCACCGGCGGTGGGCCGCGGACGACGGCGGGTACCGGGACCGCGACGACGCGGCGGCGATGCGGGTGGCCGAACCGGACTGGCGGACCCCGGCGATGCCCCGCTGGTGACCGCGGGCGTACGGCGTTCCGGGGCGTGGCCTGGTGCACACTGGCCAGAACCGCACCACCGTCAGGGAGCGCACCGTGACCCCGTTGCACACGGCCACCGGAGAGGAACCGGAACACCTCACGCAGGCCGCGCGCGGCCAGACCCAGGTCGACCCGCTCGCCGCGCTGCGCGCCCCGGGTGACCCGCCCTGGGACGTGTATCTGACCGGCACGGTCTTCCTCGACATCGTCTTCACCGGCCTCGACTCGGCGCCCGTGCGCGGCACCGAGTCCTGGGCCCGGGGCATGGGGTCCAGCCCCGGCGGCGTCGCCAACATGGCCGCCGCCCTGGCCCGGCTCGGCCTGCGCACCTCCCTCGCCGCGGCCTTCGGCGACGACCACTACGGCGAGTACTGCTGGGACGCGCTCGCCCAGGGCGAGGGCATCGACCTGTCGGCCTCGCGGACCGTGCCCGGCTGGCACTCCCCGGTGACCGTCTCCATGGCGTACGAGGGGGAGCGGACCATGGTCTCCCACGGGCACGAGCCGCCGCCCGGGGAGCCGGCGCCGGACTGCCCGCCCCCCGCGCGGGCGGCCGTCGCCTCCCTCACGCCCGGCGCCCGGGCCCCGTGGCTCGCGCAGGCCGCGCGGACGGGCACCCGGATCTTCGCCGACGTCGGCTGGGACGACACGGGCGCGTGGGACCTGGGCGGACTGGCCGACCTGGAGCACTGCGAGGCGTTCCTGCCCAACGCGGAGGAGGCCATGCGGTACACGGGCGCGGACTGCCCGCGGGCCGCCGCGCGCGCCCTGACCGAGCGGGTGCCGGTGGCCGTGGTGACGCTGGGGGCGCAGGGGGCGTACGCCGTGGACCGGCGTACGGGCGAGACGGCGGAGGTGCCGGCGATCGCGGTGGAGGCGCTCGATCCGACGGGGGCGGGCGACGTGTTCGTCGCCGGGTTCGTGACGGGGTCGCTGGCGGGCTGGCCGCTGGCCGACCGGCTGGCCTTCGCGGGACTCACCGCCGCGCTGTCGGTGCAGGAGTTCGGCGGGTCGCTCTCCGCGCCGGGCTGGTCGGAGATCGGGGCTTGGTGGCGCCGGGTGCAGTCCCTCCCGGGCCAGGAACCCAGGGCGCTGCGGCGGTACGCGTTCCTCGACGGGCTCGTCCCGCGGGAGCCGGACCGGCTGTGGCCGCTGCGCCGGGCGGTGCCGACCATCGGTTTCCGGCGCTCCGGCTGACCCGCCGGGGACCGGCGGACCCCGGCTCCGGGTGAGGCGTTGTGCGAAAAGACCTTCGGTGTTGTCGGTCCCGCGTCGTACTCTTGATACCGCGAGGCCGCCCACAGCGACGCGGCCGTGACGAGGAGGAAGCGCAGGCCTTCAGCGCCGGCCCATGACAGAGACACCCACAGCTCACACCCCCGCGCAGGAGCAGGCGAGAGCGCAGTTCACCGTCCCCGCGCAGCACCCGATGGTGACCGTGCTGGGCTCGGGCGACGCCCTCCTGCGGGTGATCGAGAGGGCCTTCCCGGCGGCCGACATCCACGTCCGGGGCAATGAGATCAGCGCGGCGGGCGACCCGGTCGACGTCGCCCTGATCGCGCGCGTGTTCGACGAGATGATGCTGGTGCTCCGCACCGGGCAGCCGATGACGGAGGACGCTGTGGAACGCTCGATCGCCATGCTCAAGTCGAGCGAGAACGGGACGAGCGACGGGCCGGAGACCCCGGCGCAGGTACTGACGCAGAACATCCTGTCCTCACGCGGTCGCACGATCCGCCCCAAGACCCTCAACCAGAAGCGCTACGTCGACGCCATCGACAAGCACACGATCGTCTTCGGCATCGGTCCCGCCGGCACCGGCAAGACCTACCTGGCCATGGCCAAGGCCGTCCAGGCCCTCCAGTCCAAGCAGGTCAACCGGATCATCCTGACCCGGCCGGCGGTCGAGGCCGGTGAGCGGCTCGGGTTCCTGCCGGGCACCCTCTACGAGAAGATCGACCCCTATCTGCGCCCGCTGTACGACGCGCTGCACGACATGCTCGACCCGGACTCCATCCCGCGGCTCATGGCCGCCGGGACGATCGAGGTCGCGCCGCTCGCGTACATGCGCGGACGCACGCTCAACGACGCCTTCATCATCCTGGACGAGGCCCAGAACACGAGCCCCGAGCAGATGAAGATGTTCCTCACCCGCCTCGGCTTCGAGTCGAAGATCGTCATCACGGGTGACGTGACGCAGGTCGACCTGCCCAACGGGCAGAAGTCGGGTCTGCGACAGGTGCAGGAGATCCTCGAAGGGGTGGACGACGTCCATTTCTCCCGGCTGTCGTCCCAGGATGTCGTCCGGCACAAGCTGGTGGGCCGTATCGTCGACGCGTACGAGCAGTACGACAACCAGCACGGCACGGAGAACGGCACCCACAAGGGCGGCCGTGGCAGGACCGGCGCCAAGGCTCCCCAGGGGAAGTAGACCAGCACGACCATGTCGATCGACGTCAACAACGAGTCCGGTACCGAGGTCGACGAGCAGGCGATCCTCGACGTCGCCCGCTACGCGCTCGCGCGGATGCGCATCCACCCGCTCTCCGAACTCTCGGTGATCGTCGTGGACGCCGACGCCATGGAGCAGCTCCACATCCAGTGGATGGACCTGCCGGGCCCGACCGATGTCATGTCCTTCCCGATGGACGAGCTGCGTCCGCCGTCCAAGGACGACGAGGAGCCGCCGCAGGGGCTGCTCGGCGACATCGTGCTGTGCCCGGAGGTCGCCGCCCGGCAGGGAGCCGAAGCGCCGACGGGGCACACCATGGACGAGGAGCTCCAGCTGCTCACCGTCCACGGTGTGCTGCACCTGCTCGGTTACGACCACGAGGAGCCCGACGAGAAGGCCGAGATGTTCGGGCTCCAGGCCGCCATCGTGGACGGGTGGCGGGCCGAGCACGGCCTGACCGGGCCCTCCCCGGCGCCGACCGTCTCGTAGCCGCCCATGTCCGTGCAGATCGTGCTCGGGGCGATCGCGCTGGTCGTCGTCGCCTGGCTCGCCGCATGCGCCGAGGCGGGCCTCGCGCGGGTCTCCAGCTTCCGCGCCGAGGAGGCCGTCAAGTCCGGCCGCCGGGGCAGCGCCAAGCTCGCCCAGCTCGCCGCCGACCCCACCCGCTACCTCAACCTGGCCCTCCTGGTCCGTGTCGCCTGCGAGATGGCGGCGGCGGCCCTGGTGACCTACGCCTGCCTCCAGGAGTTCACGGCCACCTGGCAGGCGCTGCTCGTCGCCATCGGCGTGATGGTGCTCGTGTCGTACGTCGCCGTCGGTGTCTCCCCGCGCACCATCGGCCGGCAGCATCCGCTGATCACGGCGACCGCGGCGGCCTACGTACTGCTGCCGCTCGCCCGGGTGATGGGCCCGATCCCGTCGCTGCTGATCCTCATCGGCAACGCGCTCACCCCCGGCCGCGGCTTC
Organism: Streptomyces sp. NPDC028722; assembly: GCF_040637655.1. Taxonomy (NCBI): domain Bacteria; kingdom Bacillati; phylum Actinomycetota; class Actinomycetes; order Kitasatosporales; family Streptomycetaceae; genus Streptomyces; species Streptomyces sp. NPDC028722. Next base: position 65,156 of record NZ_JBEZWU010000029.1, read on the forward strand.
CGGCGCGGCCCCTTCGCCTCCGAGGCGGAGCTGCGCGCGCTGGTCGACCTCGCCGAGAAGGAGTCGCTGATCGAGGACGAGGAGCGCCGCATGGTGCACTCGGTCTTCGAGCTGGGCGACACCCTCGTGCGCGAGGTGATGGTGCCGCGCACCGACCTCGTGGTCATCGAGCGGTACAAGACCATCCGGCAGGCCCTCACCCTCGCCCTGCGCTCCGGGTTCTCCCGGATCCCGGTCACCGGGGAGAGCGAGGACGACATCGTCGGCGTCGTGTATCTGAAGGACCTGGTCCGCAAGACGCACATCAGCCGGGAAGCGGAGGGCGACCTGGTGTCCACGGCCATGCGGCCGGCCGTCTTCGTGCCCGACACCAAGAACGCCGGCGACCTGCTGCGCGAGATGCAGAAGGAACGCAACCACGTCGCCGTCGTCATCGACGAGTACGGCGGCACCGCCGGGATCGTCACCATCGAGGACATCCTGGAGGAGATCGTCGGTGAGATCACCGACGAGTACGACCGGGAACTCCCGCCGGTCGAGGACCTCGGCGACGACCGCTTCCGGGTCACCGCCCGCCTGGACATCACCGACCTCGGCGAGCTGTACGGCCTGGAGGAGTACGACGACGAGGACGTGGAGACCGTCGGCGGACTGCTCGCCAAGGCCCTCGGCCGGGTGCCCATCGCGGGCGCGTCCGCCGAGGTCGACCTGCCCGACGGACGCCGGCTCAAGCTGACGGCGGAGGCCGCGGCCGGGCGCCGGAACAAGATCGTGACCGTCCTGGTGGAGCCGCTCCCCGTGGCCGTCGCCGGGGAGGGCCGGTCCGGATGACCCCCCAGGAGCTGCGCGCCTTCTGCCTGTCCTTCAACGCCGCCGTGGAGGACTTCCCGTTCAGCCCGGAGATCTCGGTCTTCAAGGTACTGGGCAGGATGTTCGCCCTGACGCACCTGGACGCGCGGCCCCTGACGGTCAACCTCAAGTGCGACCCCGAGGACGCGATCCGGCTGCGCGGCGAGCACGAGGGGCTGATCGTGCCGGGCTGGCACATGAACAAACGCCACTGGAACACCGTGACGGCCGACGCCGGACTCCCCGACCGCCTCGTGCAGGACCTGGTCGAGGACTCGTACGACCTGGTCGTCGCCGGCCTGCCGAGGTCGGAGCGGCTGCGCCTGGACCGGCCGTGAGAGGCCGGTGCCGGGACGGCGTGACCCACGGCGCGCGCGGCCGTGCGGTGGGCACGGCCGCGCGGAGCGGGAGCGTTCAGATCCTGGGCTGAGCCCGGCGCAGGCCCAGGCCGACCAGGACGGCGGCGGCCAGGACGATCGCCGCGTCGAGGGCGAGGACCGTGTGGACGCCCGCCGGCAGGTCGCCGGAGGTGGTGGCCAGGACGCCCAGCACCGGGATGCCGACCGTGATGCCGACCTGCTGGGTGGACGTCACCAGGCCGGTGGCCAGGCCCTGTTCCTCGTCCGGGACACCGGAGGTGACGGTCAGGCCGTACGAGACGATCGCGCCCAGGTGGCACATGCTCGCCAGGGATATGGCGGCCGTGGCGAGCCACACCGACCAGGTGTCGGCGTCGAGCGGCAGCAGGGCCGCGATCAGCGCGCCCTGACCCGCCAGCGAGCCGACCAGCGTGCGGCGGGCACCGAAGCGGCCGATCACCTTCGCGGCGAGGCCGCCGGCGACGGCCGACAGCACGCCCTGGACACCGAAGACGAGGCCGGTCTCGAAGGCCGACAGGCGCAGGACCTCCTGGAAGTACAGGGTCAGGACGAAGACGACCGTCGACATCATCGAGAAGGTGACCAGACCGCCCACGTTGCCCCAGGCCACCGTGCGGCGGCGCAGCATGGGCAGGGAGACGAGGGGGGCCGCCGAGCGGGACTCCACGACCGTGAACGCGGTCAGCAGCAGCAGACCGGCGGCGAGCGCCGTGATGACGTCCGCGCGGCCGAAGCCGTGGTCTGCGGCCGTGGACAGGGCGTAGATCAGCGACAGCAGACCGGTGGTGACGGTGACCGCGCCGGGCACGTCCAGGCGCGGGCGGTCCGGGGTGCGCGACTCCGGCAGCAGGCCCGGGGCCAGCGGCAGCACGATCAGCGCGAACACCGTGAGCAGGGCCATGGTGGAGCGCCAGCCGAACGCGTCGGTCAGCACACCGCCGGCGACCATGCCGACGGTGAAGCCCAGCGAGAGCAGCGTGCCGGAGATGCCGAGGGCGCGGTCGCGGGCCGGGCCCTCCGGGAAGGTCGTGGTCAGCAGGGACATGCCGGCCGGGACGATCGCCGCCGCGCCGAGCCCCTGGAGGGCCCGCCCGGCCAGGAAGGACGCCGGGTCCCAGGCCAGGGTCGCCAGCAGCGAGGCCGCGCCGAACAGGGACAGGCCGGCCAGGAACAGCCGGCGGCGGCCGTACAGGTCGCCGATGCGGCCGAAGAGGAGCAGGAAGCCGCCGGAGGGCAGCGCGAACGCGGTGACGGCCCACTGGAGGGCGGAGCGGCTCATGCCGAGGTCCGAACCCAGCTCGGGCAGGGCCACGTTGAGGACGGAGAAGTCCAGCGCAACCATGAACTGGGCGGCGCACAGCACGAAGAGGACGAGCTTGTCGCGCGTCGACAACCGCGGGGGGCCGAGCGGTGTGTCTGCGGGGACGGTGGGCCGGGTCGAGGTGGTGGTGTCGATCGCCATGGCACGAGCTTGGGGCGCCCGGAACAATCGTGGGGAGTCGGAACTTATGGTGGTGGTGGCACCACCAGAGACGACGGGGGAGGAGCGGCACGTGCCTGCTGCGGAGGCGACGAGGAGTCATCGGCGTGACGAGTTGCGCGAGTTCCTGATGAGCAGGCGGGCCCGGGTCACTCCCGAGGCCGCCGGGCTGCCGGGCGGCGGGGGCCGGCGCCGCACGCCCGGGCTGCGCCGGGAGGAGGTCGCCGTGCTCGCCGGCGTGGGCGCCTCCTGGTACCAGTGGCTGGAGCAGGGGCGGGACATCTCCGTCTCCCCGCAGGTCCTCGACGCCGTCGCCCGGGTGCTGCGGCTGAGCGACGCCGAACGCCGGCACCTGTACCTGCTGGCCGGGCTGAACCCGCCCGCGCCCCAGGTCGTGCCCGGCAGGGCGGACATGTGCGACGGGCTGCGGCGGCTGATCGACACCTGGATGCCGTACCCGGCCCACATCATGGACCTGTACTACAACTGCGTGATGTACAACGACGCGGCGACGCTGGTCCTCGGCATGCGGCCGGACATCACCCAGAACTGCCTCGTCGACTTCTTCACCGATCCGCTGTACCGCTCGCGCAGCAACAGCTGGGAGCGCAACGCGCGTACGGTCGTGGCGCAGTTCAGGGCCGCGTGCGCGGCGCGGCCGGACGACGACGGGTTCCAGGCGGTGCTCGCCGAGGTGTCGGCGCGCAGTTCCGAGTTCGCGGCGCTGTGGGCCGAGCGCGACATCGAGGACCAGGGGCAGGTCCGCAAGGAGCTGGACCATCCCCTGGTCGGGCTGCTGGTCGTGGAGTCCACGGTGATGAAGGTGCCGGCCCGCCCCGATCTGATGATCGTGCTGCACACCCCGCTGGACGAGGCGAACACCGCGGCCAAGCTGGAGTGGCTGGCCTCGCCGGAGGGCCGCCGGGGCGCGATGTACCCCGTGGCGGGATGACCGGCCCCCGGGCTTCGTATGCTCTGGGCATGACCGAGAGCAACGCGCTTGACCCCGAGGACCGCAAGATCGTCACCCTGGCCCGTTCGGCCCGGGCCCGCAACGGCGTGCCCGAGGGGGCGGCCGTACGGGACGAGACCGGGCGTACGTACGTCGCCGGGTCGGTGGACCTGGCCTCCCTGAGCCTGAGCGCCCTGCGCACCGCCGTGGCGATGGCCGTGGCGTCCGGCGCGACGTCGCTGGAGGCGGCGGCCGTGGTGAGCGACGCGGAGTCCGTGCCGGCCGCCGACCTGGCCGCCGTCGCCGATCTCGGCGGTGCGGGGACGCCGGTGCTGCTCGCCGGCGCCGACGGAACGGTCCGCCGCACCGTCCCCGCGGGCTGACCCGGCCCGCCCGGGGAGCCGCCGGTCAGAGCGCGTCGGGGCCGCGCTCGCCGGTGCGCACCCGTACGACCGTCTCCACGGGGACGGACCACACCTTGCCGTCCCCGATCTTCCCGGTGTGCGCGGCCCTGACGACCGCGTCGATCACGTCGTCGGCGACCGCGTCCTCCACCACGACCTCGATGCGCACCTTCGGCACGAGGTCGACGCGGTACTCGGCGCCCCGGTACACCTCGGTGTGACCGCGCTGCCGGCCGTACCCGCTCGCCTCGGTCACGGTCAGGCCGTGCACCCCCAGTTCCTGGAGGGCGGTCTTGACCTCGTCCAGACGGTACGGCTTGACGATCGCGGTGATGAGCTTCATGCCTGGTTGCTGACCTTCTGGCCGGAGGAGAGGAGGGAGGCGCCGACCGGGGCGCCATGGCCCAGGACACCGTGATCGTATGCCGTCTCGGCGTGCACGGTAAGGTCCAGCCCGGTGTGCTCCTGCTCCTCGCTCGCCCGCAGGCCCAGCACCCGGTCGATCAGCTTCCCGAGGCCGTACGTCACCGCGAACGCGTACGCCGCGACGACCACCACGGCGAGCAGCTGCCTGCCGAACGGGGCGAGCCCGCCGCCGTAGAACAGTCCCCGGGTGCCGCCGGTCATCGCCTTCTCGGCGAACAGGCCGATCAGCAGGGTGCCGATCACGCCGCCGACCAGGTGGACGCCGACGACGTCGAGGGAGTCGTCGTAGTTCAGCCGGAACTTCCAGCTCACCGCGTAGGAGCAGACGACACCGGCGGCCAGGCCCACGGCGAGCGCGCCCAGCAGGGAGACCGTGCCGCACGAGGGGGTGATCGCGACGAGGCCCGCCACCGCGCCGGACGCCGCGCCCAGGGTGGTCGGGTGGCCGTCGCGCCGCTGCTCGACGAAGAGCCAGCCGAGCAGGCCGGTGCAGCCGGCGGCGAGCGTGTTGAGGAACGCGGCGGCGGCGAGGCCGTTCGCGCCGAGCGCGGAGCCCGCGTTGAACCCGAACCAGCCGAACCAGAGCAGACCCGCGCCGAGTACCACCATCGGCAGGTTGTGCGGGCGCATGGCGTCCTTCTTGAAGCCGAGGCGTGGCCCGAGGACCAGGCACAGGGCGAGCCCGGAGGCGCCGGAGGTGATCTCGACGGGCAGACCGCCGGCGAAGTCGAGCGCGCCGAGCCGCTCCAGGATCCAGCCGCCGGGGCCCCACACCCAGTGGGTGACCGGGACGTACACGGCCAGCGTCCACACCGGTACGAAGACCAGCCACGCCGCGAACCGCGTGCGGTCGGCCACCGCGCCGCTGATCAGCGCCGCCGTGACGATCGCGAAGGTCAGCTGGAAGGTGGCGAAGAGCAGGGTCGGCACCGAGCCGTGGACGCTGCCGGGACCGAGCCCGCTCATGCCGGCCTGCCCCAGGCCGCCGATCAGTCCGCCGAAGGAGTCGTCCCCGAAGGCGAGGGAGTAGCCGGCCGCCAGCCACACCACCGTGACCAGGGCGATCGACACGAAGCTCATCATCAGCATGTTGAGGACGCTCTTCGTGCGGACCATGCCGCCGTAGAACAGGGCGAGGCCCGGGGTCATCAGCAGGACGAGGGCGGTGGCGGCGAGCAGCCAGGCGGTGTCGCCGGTGTTCACGTGGGGTGCGGCCAGGGTCACGGGCGTCTCCAACGGTGTGCGGGCTCGTCAGAGGGTCACCGGTGGGCGTTTCCGGTCGCCTACGGGTGTGTTTCCGTGACGTTTCGTTGCGTGCGGGTTTCCGGAAGCTCACGGGTGGGAGACGTACGCGGACGCCGGTACGGCGCGGGTTCGTGGATCAGGACGGACGCTGGTACGGCGCGGCTTCGTGGATCAGGGAGAATGGGCGGCATGAGTGTTCGTACCCAGTCATCCGAGCAGCCGGCGGAGACCATCCACCGCGCCGGCTTCGCCTGCTTCGTGGGCCGCCCCAACGCGGGCAAGTCCACCCTCACGAACGCTCTGGTCGGGCAGAAGGTGGCGATCACCTCCAACCGCCCCCAGACGACCCGGCACACCGTGCGGGGCATCGTGCACCGCCCGGACGCGCAGCTGATCCTGGTGGACACCCCCGGGCTGCACAAGCCGCGCACGCTGCTCGGGGAGCGCCTCAACGACATCGTCCGCACCACGTGGGCCGAGGTCGACGTGATCGGCTTCTGCCTGCCCGCCGACCAGAAGATCGGCCCCGGCGACCGGTTCATCGCCAAGGAACTCGCGGGCATCCGGAAGACCCCCAAGATCGCCGTCGTCACCAAGACCGACCTCGTCGACAGCAAGGCCCTGGCCGAGCAGCTGATCGCCATCGACCAGATGAGCAAGGAGCTGGGCTTCGAGTGGGCGGAGATCGTCCCGGTGTCGGCGGTCGGGTCGAAGCAGGTCGACCTGCTCGCCGACCTGCTGGTCCCCCTCCTGCCCGAGAGCCCCGCGCTCTACCCCGAGGGTGACCTCACGGACGAGCCCGAGCAGGTGATGGTCGCCGAGCTGATCCGCGAGGCCGCCCTGGAGGGCGTCCGCGACGAACTGCCGCACTCCATCGCGGTGGTCGTGGAGGAGATGCTGCCCCGCGAGGACCGTCCCGCCGACCGCCCGCTGCTGGACATCCACGCCAACGTCTACATCGAACGCCCCAGCCAGAAGGGCATCATCATCGGCCCCAAGGGCAAGCGCCTGAAGGAGGTCGGCATCAGGTCCCGCAAGCAGATCGAGGCGCTCCTGGGCACGCCGGTCTTCCTGGACCTGCACGTCAAGGTGGCCAAGGACTGGCAGCGCGACCCCAAGCAGCTGCGCAAGCTGGGCTTCTAGCCCGGTCGCCGCCCGGCCGCGGCCGTCAGGGGGCCGTGCCCCGGGTCTCCCCCAGCGGGGTGGTGCCCGGCCGCATGTCCTGCGTGCCCACCACCCGCAGAAGCTGGAGGCGGTCGTGGGACTCCGTGCCCGGGCGGGCCGTGTGCAGGACGAGCTGGTTCCGGCCGCCGTGGCTGAGCAGGACCTCGCAGTCCAGCTCCAGCAGGCCCACGACCGGGTGCAGGAAGCGTTTGACGGCCGGGCGGCGCCGGGACACCTCGTGCCGGTCCCACAGTCGCGCGAACTCCTCGCTCCCCGCCCGCAGTTCGGCCACCAGGGCGGCCGGCTCGGGGTCGTCGGGCCGGGACGCCGCCACCGCGCGGAGGTTGGCCACGTGGTCGCGGGCGTGCGCCGGGAGGTCCTCGGGCGGGAAGAGCGCGCGGGCCGTGGGGTCCAGGAAGAACCGCCGGGTCAGGTTCCGCTCGCGCGGCGGGCGGGCCGACGCGTCGCCGACCAGCGCCTTCGCCAGCGCGTTCTGCGCCAGCACCGTGCCGCAGTCCGTGACCACCTGCGCCGGTGAGTCGTACAGCCGGTCCAGGACCAGCAGCAGCCCCGGCCGGACGTGCGCCGTGGCCGCGTCCCGGCGCGGCGGCTCCTCGCCCACCAGGTGGAAGAGGTGGTCGCGTTCGTCGTCGGTCAGCCGCAGCGCGCGGGCCAGCGCCGTGAGCATCTGACGGGACGGGCGCGGACCCCGGCGCTGCTCCAGCCGCGTGTAGTAGTCCACCGACATCCCGGCCAGCGCGGCCACCTCCTCCCGGCGCAGCCCGGGGGTACGGCGGCGGGCGCCGGGCGCCAGGCCCACGTCGGCCGGGTCCAGGCGGGCACGGCCACGGCGCAGGAAGTCGGCGAGTTCGGCTCGGTTCACCCCTCCAGCGTGCGGCAGGCCGCACGGGTTATCCAGGGAGCGCCGGTCCCCCGATCGGGAGGTCTCTCCCACCGCCGCCGACCGCGGCGGAGGCTGGGAGCACCGAACGAGAGGAGCACCACCATGCTGACCCTGATCACCGGTGCCACCGGACAGGTGGGACGAGGATTCGCCGCCCGGCTGCTCGCGCGGGCCCGGCCCGGGGAGCGGGTCCGGGTGATCGTCCGTGACGAGGCCCGCGCCGCCGGTCTCGCCGCGGGCGGCGCCGAGGTCGTCGTCGGCGACCTGCGCGACACCGACGTCCTCGGCAAGGCGCTCACCGGGGTGGACGCCGTGGTCAACATCGCGGCCTCCTTCCGGGGCGTGCCGGACGAGGAGGTGTGGGCGGTCAACCGGGACGCCGCGCTGGAGCTGGGCCGGGCGGCCCGCAGCTTCGGGGTGCACCGGTTCGTGCAGGCCAGCACCATCCTGGTGTACGGCGCCGGGCGCGGACGGCCGCTGGTCGAGGACGACCCCACCGTGCCGGGCGGCGGCCCGCTGTGGACGGCCTACCCGCAGTCCAAGGCGGAGGCGGAGCGCGGGCTGCTGGCGCTGGACGGGCTGGACGTCCGGGTGGGCCGGCTCGCCTTCGTCTACGGCGAGGGCGACCCGCACCTGCCCGGCATCACCCGCTGGACCGCGTCCCAGCCGGCCACCAAGCGGCACCACCTCGTGCATGTCGCCGACGCCGCCCAGGGCCTGACGCGCCTGCTGGACGCCCCCGGCGCCGGCGGCCGGGTCCACAACATCGCCGACGACGCCCCGGTGACGGCGCTGGAGATCCACCAGCTGCTCGGGGTGGAGCCGCCGGCGGACGGCCCCGACCCCGACCCCGACCCCTGGTACGCGATCGCCTCCACCGACCGCATCCGCCGCGAACTGGGCTACCGGCCGCTGTTCCCCACCTTGTGGAGCGCCCGCGACGCCGGCGCCCTGTAGGGGCCGAGAGCGCGGGCGGTCGTCACCGCTGGGCCCGCAGCAGGTCCCGGAACCAGTGGTAGGACGCCTTGGGGGTGCGCCGCAGCGTCTCGCGGTCCACGTGGACGAGCCCGAACCGGCGGGCGTAGCCCTCCGCCCACTCGAAGTTGTCCAGCAGGGACCACACGAAGTAGCCGCGCACGTCGACCCCGGCGGCCAGCGCGGTGTGCAGCGCCCGGATGTGGCCGTCCAGGTAGGCGATGCGTTCCCGGTCGTCGACGCCCTCGTAGGAGCAGCCGTTCTCGGTGATGACGACGGGCGGGAGCCGGTCGCCGTAGCGGTCGCGGAAGTCCGTCAGGAGTTGGGTCAGTCCCTCGGGCACCACCGGCCAGCCGAAGTCGGTCACCGGCCGCCCCTCGATCTCCCGCACGGAGAAGGGGAGTCCGGCGGGCAGCCGCACCCCGCCGTACTCGCTGTCGCCGTCCCTGGGGGCGCCCACCCGGGTCGGGGCGTAGTAGTTGACGCCGTACCAGTCGACGGGCTCGGCGATGACGCGCAGGTCGGCCTCCACGTCGCCGGGCATCAGCGCGTCCATCCCCTCCGGGTACCGGCCGAGGATGACCGGTTCGGCGAACAGCCGGTTGAGCAGGAGGTCGTGGAGACCGGCCGCCTCCGTGTCGGCCGGTTCGGCGGAGGCCGGCCAGGTCGGGCCGTGGGAGTTGGCGATGCCGATGTCCGTGGCGCCCGCCGCGCGCAGGGCCCGCACCGCGAGGCCGTGGGCGAGGAGCTGGTGGTGGGCGGCGGGGAGGGCGTCGAGGAGGAGCTGCCTGCCCGGCGCGTGGACGCCCAGCGCGTGGCCCAGCAGGGTGTGTTCGGCGGGCTCGTTGAGGGTGATCCAGGTGCCGACGCGGTCCCCGAGCCGTTCGGCGACGACCGCCACGTACGCGGCGAACCGCTCGGCGGTGTCCCGCCGGAGCCAGTCCAGCGAGGCGGGCAGGTCCCAGTGGAAGAGGGTGGGCACGGGCCGTACGCCCGCCGCGCACAGCTCGTCCACCAGCCGGTCGTAGAAGTCGAGGCCGCCGGGGGAGTTCACCCGGGGCCAGGAGACGGAGAAGCGGTAGGCGTCCACGCCGAGGCCGGCGAGGAGGGCCACGTCCTCGGCGTAGCGGTGGTAGTGGTCGCAGGCCACCGCCGCCGTCGAGCCGTCCTTCACCCGGCCCGGCTCGGCCGTGAACACGTCCCAGACGGACGCCTCCCGCTGTCCGGCCGCCCCCTCGATCTGGTGCGCGGAGGTCGACACCCCCCACAGGAAGCCGTCCGGGAACCGCGGGACCGGAGCGCCCGGGGCCGGGACCGCCGGGCGGGGAGCACCTGCGTCAGTCGCCATCCCCGGATCATCCTTACCGCGGGTGATCCCCGTCAACGCCCGCGCACGCCGGGGTCGTTGAGCGGGCGCCTTATGATCACCGGATGCTCGAAGGCAAGCTCGTACGACTCCGCGCCCTGCGCGCCGACGACCTGGACGCCCAGCTGCGCTGGCGCAACGACCCGGAGGTGGCGCACTGGGCGACCGGGGGCCACCCGCACTTCGGCCCGGTGACCCGGGAGGCCGTGGAGCGCTTCCACGAGGCCCGGCTGCGCGAGGACCCCCGGGACGGGGCCACCTTCACCGTCGAGGAGCTGGACGGCGAACGCCCCATCGGCATGGCCGACTACCGCGACCTGGACACGTTCGCGGGGCGCGCGACCGTCGGCATCACCATCGGCGAGCGGGACCGCTGGGGCGGCGGGCACGGTTCCGAGGCGCTGCGCCTGCTGCTCGGCCACCTCTTCGGCGCCTGCCGGCTGCGCCGGGTCGAACTGGACACCTGGAGCGGGAACGAGCGGGCCCTGCGCGCCTTCCGGCGCCTGGGCTTCGTGGAGGAGGGGCGCCGGCGGGCCGCCGTACGGGTGGGGGAGCAGTGGCACGACACCGTGGAGTTCGGGCTCCTCCGCGAGGACTGGGCGGCGTCAGGCGCCCTCCTTCAGCACCCGTGACACCAACTCGCGCTGCTCGTCGGTGAGCCGGGGGTCCGCCGCGTACACCGTGCGGCCGTCCACCGTGATCTCGTAGCGGAAGCCGTCCGGGACGCCCGCCGGTGGTGTCTCCTGGCCGGACGCGAGGACGCGTTCGGCCAGGGCCCGCCACTCGTCGGCGTCGGATCGGTCCGAGGTGTCGACCTCCGCCCGGCGCTCGATGCCCGCGAAACCGCCCGTACGCCGCACTTGAATACGCATGGGTCCCTGTCTAGTACGGAACTACAGCGTGCGCACCCCCACCTCCTCCCAGGCCTTCTGCACGGCCTGGAGTTCGCCCCCCGCGCCGTACCGCTCGCGCGCCGCCTTCACCGTCAGCGTGGCGAAGTCGCTGAACTGGGCGTCCTTCTTCAGCCGGCCCCCGGTGAGCACGTCGTACCAGATCCGGCCGGCCTTCTCCCAGGCGTAGCCGCCCAGCGCGGTGGCGGCGAGGTAAAAGGCGTGGTTCGGGATGCCCGAGTTGATGTGCACACCGCCGTTGTCGCGGCTGGTGCGGACGTAGTCCTCCATGGTGGCCGGCTGCGGGTCCTTGCCGAGGACGTCGTCGTCGTACGCCGTGCCCGGTGCCTTCATCGAGCGCAGGGCGGTGCCGGTGACGCGCGGCGCGAGGAGCCCGGCGCCGATCAGCCAGTCGGCGTCGGCGGCGGTCTGGCCGAGCGTGTACTGCTTGATCAGCGAGCCGAAGACGTCGGACAGGGACTCGTTCAGCGCGCCGGGCTGCCCGAAGTAGGTGAGGTTGGCGGTGTGCTGGGTGACGCCGTGGGTCAGCTCGTGGCCGATGACGTCGACCGGGATGGTGAAGTCGAGGAAGATCTCGTTGTCGCCGTCGCCGAACACCATCTGCTCGCCGTTCCAGAAGGCGTTGTCGTAGCCCTCCCCGAAGTGCACGGTGGCGTCCAGCGGGAGTCCGTGGTCGTCGATGGAGTGCCGGCCGTACGCCTTCAGGTACAGCTCGAAGGTGGCGCCGAGGCCCGCGTAGGCGCGGTTGACGGTGGCGTCCGAGCCCGGGTCGGAGCCCTCCGTGCGGACGCGGTCGCCGGGCAGGTCCTGGGTGTGCCCGGCGTCGTAGACGGTGCGGTGCGGCTGGTCGGCGGCGGTGCCGGCCGGCGCGGCGACGGCGGGTGCGCCGACGACCGTGGTCAGCCGGCGCTTGGTGCGCTGGTAGGCGTCGTGCTCCAGGGACCGGCGGGCCGGGCCGGAGAGCGCGGGGTCCTCGTGGCGGGCGAGCCGGTCGAGGACGTGCGGCGGCACGATCGTGCAGAAGACGGGCGTCAAGCCCCCGTGGGTCGTCATGTTCGGACCATTGCACTACGTGATGTCGATGTCACTACCTGCCACCATGATTGGTGAAATACCGGGACAGGGAGCACGGCACTCCGTGACGCTGTGGTAGGGCGATGTGGTCCGGCGCACTTTATGTCCCTTTTGTATGGACTGCTGGCGCTGGTCCCGCATACTGGGACGGGCCCGCGCCCCCGGAGCGGCTCGGCTAGGCTGCGGAGCATCATGCGTTCCTGGCTGCTCCTTCTTAGCTGCCGCGGCGAGGGCCTGTAGTCGAGGCCGACTCCCTCCCCGCGGAGCTTGGCGTTGCGTCGTCGGCCGTCCTTCCGGACCTCTTGAGGAGCCTTACGCATCATGGCCAACCGCCAGCAGCCCAGCCGCATGCCGATCCACAAGTACGGCCGTTACGAGCAGGTCGACATCGCCGACCGCACCTGGCCCGGGAAGCGGATCACCGCCGCCCCCCGCTGGCTCTCGACCGACCTGCGCGACGGCAACCAGTCCCTGATCGACCCGATGTCGCCCGAACGCAAGCGCCGGATGTTCGACCAGCTGGTCGCGATGGGCTACAAGGAGATCGAGGTCGGCTTCCCCGCCTCCGGCCAGACCGACTTCGACTTCGTGCGCTCCATCATCGAGGAGGAGGGCGCGATCCCCGAGGACGTGACCGTCTCCGTCCTCACCCAGGCCCGCGAGGACCTGATCGAGCGCACCGTGGAGTCCCTGAAGGGTGCCCGCCGGGCCACGGTCCACCTGTACAACGCCACCGCGCCGGTCTTCCGCCGCGTCGTCTTCCGCGGCTCCAAGGACGACATCAAGCAGATCGCCGTCGACGGCACCCGCCTGGTGATGGAGTACGCCGAGAAGCTGCTGGGCCCCGAGACCGAGTTCGGCTACCAGTACAGCCCCGAGATCTTCACCGACACCGAGCTGGACTTCGCCCTGGAGGTCTGCGAGGCGGTCATGGACGTCTACCAGCCGGGCCCGGGCCGCGAGATCATCCTCAACCTGCCCGCCACCGTGGAACGTTCCACCCCCTCCACGCACGCGGACCGCTTCGAGTGGATGCACCGCAACCTCTCGCGCCGTGAGTACGTCTGCCTGTCCGTCCACCCGCACAACGACCGCGGCACGGCCGTCGCCGCGGCCGAGCTGGCCCTGATGGCCGGCGCCGACCGCATCGAGGGCTGCCTGTTCGGGCAGGGCGAGCGCACCGGCAACGTCGACCTGGTCACCCTGGGCATGAACCTGTTCTCCCAGGGCGTCGACCCGCAGATCGACTTCTCCGACATCGACGAGATCCGCCGTACGTGGGAGTACTGCAACCAGATGGAGGTCCACCCGCGCCACCCGTACGTGGGCGACCTGGTCTACACGTCCTTCTCCGGCTCCCACCAGGACGCCATCAAGAAGGGCTTCGACGCCATGGAGGCCGACGCGAAGGCCAAGGGCGTCACGGTGGACGACATCGAGTGGGCCGTGCCGTACCTGCCGATCGACCCCAAGGACGTCGGCCGCTCCTACGAGGCCGTCATCCGCGTCAACTCGCAGTCCGGCAAGGGCGGTGTCTCCTACGTCCTGAAGAACGACCACAAGCTGGAACTGCCGCGCCGCATGCAGATCGAGTTCTCGAAGATCATCCAGGCGAAGACGGACGCCGAGGGCGGCGAGATCACGCCGAAGGACATCTGGGCGGTCTTCCAGGACGAGTACCTGCCGAACCCCGGCAACCCGTGGGGCCGCGTCCAGCTGAAGACCGGCCAGTCCACGACCGACACGGACGGGGTGGACACCCTGACCGTCGAGGCCACCGTCGACGGCGAGGACACCGTCCTGACCGGCTCCGGCAACGGTCCGATCTCGGCCTTCTTCGACGCCCTCCAGTCCGTCGGCGTCGACGTACGCCTGCTGGACTACCAGGAGCACACGATGAGCGAGGGCGCCTCCGCGCAGGCCGCCTCGTACATCGAGTGCGCGATCGGCGACAAGGTCCTGTGGGGCATCGGCATCGACGCGAACACGACGCGTGCGTCGCTGAAGGCGGTCGTCTCCGCCGTCAACCGCGCCGCCCGCTGACGCCTCCGACCGGCCGTTCAGGGGCCCCGACCGTGCGGTACGACGGCCGGGGCCCCGTCGGTTCTCGGCCACCGCGCACCCCAGGTCACGGAAAGGTCTCTTCCGGGGTACTGACTCAGGGTCCTGACTGTGGCTAACATCACGCCAGTGCGGCGATGTTGCCGTGCGGTTACGGAGGTGCGACGTGCTGCCAGTACGGGGACGAGACGGCCGTGCCGCCAGGGCTGCGCGCATCCTGGGCACCCGCACCGCGTGGACCCCCGCCGGGGACGGCGACTTCTACTGCCCCGGCTGCGGAGGTGACCGCAACTACCAGCGGCTCACCGGCCGTCGCCGCCTCACCCTGCTGGGCGTGCCCGTGCTGCCGCGCGGGGCGACCGGGCCGGTCGTGGAGTGCGCGGCCTGCCGCCGGCACTTCGGCACCGACGTCCTGGACCACCCCACCACCCGCCGCTTCTCCGCGATGCTCCGCGACGCCGTGCACACCGTCGCCCTCGCCGTGCTCGCCGCGGGCGGCACCGGCTCCCGTACGGCCCTGGAGGCGGCCGCCACCGCCGTCCGCGCCGCCGGCTTCACCGACTGCACGGAGGACCAGCTGGCCGCCCTCGTCGACGCCCTCGCCGCCGACACCGGCCGGTTCTTCGAGCAGCCGGGCAGCGCGAGCCTGACCATAGAGCTGCACGAGGCCCTCGGCCCGCTCGCCCCGCACCTGGCCCCCGCCGGCCGCGAGGCACTCCTCGTCCAGGCCGCCCGCATCGCCCTCGCCGACGGCCCCTACACCCCGGCCGAACGCGACGCCCTCGCCACGGTGGGCGCGGCCCTCACCATCTGCGCCGACGACGTGACCCGCCTCCTGACAGCGGCCCGCACCCCGTCCTGACAGCGGCCCGGACGCCGGGCGGCCCGGCGGAGGTCGAACCCCGGCGTCGGGCGCCGGCCCGGCCCCCGGCACCCGGCCGGTCGTCGTTCGTTCGGGTTCGCGGGGTGGGGGTGGGCCGGTGCGGGCGGGGAGGATCAGGGGGTGATCGCACTGTGCCGCTGGATTCTCGTCGGGGTGGGGCTTTTCGGCCTGGCCGCCGTGCCGGTGCCCGCGTACGCCTCGCCCGGCGGCTGTGCTGCCTCCGTGCCCTATGTCTCCGGGCGGGGCGGTTACGCCGCCTACCGGATTCCCGCCACCGTCATCACCCGGCAGGGCACCGTACTGGCCTTCGCCGAGGGGCGGCGGGACGGGGCGGGGGACAGCGGCGACATCGACGTCGTCCTGCGCCGTTCCGCCGACGGCGGCTGCACCTGGGGCCCGCAGGCGGTCGTGGCCGCCGGGCGGGGTGACACCCGGGGCAACCCGGCGCCGGTGGTCGACGCCCGCACCGGCGACATCGTCCTGCTGACCTGCGGCAACAGCGGGGCCGTCACCCAGGCGCAGATCACGCGCGGCGAGGTCCCCCCGGAGCGGGGCCGCCGGGTGTTCGTGCAGCGCAGCCGGGACGACGGCCGGAGCTTCACGGCCCCGCGGGACATCACGGCCGGGGTGACGCGCCCGGACTGGCGCTGGTACGCCACCGGCCCCGGCCACGCCCTCGCCCTCACCCACGGCCCGCACGCCGGCCGCCTGCTGGTCCCCGCCAACCACTCCGCCGCCCCGCCCGCCGGTTCCCCCGACACCGGCCAGGAGCCCCGCTACCACGGCGGTCACGCCCTCTACAGCGACGACTCCGGCCGCACCTGGCACCTGGGCTTCGTGGACGCCGGCTACGACGGCGTGACCAACGCCGACGAGACCAGCGCCGCCGAGCTGGCCGACGGCCGTCTGTACCTCAGCTCGCGGGACCAGGACGGCACCGCGCCCGGCAACCGCCTGGACAGCTACTCGTCCGACGGCGGGCGCACCCTGGACCGCCCCTACGCCGTCCAGCCGACCCTGGACGACGTCCCGGTGGTCCAGGGCAGCGTCCTGCGGCTGACCGGCCCCGGCGGCCCGCTGCTGTTCTCCGCGCCCTCGGTGCCGACCGCCCGCCGCGCCCCGGCCCTGTGGTCCAGTACGGACGCCGGTCACACCTTCACCCGGCTGCTCACCCTCTCGGACCGGCCGGCCGCCTACTCGGACCTGGTCCAGCTCGGCCCCGGCACGGTCGGCGTCCTGTACGAGACCGGCGGTCAGAGCCCGTACGAGTCGCTGGTGTTCCGCAGGCCGGCGCTGCCCTGAGAGCCGCGCCCGAGCAGTCCGGCCGCCGCCAGGAACCTGCCGACCCGCTCGACCTCCGCGCCGGACAGCGGCACCTGCGGCTCGGCCGTCACCGGGCAGTCGATGACGCCCCGCAGATGCAATGCGGCCTTGAACGCGCCCAGCGCCGACGAGCTGCCGCCCATCCGCGCCGGATCCCCGACGCCGGTCAGCCCGAACAGCGCGCACAGCCGCTCCTGTTCGGCCCGGGCGCCCTCCGTGTCACCGGCCCGGCACAGCCGGTACAGGCGGACGTAGCCGTGCGGGTCGACGTTGGCCAGCCCCGGCACGGCCCCGTCGGCGCCCAGCGCCAGCGCCGCGTCGGTGATCAGCTCGGAGCCGGTCAGCACGCCGAACCCGGGGTGGGCGCGGGCGCCGGTGACGACCTCCCGGAAGGCCGCCAGGTCCCCGCTGGAGTCCTTGACCCCGGCCAGCACCCCGTCCCCGGCGAGCCCCAGCAGCAACTCGGCGGGGAGCTTGGTGTGCACGGCGGCGGGGATGTCGTAGGCGATCACCGGGACGGTGCTGGCGGCGGCGATCCGGCGGTAGTGGTGGACGATCTCCGCGGGGTGGGTGCGGGCGTAGAAGGGCGCGGTGACGACGACGGCCTGCGCGCCGGCCGCGGTGACCGCCGCCACGTGTTCGAGCACCCGTGGGGTGGTCATGTCGATGGCGCCCGCGAGGACGGGCAGCTGTCCGGCCACGTGGGCCGTCACGGCCGCCACCACCTGGCGGCGCTGCGCGTCCGTCAGGAAGGCCGCCTCCGACGTGGAGCCGAGCAGGAACAGCCCGTGCACCCCGCCCTCCACGAGATGGCCGACCAGGCGCAGCAGCGAGGGCACGTCCACCTCGCGCCCGGGTGTCAGGGGCGTGCAGACGGGCGGGACGACACCGGTGAGCGGGGCGGGGAAGGTCATCGGGGCTCCTGGCGAGCGGGGTCGCGGGTCGGCTGGTCCTCCTCCACAGGATGGTGGCAGCGGTAGCGGTGCCCGGGGTGCGACGCGGCCGTGAAGTCCGGCATGGCCTCGGCGCACACCGCGTCCGCCTTCCAGCAGCGGGTGCGGAACGGGCAGCCGCTCGGCGGCCGGGTCGCCGAGGGCACCGGCCCGGTCAGCGGGATCGGTTCGACGGGGTCCAGCAGGCCGGGCGTGGCCGAGAACAGGGCGCGGGTGTACGGGTGCCGGGCGCCGTCGGTGACGCGGCCGGCCGGGGTCTCCTCCACGATCCGGCCGAGGTACATGGTGATCACCCGGTCGCTCATCCGCCGTACCGTCTGGATGTCGTGGGAGACGAACACCAGGGCGAGACCGAGGCGTTCGCGCAGGTCGAGCAGCAGGTTGAGGATCTGCGCGCGGACCGAGACGTCCAGGGCGCTGGTCGGTTCGTCGGCGACGAGCAGGGCCGGGTCCAGGGCCAGGGCGCGGGCGATCGCGACGCGCTGGCGCTGCCCGCCGGACAGCTGGCCGGGCACGGCGTCGGCGAGGGCCCCGGGCAGGCCCACCAGACCCATCAGCTCCCGTACCCGCTCCTCCCGTTCGGCCCGGGTGCCGCGTGCGTGGACGTCCAGCGGGTCGCGCAGGACCCGGCGGACGGTCAGCCGCCGGTTCAGGGCCGTCGACGGGTCCTGGAAGACCATGCCGACGCCCGCGCCGACCGTGGCCCGGCGTTCGGCGGGCGGCATCGTCCACAGGTCCCGGTCCCGGAACGAGACCGTCCCGCGTACGGGCCGTTCGACGCCCACGAGCACCTTCGCCAGCGTCGACTTCCCGCATCCCGACTCGCCGACCACGCCGACCGTCTCACCGGCGCCGACGCGCAGGGTGGCGCCGGTCAGCGCGTGCACCCGGTCGCGCCGGAACAGTCCGCCGCCGCGCGCCCGGTGGACGACGTGCGCGTCCCGTACCTCGACGACAGCGGTCACGGGCGGGCCTCCTCGCTCTGCGCCGACGTCAGGTCCACCGCCGGGTGGTGGCAGGCGGCCGTGTGCGCGGGGGTGCCCGTGAGGACCGGGGCGGCCGTCCGGCACACCTCGCCGGCGAGCGGGCAGCGGTCGGCGAACCGGCAGCCCGCGGGGAAGCCGGCGGGGGAAGGTACGACGCCCTTGATCTGTGCCAGCCGCTCCTCGGCGGACTCCAGCGACAGGACGGCGGCGAGCAGGCCGCGCGTGTAGTGGTGGGCCGGCGCGGCCACCAGGGCGGAGGTCACCCCGCTCTCCACGATCTGCCCGCCGTACATGACCACCACCCGGTCGGTGACGTCGGCGACGAGCGCCAGGTCGTGCGAGACCAGGAGCAGCGCGAAGCCCAGTTCCCCGCGCAGCCGCAGCAGCAGTTCCATGATCTGGGCCTGCACGGTGACGTCCAGGGCCGTCGTGGGTTCGTCGGCGACGATCAGGCCCGGCTCGCGGGAGAGGGCCATGGCGATGAGGACGCGCTGGCGCTGTCCGCCGGACAGTTCGTGCGGGTAGCTGCGCAGGGTGCGTTCCGGGTCGAGGCCGACCAGTGCCAGCAGCTCGCGGGGGGCGCGGCGGCCCCCGCGCCGGACCAGCTGGGCGAGCTGGGCGCGGACGGTCATGGCGGGGTTCAGCGCGGACAGGGCGTCCTGGTGGACCATGGCCATCTCGTGGCCGAGCAGCCGCCGCCGGGCCCGCGCCGGTTCGGTGAGCAGGTCCCGCTGCCGGAACCGCACCTGGCCCCGCACCCGCGCCCCCGCGGGCTGGAGGCCCATGACGGTGAGCGCGGTCAGCGACTTCCCGCAGCCCGACTCGCCGACCAGGCCCAGCACCTCACCGACGTACACCTCGAAGCCGACCCCGGCCACGATGTCCACGCCCGCGTGCCGGCCGGGGAAGCCGATGGTGAGGTTCTCCACGGCGAGCACCGGCTGCCCGTCGCGGGAGGGCAGCGGCCGGGCCCGGGAGCGCAGCCGGCGGGCGGCTTCGGCCAGGCCGGGCAGCGGGAGCACCTCGCCGCTGCCGGGCTCGGGTGCCTCCAGCCGGTCCGGCGGCGTAGCGACCTCGCGCGGTGCGGGCGCCGCCCAGGCGTCGGAGACGCCCTCGGACAGGATGTTCAGCGACAGCACGGTGAGCAGGATGAGCAGCCCGGGGAAGACGGTGGCCCACCAGCCGCCGGTCAGCACCATGTTCTTGCCGTCGGCGATGACACTGCCCCAGGACGGGTCGGGGGGCCGTACGCCCGCGCCGATGAAGGACAGCGACGCCTCGAACACGATGGCCTCGGCGACCTGGACGGTGCAGAACACCAGCACCGGGGCGGCGCAGTTGACGGCCACGTGCCGCAGCACGATGTGCGGGGTGCGGGCGCCGATGACCCGCTCGGCGGTGACGTAGTCCTCGCCGTACTGGTCGAGGACGTTGGCGCGGACGACGCGGGCCACCGGCGGGGTGAACAGGAAGGCGAGGGCGCAGATCAGCACGCCGATGCCGCCGCCGAACACGGCGACGAGCACGGCCGCGAGGGCGATGCCGGGGAACGCCATCACCACGTCGAGGCAGCGCATCAGCGTCTCGTCGACGGACCGGCGGGAGGTGGCGGCGAGCGCCCCGAGCAGGGCCCCGGCGACCAGGGCGAGCCCGGTGGCGCCCAGGCCGATGGCGAGGGACCACCGGGCGCCGTACATGAGCCGGCTCAGGATGTCCCGGCCCAGACTGTCCTGCCCCATCCAGTGCGCGGCGGACGGCTGCCCGGTGCCGCCGGCCGGGTCCTGCTGGTCCAGCGGGTCGTGCGGGGCGAGCAGCGGAGCCAGTACGGCGACCAGGACGACCAGCGCCAGGAAGCAGACGGCCGCCTTCGACGACAGCGGCAGCCGGCGTAAGCCGCGCAGCCGGACGCCGGGCCGGGAGAGCCGCTCGGTGAGAGCCGCGCGCGTGATCATCAGCCCGCCCTCAGACGTGGGTTGACCAGCAGGTACAGGAGGTCGATGACGAGGTTGACGA
The DNA here is from genome assembly GCF_040637655.1 of Streptomyces sp. NPDC028722. NCBI lineage: Bacteria > Bacillati > Actinomycetota > Actinomycetes > Kitasatosporales > Streptomycetaceae > Streptomyces > Streptomyces sp. NPDC028722. The sequence goes on from NZ_JBEZWU010000029.1 coordinate 85,505, forward strand.
CGACGAACCCGGTGGCGGTGGTCAGGACGACCCCCTGCACGACGGCCGGGTCACCGTTCTGCACGGCGTCGATCATCAGCTTGCCCATGCCGGGCAGGGAGAAGATCGTCTCGATGACGACGGCGCCGCCGAGGAGGTAGCCGACGCGCAGCCCCAGCACGGTCAGCGGGTTGACCAGCGCGTTCCTGAGGACGTTCCGGCCGACCACCACCCGGGGCGGCAGTCCGCTGCCGATCGCGGTGCGCACGTAGTCCTTGTCCAGCTCCTCCACGACCGACGTCCGCACGATCCGGGTCAGCTGCGCGGCCACCGGCAGGGACAGCGCGACGGCGGGCAGGGTCATGGTCCGCAGCCAGCCGGTGACGGAGTCGGCGGGGTTGACGTAGCCGCCGGTCGGGAACCAGCCCCGGTCGACGGCCAGGTACTGGATCATCAGCAGCGCCAGCCAGAAGCCCGGCGCCGCCACCCCGACCAGCGAGACGACGCGGATGACCTGGTCCGGCACCCGGTCCCGGTACACGGCCGCGGTCACCCCGCCCACGAGCGCCACCACGACCGCGAGTGCCAGACCGAGGAAGGTCAGCTGGAGGGTGAGCGGCAGCGCGGTGGTGACCTGGTCGGCCACCGGGGCGCGGGTGAGGGCGCTGGTGCCGAGGTCCCCGTGGAGCAGGTCGCCGACGAAGTGGACGTAGCGCACGGGCAGCGGGTCCAGCAGCCCGTTGCGTTCCCGGAAGTCGTGCAGCTGCCGGGGGGTCGGATTGGCGCCCTGGAAGAACGCGGACGCGGGGTCGGCGTCCGAGAACCGCATCACCAGGAAGACGAACAGCACGATGCCGAGGAGCAGCGGTACGAGCAGGACGATCCGGCGGAGCAGGATGCGTACGACGGCCGTCATGCCGTCAGACCCACCGGGCGCGCAGGAGGTTGACGCCCGGGTACGGCTGGGCCCGTATCCCGGTGAGCCTGTGCGGGTCCCAGGCCGTCATCAGCTCGTTGTGCACCACCGGGTACAGCACGGCCTGTTCGGCGACCACGTCGATGTAGTCCTGGACCATGGCCTTCTTCTTCGCCGGGTCGGGTTCCCGGGTCGCCCGGTCCATGTCCTTGAACAGCTGCCGGGCGACGGGGTCGTCGGCCCACCGGGTGTAGCGCATCCAGAGGTTCCGGGGGCCGTAGTTGTAGTGCATGATCAGGTCCGCGTCGAGCCCGAACTGGTTGGGGTTGGAGGCGGCGGCGACGACCTGGTAGTCCCGCTTCTGGTCCATCTTGGTGAAGACGGCCGTGGTCTCCTGCGGGGCGAGGGTGGTCGCCACGCCGACGGCGTCCCACGAGGCCTTGACGGTGGGCAGGCAGTCGACGATCCAGCTGACGTTGACGGCGAGGATCTCCACCTCGAGGTTCTTCACCCCGGCGGCCTTCAGCAGCGCCTTCGCCCTCGCCGGGTCGTATCCGTAGACGGTTTTCGCCGGCCGGTAGCCGGGGTTGCCCTCGTCGAGGAAGGAGGACGCGGGTTTCCCGTGCCCCTTGAGCGCCACCCGCACCATCTTCTCGCCGTCGATGGCGTAGTGCAGCGCCTGGCGGACCCGCACGTCGTCGAAGGGCTTGTGCCGGGTGTTGAACATCAGGAAGAGGTTGTTCATCCCGGCGCCGCCCGCGACCTTCAGACCGCTCTGCTCCAGGCGCGGGATGTTGGCGTAGGGGACGTTGTCGGCGATCTGGGCACCGGCGTCGGTCCCCGAGATCTTCGCGACGCGCGAGGCCGCGTCCACGATGGTGAGCCAGTTCATGCGCTTGAAGGCGGGCTTGCGGGGGCCGTTGTAGGCGGCGAACGCCTCGAAGGTGGTGTTGGACTTCGGGTGGTGCGCGGTCTGCCGGTACGGTCCCGAGCCGACGGCCAGCCCCCTGACCGCCTCGTCCCAGGCACCGGGCCGGGAGAAGACGTGCTTCGGCATGATCTTGGCGAGGGTGAGCCTGGCGAGCCCGTCGGGGAACGGGAACCTGAGCACCAGCTCGACCGTGCGCGCGTCGATCTTCCTCGCGCTGTCCAGCCAGCCGGCGAAGAACCCCTTGGCGAGGGTCTCGGTGTGCGGGTCCAGGATGCGGTCGAAGACGAACACGACGTCGTCGGCGGTGACGGGCCTGCCGTCGTGGAAGGTTGCGCCCGGCCGCAGCGCGAACCGCCAGCGGGTGGCACCCGGATCCTTCGGCACCTCGGTGGCCAGGGCGGGATATGGCACCCGGGTGATCGGGTCGGTGTCCAACAGGCCCTCGTAAATGTGGTTGTTGGCGGCCATCGCGAACGCCGAAGCCGTCTGCGTCGGGTCCCAGCTGCCGTCGTTGCCGTACCCGATCACGGCGGTCAGCGTCCGCTCCTTGCCGCTGCCACCGTGCCCGGTGTCGTTCGTGGACTGCGGCCCGCCGGAGCAGGCGGCCAGCGTGGCGCCCGCCCCCAGCGCTCCGGCGCCCCTCAGGAACGACCGGCGGCGCGGCGCCGGTACACCGGGAATCACGTCGTCGCGCACGGGTCCTCCAGCAAGTCGGTGGGGAGGGGGCGGGAGATGCGACGTCCTACGTCCTACGTCCGATCGGTAGCGCGACCATAAGAGGGGCTGTGGAGGCGGTCAAGACGGCACACACGAATGGCCCAGCCGCCGGAGGCCGGGCCGATGGCGTAGCCGGCCGGCGACCGGGCCGGTGAGCCGGTGCGCTCAGGCCGTCAGGGCGCCGACGAGCCGCGCCCAGGCCGGGGCCCCGACCACCAGCACGGCCCCGTCGGCCACCTTGCTGTCCCGGACGGGCACGACACAAGGGACGCCGTCGGCCACCTCGACGCAACTGCCGCCCTCACCGTTGCTGTAACTGCTCTTGCACCAGCTGGCGTTGCTCAGGTCGTACTGCTGCATCGTCTGTCATCCTCAGCCGCCGACTCGACCAGGGAGAGGGACGCCTCCAGCGACAGCGCGGCGACCCTGAGCAGATCGTATGCGCGCTGTGCCCGCTTCACCACAGCCGGATCGTCCATCAACGTCCCTGAGAACGAGGTCTCCGTATAGGCGAGGCTGCCACGCGTTTGCAGGGCGCGGGCGATTGCCGAGTGTAGATGCGGAACGTGACTCTTGGTGCACGAAGCGTGAAACAGGGAAGGGCAGGGGATCAGAGTGAAGGCTCTCGAAGAGGCGGAGGAGACATTGCGGGAACTGCGGGTGGCGCTCGAGAAGGCCGGGGTCGTTCTCCCGTCGCTGGGACTCGACCCGGTGAGTCTGGCGAGAGAGGTGCCTTGCCCGCTGGTGGAGCTGGGCCGCTGCTCGGTGGAGACCGCGCGGAGCCTCACGGCCGCCCTGACCGCGTCCCCGGGGGTGGCGCGGTGAAGCCTCCCGCCGGCAGCCATGTGGTCGACACGCGTACCGGCCGGGTCGGCGTCGTCATGGGGTATGAGGGGCCGTACGTACAGGTGCGGCCCTACGGCGGGGGCCGGGAGTGGGACGCCGAGCCGGAGACGCTGCGGGGGGCGACCACGGCCGAGCGGCTGAGCGCGGCGACGGCGTACGCCAACGCGCGCAGTCGCGGAGAGACGCTGTGATCGTCCGCAGGGGACCCCGCTTCATACGATTCACCTGTTACGGATTCGCCACACGACTGCGAAAATCAGGAATACCGCGATCACGATGACACCGGACCACCACTCGCGCAGCGCCCCGCCGTACATAAGAGCATCGAACGAAGCTCCGCGCTCTTCCATTTCGACTCCTTGACTGGTGCGGCGCGGGTATCGACGTGGACGCAGTTCGAGACGGGTGGTGGACGCAGCGTCTCAGGGTCTACTTCCTCTTACGGGCTTGTGCGACTCCGAAGGCGATGAAACCGAGGATGGCGATGCCGAACAGGACCCAGAGCGGGACGCCATCCATCCCCTTGTAGGCCAGTACGGTTTGATCAGCGGACAGTCGCACGACAACTTCCTCCCCTTGAGGTCCAGGTTCTCTGGTGGTGTCTTCATGGGCGGCTTCCGTGGCCTGCCCGACCGCCAACCCACCGACCGTGCAGGGAATCGCCGGCGTTCCGCCGCTCAGGTACGTGCAGCCGGTGGCGAAGGCATTGCCCGCGACGAAGCCGATCGCTGTGCCGGCAGCGGCGTAGTCGGCGGACACCGAGGGTCCCCGGCGCCACGCGCCGGGGACCCTCGTCGCGCATGGTCTCGGAGTTACCGCTCGGTCGTCCCGTCGCCGTCATAGGAACGGCGCACCGCGTCCGCAGCCTTGTCGGTCTGGGCGTCGTACTTGTCGCCCGTGCGTTCGTCGACCATGCGCTCGGCGCCCGCGACGCCCTTGTCGGCCTGGTCCGGGTGGCTCTTCGCCATCTCCTTGGCCTTGTCGGCCATGTCACCCAGCTTGCCCATGGGTACCTCCTGTGAGCTTGCGTGCGTCGTGCCAAGGCAGCGGGTACCCGCAGTCTTCGGCCTTGCACCGGCTGCTCGACCGCCGGTTCGGGCCGACGATGCGACGCGGGCCGCCGGGGCCGGGCGCCGCGCCGACACAGACTTACGGTCTGTGGATCACCCAGAGCAGTTCCGCCGGCCAGCGGTGTGCCCAGTCGGGTGGGTCGGTTTCGTCGTAGCCGTTGGGTGTTCCGCGTTCGGGCCGCGGCTCGATGAGGTCGCGGGTAGCAGCGGCTCCCATCGCCCGGGCCGCTGCGGCGAGTCGGGCTTCGGACAGGTCGAGCCCGACCACAGTGGCGCCCTCGGCGGCGAGCGCCCGGACTACTGGCCGGTGCCGCAGCCGAGTTCGAGGACGCGCTTGCCGGTGACGTCGCCCCGGGCGGGCAGGTGCGCGTCCGGCGTGGGCTGGTGCGCGGACGGCTGAAAGCGGTCGCTCATGCCGGCTTCGCCGGACTGCCGGTAGCGCTCGGCCCAGCGCCGGGCCGTGGTCGGCGAGACCTGAAAACGTTGCGCGGCGCGTCTGGGGGGCAGTCTTCGGCCACGCAGCGGGCCGGACGCAGACGGCCGGTCTCCGTCAGGGGTGCATCACGGTGGGGCACGAAGGCCTTTCTGCCGCCGGTGCAGATGGCGCAATACGCGCCAGGCCAGAAAAAGGCCCTCACCCATTTCGAGATCAATCAGCCGTGAGCCCTGTCACCGTCCACAAACTCTCCGGACAGAACATCTAGCTCTTCCGCCACGGTGTCAGGGCTGCCGAGCTCACCTCGGCCGGCCCGGTCCTGAGGGGCGTCCCGCCCGACCGCACGCCATCGGCCGTTCGCGGAAACGCGAGGCCGGCGTAGCCTCGATCGGCCATGCTGGGGACCCCAGTGTGTGCACTACGAGGAGGAGACGTGGCTGAGCTGGTCAGCCGTCGGCAGTACCCGGTGGAAGTCGATCACGGTGGCTTCGCGCTGGAGGATGCCGATGATCGGCACGTGCCGGTTGGGTTCCCTGAAGACTTCGAGCGGGGTGTGTTCCTTTCCGCTCACCCTGGGCGTCTTGATTTCGTGAGTGCGGGTCATACCCACACCGCTGACCTCATTGTCGAGGTCTGGGATGCCGAGCCTCCCGTCCCGTCCGGTGCCTGGGAGGAGAGCGCGACAACCGGCCTCTCCTGCTCGTCGGGGGAGCTGCGGGCAAGGTCGATCACCGGTGGCCCGATGCCGGAGCTGATTCCCCTGTCGGATGGTCCGGGGAAGTGGTCCGTGCGGGTGGTGTGCGCGGGCCGGGAAGCACTTGCCGCGCTGGCCGAGGAAGGCGCCGTGGAGGGAGTGGAGCGGTACGTGGCCCAGTTCTGGCCTGAGGGCTAGCGGTTCGGCGGGCGCGGTTCACGGGGTGCGCGAACCGTGCCCGCCGGGTGCGTGCACGATCCGTCAGGACACGATCTTTACAGTGAAACCGTCGTCCGGTCCGTCAAGAATGCGGTTCTTGTCGTAGAACTGCGCCAGCAGGATCCCGGCCGCGCCGTTCTCCCCCTTCTTGACCGGCATCACACTGAAATTGTTCGGCTCTGCCCGGTGGTCGTATTTTGATTGCGCGGCCCCCTCATAGGTGCTTTGGAAGGGGAACTCGTCGCACTCCCTGGTGCCGCCCTTCGAGTAACCGGCTCCGTAGTACTTCTTACAGTTGTAGACAGAACGGTTGTAGTTCTCCTTTCGGCGCTTCGCATCCCAGTACAGACGTGTAAGCGGATCGTCGGCAGTCCGGCCCGGGAAGTGCTTCCTTGTGCTGGGCGGCAGCGTGCTGGACGGTTTGGTGAAAGCCTTCTGAATGTGAAGTGCCACGCCCCGCTCCGGCGCCTTTGCTTTAGTGCTGTATTGCAGCGTGGCCAGGACGCTCCACGCGGCGGAGCCCTTGGCGGCGTTGGGAAGGTAACCGGCCTTGTCCCAGCGCGGCGGCAACATGAACAGGTCGTGCTTCCCCGGGCTGGTGAGGGCCCAGCCAGGTGGGGCTTCGAGGTCGATGGTCGGTTGGTAGACCGAGAAGACGGTGTCGGCCTTCATGCCGGTGCTTCCCTGACCCGCTTTGGCGGTGACGGTGTGCTTGAAGCTCCCGTTCTCCAGCAGTTGTGCCCAGGTCCTGGTGACGGGCATTGCCACACCGCCCCGGGTGTAGGTGACCGAGGAGGGCCAGCTCTTCGTGACTCTTCCGTTGGTGACGATGCCCAGGCCAGGTGCTCCGTTGGTACCGGCTGCGGTGAAGGCCGTGAAGTAGTACGTGACGGTGATGGTGCGGCTGGCTTTGGGGATGGTCCCGATCGCCAGTACGTCGAAACTGCTCGTTCCCACAGGCTCGCCGTTCACCAGCCAGACCTGGCTGAGAAGGGATCCCGAGCACACCGCGAAACGTGACTTGAGGTAGAACTGCGCCGTTCCGAGCCCACGAATGCACTCGATGGGCGTCATGGAATGGGACGGCTCAGGCAGGCTCACTGCTGGGCCGGCCCCCGCGGCGGGGGCATGTGACTCCCGGATCGTGGCCTGTGCGGAGTCCGTGACGGACAACGGCGCATAGGACTTGGCGGGGCCGACCGTCTCACGTGGCAAGAGCGGCTTTGAATTTCGCAGGGCACCCATGTGCTGAAGCCTGCGGAGGCCGCCGGGCTGTCTGATCTCTCTCAGATTCGGGGCTTTGCCGACGAGTGGTAGCGCGTAGGTCTCCAATTGCGCGGTCTTGCCGCCGTCGGCATGGGCGGCCCCAAGTGGTGTGATCAGCGGGGCCAGTAAGGCGGGGAGCATCACAGCAGCTGTACGTATTCGTGCCCGCCAGGACGGACTCCTCTTCATGGAACCCCCTCTTCCAGGAAACATCTCACCGGTGTGAAGCCTCCAAAGAAGTACCAGGCGCAGGAATTGCACAGCACCGGAGTGTTTCGTTCTGGCGCGATCTCACCAGCTGTTGACCGGAAGGCAGCCAGGCGTGAGATCGTCGCCACCGCGAGGTATCCACCGTGCTGGAGCCAACGCTCGCCCCCAGAGGCCAGGGGAGGGGGCCCGGTGTCTCCGGGCCGCTTCCCGCATGGGCGAGAATGGTGGCATGAGTCTGTTCCGCGACGACGGCATCGTGCTGCGCACCCAGAAGCTGGGTGAGGCGGACCGGATCATCACCCTGCTCACCCGCGGGCACGGGCGCGTGCGGGCCGTGGCGCGCGGGGTGCGGCGCACCAAGTCGAAGTTCGGGGCCCGGCTGGAGCCGTTCTCCCACGTGGACGTGCAGTTCTTCGCGCGGGGGAGCGAGCTGATCGGGCGCGGGCTGCCGCTGTGCACCCAGAGCGAGACGATCGCGCCGTACGGCGGGGGGATCGTCACCGACTACGCGCGGTACACGGCGGGCACCGCCATGCTGGAGACGGCCGAGCGGTTCACGGACCACGAGGGGGAGCCGGCCGTGCAGCAGTACCTGCTGCTGGTCGGGGCCCTGCGGACGCTCGCCCGCGGCGAGCACGCCCCCCACCTCGTCCTCGACGCCTTCCTGTTGCGCTCCCTCGCCGTCAACGGGTACGCGCCCAGCTTCGGTGACTGCGCGCGGTGCGGCATGCCCGGCCCGAACCGGTTCTTCTCCGTGGCCTCGGGCGGCTCCGTCTGCGTCGACTGCCGGGTGCCCGGCAGCGTCGTACCGTCCCCGCAGACCCTGATTCTGCTGGGGGCGCTGCTTACGGGAGACTGGGAGACGGCGGACGCGTGCGAGGCGCGGTACGTCCGCGAGGGCAGCGGACTGGTGTCCGCCTACCTGCACTGGCATCTGGAGCGCGGGCTGCGCTCCCTGCGGTACGTAGAGAAGTAGTCCACGGTCGAGGAGACGAGAAGCACATGGTCGTACGCGGGTTCCTGGGGCGCCAGCGGCGCGAGTACACGGCGCCGGAGCCGCATCCGTCCGGTGCCCGCCCGCCGAAGCTGCCGGCCGAGCTGGTCCCGGAGCACGTCGCGATCGTCATGGACGGCAACGGGCGGTGGGCGAAGGAGCGTGGGCTGCCGCGCACCGAGGGGCACAAGGTCGGCGCCGAGCGGGTGCTGGACGTGCTCCAGGGCTCCATCGAGGTCGGTGTGCGCAACATCTCCCTGTACGCCTTCTCCACCGAGAACTGGAAGCGGTCGCCCGACGAGGTCCGCTTCCTGATGAACTTCAACCGCGACTTCATCCGCCGGACCCGCGACCAGCTCGACTCGCTCGGCATCCGGGTGCGCTGGGTGGGCCGGATGCCCAGGCTGTGGAAGTCGGTCGCCAAGGAACTCCAGGTCGCCCAGGAGCAGACCAAGGACAACGACCTGCTCACCCTGTACTTCTGCATGAACTACGGCGGCCGGGCCGAGCTGGCCGACGCGGCGAAGGCCCTCGCCGAGGACGTGAAGGCCGGCCGGCTGGACCCGTCCAAGGTCAGCGAGAAGACCATCCAGAAGTACCTGTACTACCCGGACATGCCGGACGTCGACCTGTTCCTGCGCCCGAGCGGTGAACAGCGCACCTCCAACTACCTGCTCTGGCAGAGCGCGTACGCCGAGATGGTCTTCCAGGACGTGCTGTGGCCCGACTTCGACCGCCGTGACCTGTGGCGGGCCTGCGTCGAGTTCGCCTCCCGCGACCGGCGTTTCGGCGGTGCCGTCCCGAACGAGGAACTCATCGCCATGGAGGCCGCCATGAAGGGTGACTCCACCTCGTAGCCACCGGGAGTTCACCAGGGCCGCCGAAAATGTGGATCATGAGACGTGTCACCCCTGGCCTCGCACTCGGCGCCCTGCTGCTCACCGCCCTGCCCGCGCACGCCGCCGACGGCCCCGCGCACCGCGAGAGCTACGGCACCAAGGCGCCGTACGCGCCCCGGCAGAACCCGCGCGACTACCAGAAGCCCCCGGCCGGCTTCGTCCCCGTCCTCACCGAGAACGTCTCCCGGCACGGCTCGCGCACCGCCACCGACAGCGAGGACGGGGACCTCATCCTCGCGCTGTGGGACAAGGCCGAGGCGCAGGGGCGACTCACGCGCAAGGGCGAGGAGTTCGGGCCCCGGGTGCGGGCCCTGCTCGCCGCGATGGCGAAGACCGGCTACGGCAACCTCAGCGGGCGCGGCCGGCAGGAGCTGGCGGAGACGGCCGCCCGCATGGAGAAGCGGCTGCCGTCGCTGTTCGCGAAGATCGCCCACGACGGCGAGAAGATCGACGTCGTCAGCTCCGGCCAGGGCCGGGCCGTGGACAGCGGCAACGTCTTCGCCGGCGTCCTCGCCGAGGCCGACCCCGAGCTGAAGCCGCTGATCGGGCCGACCCGCACCGACAAGGACCTGCTGTACTTCCACAAGGCGGCGGGCGGCGCGGCCTACCGCGACTACCTCGCCCACGACCAGCGTCTGAAGGACACCCTCGACGGCATCACCGGCCAGGACCGGACGCGGCAGGCCGCCGGCAGCGTCCTGCGGAAGATCTTCACGGACTCCTTCGTCGCGCAGATCACCGACCGGACCGGCGCCGCCCAGGCCGTCTACAACCTGTACGCCATCGCCCCCGCGATGAGCGAGGAGAGCCCGGACGGCGCGGGCTGGGGCCTGGAGCGGTACATCTCCCGCTCGGACGCGGCCTGGTTCGGCTACCTCGGCGACGCGGAGGACTTCTACGAGAAGGGCCCCGGCTTCTCGGACAGCGACATCACCTACAAGATGGCCGGCGTCCTGCTCGACGACCTCTTCGAGCAGGTCGAGGCCAAGCGCGCCGGCACCAGCGACCTCGGGGCCGAGCTGCGCTTCACCCACGCCGAGGAGGTCGTCCCGCTGGCCGCGCTGATGGGCCTGCCGGGCAGCACCCGGCCGGCGACGCCGGGGGAGCCGTACACGTACGCCGGCAACCCGTGGCGCGGTGCCTCGGTCTCCCCGCTGGGCGCGAACATCCAGTGGGACGTGTTCCAGAAGGGCGACCGCTACCTGGTCCGCATGCTCTACAACGAGAAGGAGACGGCGTTCAAGGCCGGCTGCCGTCCCGTGGCCAGGAACAGCAGCTTCTACGACCTGGACGAACTGGAGCGCTGCTTCGGCCGGGACTGAGCGACCGGCCGGGAGCCGCTCAGCCCGCCGCGCAGTCGGCGCACGTGCCGAAGATCTCCACCGTGTGCGCCACGTTCACGTACCCGTGTTCCGCGGCGATCGCCTCCGCCCACTTCTCGACCGCCGGGCCCTCCACCTCCACCGCCCTGCCGCAGGCGCGGCAGACCAGGTGGTGGTGGTGCTCGCCGGTGGAGCAGCGGCGGTAGACGGACTCGCCGTCGGAGGTGCGCAGGACGTCGACCTCGCCGGCCTCGGCGAGGTTCTGGAGGGTGCGGTAGACGGTGGTGAGCCCGACCGAGTCGCCCTTGTGCTTGAGCATGTCGTGCAGTTCCTGCGCGCTGCGGAACTCGTCGACCTCGTCCAGGGCCGCCGCCACGGCTGCACGCTGGCGGGTCGCGCGGCCCTTAACGGGCGGTCCAGCGGTGGTCACCGGTTGCCTCCTCACGTCTGGCGTCTGCCGGGCCATTGTGCCAGTCCGCACCGGCAGTGGTCAGGCGCCGACCTGGTCCCCGGCGCCCCGCGCGACCGGAATCGAGCACTCCGCCGGGTCGCCCGCGGGCTGGGCCGCCGCTGCCGCGCGGGCGCGTCGCCGGGCCAGCGGGGTGGCCAGGGCGGTCAGCGCGACGAACGCGGCGATGGTCAGGAGGACGATCGTGGCGCCCGGCGGGACGTCCTGGTAGTAGGAGGTGACCGTGCCGCTGACGGTCACGGCCACCCCGATCGCCACCGCGATCACCAGCGTGACGGTGAAGCTGCGGCTGAGCTGCTGCGCCGCCGCCACGGGCACCACCATCAGCGCGGACACCAGCAGCAGGCCCACGACCCGCATGGCCACCGTGACGGTCACCGCCGCGGTGACCGCCGTCAGCAGGTTCAGCGCGCGCACCGGCAGGCCCGTGACCCGCGCGAACTCCTCGTCCTGGCTGACCGCGAACAACTGGCGGCGCAGGCCCAGCGTGACCAGCAGCACGAAGGCGGCCAGGACGCAGATCGCCCGCACGTCGGACGGCGACACCGTGGACAGCGAGCCGAACAGGTACGAGGTCAGGTTGGCGTTGGAGCCGCCCGGCGCGAGGTTGATCAGCATCACGCCGCCGGCCATGCCGCCGTAGAACAGCATGGCCAGGGCGATGTCGCCGCGGGTCCTGCCGTACCAGCGGATCAGCTCCATCAGCACCGCGCCGAGCACCGAGACCGCCGTCGCCATCCACACCGGGGACGTGGACAGCAGGAAGCCCAGGCCGACGCCGGTCATGGCCACGTGCCCGATGCCGTCGCCCATCAGCGCCTGGCGGCGCTGGACCAGGTAGATGCCGACCGCGGGCGCGGTGATGCCGACCAGCACGGCCGCGAGCAGCGCCCGCTGCATGAAGGCGTAGTCCAGGAATTCCATCAGCTCAGCAGTCCCGTGCGGATCGGTTCGGTGCCCGCCGGTGCGTGCGGGTGTACGTGGTCGTGACCGGGCAGCGCGTGCTGGCCGACCGCGCGGGGCGGCGGGCCGTCGTGCAGCACGCAGCCGTCCCGCAGGACGACCGCCCGGTCGATCAGGGGCTCCAGCGGGCCCAGTTCGTGCAGGACCAGCAGGACCGTCGTACCGGCCTCGACCTGCTGCCGCAGCGTCCGTGCCAGCACCTCCTGGCTGGCCAGGTCGACGCCCGCCATCGGCTCGTCCATGATCAGCAGTTCGGGCTCGGAGACCAGTGCGCGGGCGATCAGCACCCGCTGGTGCTGGCCGCCGGAGAGGGCGTCGACGGAGTCCTTGGCGCGGTCGGCCATGCCGACCAGCTCCAGGGCCCGCCGCACGGCCTGCCGGTCCGCCTTGCGGAAGACGCCGAAGCGGGTGCGGGACAGCCGGCCCGAGGAGACGATCTCGGTCACGGTCGCCGGGACGCCGCCCGCGGCCGTGGTGCGCTGCGGTACGTAGCCGACGCGCGCCCAGTCGCGGAAGGACCGGCGGGGGGTGCCGAACAGTTCGACCGTGCCGCCGCTGACCGGCACCTGGCCGATGACGGTGCGGATCGCCGTCGACTTGCCGGAGCCGTTCGCGCCGAGCAGCGCGACGACCTCGCCGCGGCCGACGGTGAGTTCGATGCCCCGCAGCACGGGACGCGCGCCGAGTTCGGCGGTCACGCCGCGCAGGGCTATGACGGGCTCTCGCATGATCCTGCCTTCCGTGCCGGTCACTTGGCGCCCAGCGCCCGGCGGAGCGCCTCGAGGTTGGCCTGCTGGACGGCGAGGTAGTCCTTGCCGCGGGATTTGCCGGTGATGCCTTCGAGCGGGTCGAGGACGTCGGTCCGCAGGCCCGTGTCGTGGGCGAGGGTCCGGGCGGTCCTGTCACTGACGAGCGTCTCGTAGAAGACGGTGCTGACACCGTCGGCCCGGGCCGTGCGCTCCAGGTCCTTCACGCGCGCGGCGCTCGGCTCGGACTCGGGGTCGAGGCCGTTGACGGCCTCCTCGATGAGACCGTAGCGCTCGGCGAGGTAGCCGAACGCGGCGTGCGTGGTGAGGAAGACCTTGCTCCGGGTGTGCGCGAGGCTCTGCCGGAACCGGGAGTCCAGGGCGCCCAGCTCGCCGGTCAGGGTCGCGGTGTTCTTGCGGTAGTCGGCCGCGTGCCGGGGGTCGGCCTTCTCGAAGGCCCTGCCGACGCCCTCGGCGACCTGGGCGTACTTCACCGGGTCGAGCCAGATGTGCGGGTCCTTGCCCGCCCTCTCGCCGTCCTGGTGGCTGTCGTGCCCGGCCGCGTGGCCGCCGACCTCGGTGCCGTGCTCCTCCAGCGTGGTCAGGCCGGCCGCGTCGATCTTGGTGCCGACCGGGGACTGGGCCACCGCCTCGTCGACGGAGGGCTGGAGGCCGCTCAGGTAGAGGACGGCGTCGGACTCCTCGAGCTGGGCGATCTGCCGGGGGCTGATCTCCAGGTCGTGCGGCTCCTGGCCGGGGGAGGTGAGCGTGGTGACGCGGACGTGCTTCCCGCCGATCCGCTCGGCGAGGAAGGTCATCGGGTAGAACGACGCGACGACGTCGAACTTGCTGGTGTTGGCCACGACCGCCGTGCCGCCGGAGCAGCCGGACAGCGTGCCGGCCGCGAGGGCGGCGACCGCGGTGGCCGCGGCGGCGGGTATGAGGCGTCGTCGTACGTTCATGACAGTCATTTTCAACAAACATGGAAACCGTTGTCAACTACGCTCACCAGATGGTCTTCACGGGGGCCGATTTGGTCGTGGGGGAGCATGCGCCGGTAACCTGAATCATTCGCTGGAAGCATCTCGCTTCAACGCCCGTCGTCGTAATGAAGAGAGCACCGTGGCCGCCGACAAGATCGACACCATCGTCAGCCTGAGCAAGCGCCGTGGCTTCGTTTTCCCGTGCAGTGAGATCTACGGCGGACAGCGTGCCGCCTGGGACTACGGACCGCTGGGTGTCGAGCTGAAGGAGAACATCAAGCGCCAGTGGTGGCGCTACATGGTGACGTCGCGCGAGGACGTGGTCGGTATCGACTCGTCCGTCATCCTGGCCCCCGAGGTCTGGGTCGCCTCCGGTCACGTCGCCACCTTCACGGACCCGCTGACCGAGTGCACCTCGTGCCACAAGCGGTTCCGTGCCGACCACCTGGAAGAGTCGTACGAGGAGAAGAAGGGCCACGCCCCGGCGAACGGCCTGGCGGACATCAACTGTCCGAACTGCGGCAACAAGGGCCAGTTCACCGAGCCCAAGCAGTTCTCCGGCCTGCTCTCCACCCACCTCGGCCCGACCCAGGACTCCGGCTCCGTCGCCTACCTGCGCCCCGAGACCGCCCAGGGCATCTTCACCAACTTCGCCCAGGTGCAGACCACTGCGCGCCGCAAGCCGCCGTTCGGCATCGCCCAGATGGGCAAGTCCTTCCGCAACGAGATCACTCCTGGCAACTTCATCTTCCGCACCCGCGAGTTCGAGCAGATGGAGATGGAGTTCTTCGTCAAGCCGGGCGAGGACGAGCAGTGGCAGGAGTACTGGATGGAGCAGCGCTGGGGCTGGTACACCGGGCTGGGCCTGCGTGAGGAGAACATGCGCTGGTACGAGCACCCGAAGGAGAAGCTCTCCCACTACTCCAAGCGCACCGCCGACATCGAGTACCGCTTCCAGTTCGGCGGCTCGGAGTGGGGCGAGCTCGAGGGTGTCGCCAACCGCACCGACTACGACCTCGGCGCCCACTCCAAGGCCTCCGGCCAGGACCTCTCCTACTTCGACCAGGAGGCCGGCGAGCGCTGGACGCCGTACGTCATCGAGCCCGCGGCGGGCGTCGGCCGCACCATGCTGGCCTTCCTGCTCGACGCCTACGTCGAGGACGAGGCGCCCAACGCCAAGGGCAAGATGGAGAAGCGGACGGTGCTGCGCCTCGACCACCGGCTCGCCCCGGTGAAGGTCGCCGTCCTCCCGCTGTCGCGCAACCCGGAGCTGTCCCCGAAGGCCAAGGGTCTCGCCCAGGCCCTGCGGCAGAACTGGAACATCGAGTTCGACGACGCGGGCGCCATCGGCCGCCGCTACCGCCGCCAGGACGAGATCGGTACGCCGTACTGCGTGACCGTCGACTTCGACACGCTCGAGGACAACGCGGTGACCGTGCGCGAGCGGGACACCATGAAGCAGGAGCGCGTCTCCCTCGACCAGATCGAGGGCTACCTGGCCAGCCGCCTGCTGGGCTGCTGACCCCGGCCGAACCGGCCACCCCGGCCCGCCCCTCCGCCCGAACCCGGGCGGAGGGGAGGGCCTCTGCGC
>NZ_JBEZWU010000030.1:0-99028 GCF_040637655.1 Streptomyces sp. NPDC028722
ACGGCTCGATCCGGTCCCACATCGCATCACTGATCACTAATCGGACGGACACATCAGATCAACTGACTAACCGACCAAAGAGACACGCTCTAGTCGAGGTAGTCGCGCAGCACCTGGGAACGGGACGGGTGGCGCAGCTTCGACATGGTCTTGGACTCGATCTGGCGGATGCGCTCACGCGTCACGCCGTACACCTTGCCGATCTCGTCGAGGGTCTTGGGCTGACCGTCGGTGAGACCGAAGCGCATGGAGACGACGCCGGCCTCGCGCTCGGACAGGGTGTCCAGGACGGAGTGCAGCTGCTCCTGGAGGAGCGTGAAGCTGACCGCGTCGGCCGGGACCACGGCCTCGGAGTCCTCGATGAGGTCACCGAACTCGCTGTCGCCGTCCTCGCCGAGCGGGGTGTGCAGCGAGATGGGCTCGCGGCCGTACTTCTGGACCTCGATGACCTTCTCCGGGGTCATGTCGAGTTCCTTGGCCAGCTCCTCCGGGGTGGGCTCGCGGCCCAGGTCCTGGAGCATCTGGCGCTGCACGCGCGCGAGCTTGTTGATGACCTCGACCATGTGCACCGGGATACGGATGGTGCGGGCCTGGTCGGCCATGGCGCGGGTGATCGCCTGACGGATCCACCAGGTGGCGTACGTGGAGAACTTGTAGCCCTTGGTGTAGTCGAACTTCTCGACCGCGCGGATGAGACCGAGATTGCCCTCCTGGATGAGGTCCAGGAAGAGCATGCCGCGGCCGGTGTAGCGCTTGGCCAGGGAGACCACCAGACGGAGGTTCGCCTCCAGGAGGTGGTTCTTGGCGCGGCGGCCGTCCTCGGCGATGATCTCCAGCTCGCGCTTGAGCTTCGGGGCGAGCTTGTCGGCGTTGGCCAGCTTGTCCTCGGCGAACAGGCCCGCCTCGATGCGCTTGGCCAGCTCGACCTCCTGCTCCGCGTTGAGCAGGGGGACCTTGCCGATCTGCTTCAGGTAGTCCTTGACGGGGTCGGCGGTGGCGCCGGCCGCGGCGACCTGCTGCGCGGGCGCGTCGTCCTCGTCCTCGTCGGACAGGACGAAGCCGGCACTCTCGGTGCCCTCGGGCTCGTCGGCGACCTTGGTGTCCTCGAGAACCTCCTCTTCGAGGAGCTCGACGTCGTCCTTCTTGGCCGTGGTCTTCTTGGCGACCGTCTTCTTCGCGACGGCCTTCTTGGCGACCGTCTTCTTCGCGGTCACCTTCTTGGCGGCGGCGGCCTTCTTAGCGGGTGCGGCTTCCTCGGGGGCATCGGCCTCGGCCGGAGCGGCGGGCTCCGCGGGGGCCGCCGCGGTGGCGGTGGCCTTCCTCGTGGTCACCGTCTTCGCCGCGACCGTCTTGGTGGCGGTGCGCTTGGCCGGACTCTTCGCTGCGACGCTCTTGCGGGTGCGCTTGGGCTCTGCGGCACTGACCATCAGCGTCACACCCTCTTCCTCAAGGATCTGGTTGAGGCTGCGCAGTACGTTCTTCCACTGAGTGGCCGGAATCTGGTCAGCTTCGAAGGCCCGACGCACATCGTCGCCGGCGATCTGCCCCTCAGCCTTTCCCCGCTCAATGAGCGCCATGACAGAGACGGACTCGGCGATCTCCGGCGGGAGCGTACGGGATGTGCTGGCCGACACGAACAACCTCTCGGAACGTTGGAAAACGGCTTCCGGCGCCGTCCACTACGGACGGGAGCCGACCACCGGCCTGGGGATCGGCCGACGGCGCGGGCGGGGGCCGGGGAGATGCACAGCGCCTGCTCTGGCGTCCGTATTCCCTCCGCGGCTGTCACCTCTTAGGTCATCGCGCTGTCTCCGCGAGCGTTACGCCCAATCTGCGTGGCCCGAGTCACACCCCGTAAGCAGTCAAAAACGGTCACATGTTAACAAAAGTGATAGTCGGTGATGTATGGCCGGGCTGCGGTCGTGACCACGACGGCCTGTCGCACCTCCGGTCCCCGCCACGCCGCCGGACCCCGCCGGACCCTGCCGGACTCCAGAGGGTCCGGCAGGGTCCGGCGGCGGCCGGCACCCCGGCCAGGTGCCGCCGCGAGCACCACAGGGACGCCGCGCACCGGCGACCGCACCGCGTTCGTCGCGGGGGTCAGTGCTCGCGCGGGGCGGGAACCACGCGCTCCACCTCCGGGTGGATCGCGAGCAGCTGGCGCATGGCCGCCTCCGCCGCCGTGCCGTCCCCGGCGCCGAGCGCGTCCACGATCCGCGCGTGCTGCGCGAGGGACGCCTCGTTCGGCCGGTCACAGGCGGTGACCGGGCCACCGGACACGTGGAGGGCCGCCGAGACAATGCCGGAGAGGTGCTCCAGCATGCGGTTGCCCGCGATCTGGATGAGCATCGCGTGGAACTCGGTGTCGGCACGCGAGTACGTGAGCGCGTCGCCCTGGGCCATGGCGTGGCTCATGATCTCGACAATGTCGCACAGGCGCTGCTGCACCTCCTCGCGGCCGTGCCCGGCGGCGAGGCGGGCGGCGAGCGGCTCGATCGTCCAGCGCAGCTCGTTCAGCTCCCGGCGCTGGTCGTCGCGCTGGGGCCCGAACGCCCGCCACTCGATGATGTCCGGGTCGAGCAGGTTCCAGTCGCTGACGGGACGCACGCGCGTGCCGACGTTCGGGCGGGCGCTGACCAGGCCCTTGGCCTCGAGGACGCGGAGGGACTCGCGGACGACGGTACGGGAGACCTCGAACCGCTGGCCGATCTCCTCGGGTACCAGCGGTCGGTCCGCGCCCAGGTCGCCGGAGACGATCATCTGGCCCAACTGCTGGACCAGTTGGCCGTGCAGCCCGCGTCCGCGGCTGCCCCCGGCCCGCCGGCCGACGCGGCCCAGCTCGGGATCCCCGCCGTCCCAGGTAGGCACGCCGACGCGGTCGGCCATCGGTGTCTCGGCGTAGGGGTAGCGGTCGAATCCGCCCGGGCCGGCCAGACCGGAGTCTGTGGAGCGGGCGGCGGTCATCATGGTGTGCGCAAGGGTACTCACGAATCCTTTGTCGGCGCTCCCTTCAACTCCCTTGAGGTCTTTGGTGAAAAGCACACGAAAGGGTGATCGCTCACACCGTCGCAATTGACGCCTTATCGGAAAGAAATGGGCGTTCTGCGGCGAGTTATGGGCACACTGGGTCCAGAAGTGCACGAGCAGTCGTCACCGGAACCTGGTCCGCAGCGTCGTGAGCACGTACGCGCACAGCAGAGCCGTGAGGGACAACGTAAGTGCGCCACCGACGGGTTGGGCGACGACCCGCGCGGCCGCGAGCGCGTACCGCTCCCCTCCGAAGGGCCACTGCAACAGGAGGACCTGCCGCATCCGCACCGGGAAACCCGCCGCCATCCTGACCGCGGGGTCGCGCAGCACCTCGTGCACGACGGGGACGACAAGGACCGGTACGGCGAGTACGGCGGCCAGGCCGGCCGACGCCGACCGGAACACACCCGCCGCCAGCACCCCGGCCCAGGCACACCCGGCGACCAGCCCGAACCAACTCGCGGTGAGCGAAAGCCAGTCCGCGGGAACTCGCGTCAGCTCCCGTCCGTAGACGATGTAGAGCGCTTCGGCGTCGCAGCCCACGGTGAGGAAGGCGAGCAGCACCGCGGTGGCTCCGGAGACGAGCAGTTTCGCGGCCAGCAGGCCCAGCCGGCGGGGCACGGTGCCACGGTCCGCCGCCAGGGCGGGGTGGCGGAACTCGTCCCCGAAGGCCAGCGCGCCGAGCAGTCCGGCCGCGAGCGCCGCGGGCGGCAGCGGCAGCTCCCGCGGCCATGCGGCGAACAGCCGCGCCTGCGGGGTGTGACCGAGCCGCGCCAGGAGTACGGCGGTGAGGGCGGACACCACCAGAGCGACGCCGCAGGTGAGGAAGCCGGTGCTGATTCCGCCGGCGCGCCGGACCTCGTACCGCAGGGGACGCAGAGGGCTGGGGGCGGGGCGGACGGAGATGGGGGGCGGGAGGGGGGACAGGGCCCCGAGCGGGCGCGCAGCGTCGGGGCGGGCGGTGCTACCGGACTGCGGCTGCCGGGCCCCGGGGAGCCGGGTGCGGGTGCCGGTGATGCCGACCAGCGCGCTGGAGGGGCTGGCCTGCGGTCCGGATGCCGTCGCGACTCCGCCGGGGCCGGCATCGGACGTGGCCGTCGGATCGGCGGACCGGCCGCCGGCGGTCAGCGGGCGAACCTCGCCGGCACCCGCGCCTGACGCCTTCGTGTCATCCGGTGCGGCGGCACCGTGCGTCGCGTCGTCGGCCGAGGAGGAGGTGGCGGCCGGCGACACGCTCGAGGCCGTTACGCCCGGGCGGTACTCCGTGGGGTCCGGCATGGGCCGTCGGCCGGGCGTCTCACCGGTCGCGGACGGTTCGCCGACGGCGGCCCGTGCCCGCTCCGGCGCCGGGGAACCGGACGGCCTGCCCGCCCCGTCGGAGGCGCTGAGGCCGGCCCCGGCCCGCTCAGATTCCGGCGTCGACGGGTCGTCCGCGGTGTGCTCCCGCTGCCCCGAAAGTTGGCCCGAGTATGTCTCCCCCCGGCCTCCCGACGGCAGAGCCGGCACCGGGGAGCGTCGCGCCGACGCGGACCGGTCGGGACGGGGTTCGGCCGCTTCCGGGGCGGTCGCCGCCGCGCCCGGCTCCGTCGCCGGCTCCGCGGAGCGCGGTTCGGCGGCCGGGGCGTCGGACGCGGCGGTGTCCGGCTGCACAGCGGGCGCCGGAGCGGTGGGCGACTCGTCCACGGCCGGGCCCTGGTCTGACGGTGAAGCCTCGGACGTGGCCGAGGGGGCCCGTCCCGCCGGGGAGCCGGGCTCCGCGCCTCTGCGACCCGCCAGGGAGCGGTCGGCTTCGGCCCGGTCCGGCGCTGCCCGCGGGACGGCCTGCTCCGCGTCGGTCCATGCCGTCGACGGCGCGTCCGGTGCCGCCTGCCCGGACTCCGCGGACGGCGTCGCGCCGTCGCTCCCGGCACCGGCGCCAGGCCCCATGTCACCTACCTCGTCCGCGAGTTGGTGAACGAGGATGCCGTGCCGGAACGCGATCTCGCCGACGTCGGCGGTCGTACTGCCGTACACCGAGAGGCGGTTGCCGTTCTCACGCACGACCTCGACGGAGCGGCGGGTGGTGCGGGCCTCCTTGGAGAGGAGGGCCGCGAGGCGTGCGGCGTGGGGGCTGCGGACGGCCACGCGCGGGCGCAGCCGGGTGCGGGCGAACTCCCTTGCCTCCTGGTCGGCGACGAGCCTGCCGTCGTCGAGGGTGACGACCCGGTCGGCGGTGCGGGCGGCCTCTTTCGGCTCGGCCGTGGTGAAGAGCACCGTGCCGCCCTGGGCGGCATGGGCCCGCAGCATGCCGTGAAGCCACTCGGCCTCGCGGGCGGAGAGGCCGTCGGTGGGTTCGTCCAGGACGAGCGTGTGCGGGTCGGGCAGCAGTGCGCAGGCCAGACCGAGCCTGCGGTCCATGCCGCGGGAGAGCGTGCCGAGGCGCTCCTCCCGGAGGCTGACGAGGCCGACCACTTCGAGGACCTCGTCCGCGCGCCGTGCGGGAACTCCCGTGGCCGCGCACAGCATGCGCAGGTGGCCGCGTACCGAGCGGGCCGGATGGCCCGGTACGTCTCCGAGGAGTACGCCGACCTCACGCGACGGATGAGCGATCCGGTGCAGGGGGCGCCCTCTGAAGTAGGTGATGCCGCGCCCGTGTTGGAGCTCGAGCATCAGTTTCAGCGCCGTGGTCTTGCCCGCACCGGCGCCACCGAGGAGCGCGGTGACATGCCCGGCGCGCGCCTCGAAGGAAAGGTCGTCAAGGGCGGGCGGCTGCGCCTTGCGGGAGTTGCTGGTCAGTCCGAAGGCCTGGATCACCTACAGCAAGATAGCGCGAGATGTCCGTTTTCTAGGTATAAGGCGCATTGCGGCAAGCTGCCATGTGCCGCGACCCCACCGATGTCCGCCGTTCGACGCAGCCATGACCGGGTACGGACGGCTGAAGCGCCGGTCGCCCGACGGGTTCGCCGCCCCGCGTCTCACACCTCTGGGCGCAGCATCGGCGGGTTCAGCAGGGTGGCGCCACCGGCCCGGAAGAGCTGGGCGGGCCTGCCGCCCTGGCGGGTGGTGGTACCTCCCGTGGGGACGAGGAAGCCAGGGGTGCCGGTGACTTTGCGGTGGAAGTTGCGCGGGTCGAGAGCCACGCCCCACACCGCCTCGTACACCCGGCGCAGCTCTCCCACGGTGAACTCGGGCGGGCAGAACGCGGTGGCCAGTGAGGAGTACTCGATCTTGGAGCGAGCCCGTTCCACTCCGTCGGCGAGGATCTGCGCGTGGTCGAAGGCGAGTGGAGCGGCGGACTCGCCTTCGCGCCCGTAGCCGCCCTGCTGGAGCAGTTCTTCGACCGGTGCCCAGCGCGCGTTGCTCGCGTCACCGCCGGCACGCGGTGCGGGCAGGTCGGGCGCGAGCGCGAGATGGGCCACGCTGACGACGCGCATACGCGGGTCCCGCTCGGGGTCGCCGTACGTGGCGAGCTGCTCGAGATGCGCGCCGTGGTCCTGGACCGGGACCGAGGGGTCGTGAGCGCGCAGCCCGGTCTCCTCGGCCAGCTCGCGCGCCGCCGCCTGGGACAGATCCTCGTCGGCCCGTACGAAGCCCCCCGGCAGTGCCCAGCGCCCCTGGAAGGGGGGCTCACCCCTGCGTACTGCCAGCGCGCACAGGGCGTGGCGGCGCACGGTCAGCACGACCAGGTCCACGGTGACAGCGAAAGGCGGAAAGGCTGACGGGTCGTAGGGCATGCCGCGATCATAGTCGTCTTCCTGACGATAAACACTCCCTTCGTCAACCGCATCGGTGGTGGTTCCGCACGGTCCCGGTACGGCTCGCGGGGGCCGTGAGGTCACGATCCCAGCTGGAGTCCCTCCGCGGCCTCCTCCACCATGGCCAGTCCCAGCCGGCTGATCCGCACGGCGAAGGGTGCGCCCGCGACCCGCAGTCCGGCGAGGCTGAGTTCACCGAGCGGTGCGCTTCGAACGGGACGCAGGGTGACCGTCCGGGCGGGGGCGTCGGGGCGGAGACCGGCGAGGGTGGTGAGCACGAGGACCACGGCGGCCGCGGCGGTGGCCGCCGGCCGGCAGGCCGCGGGATGCGGGAGGGGTGCACCGCCGGCGGAGCGCTGTTCACCGGCGAACATCTCGGGCAGCCGGTAGCCGAAGTGTTCCGCTGCTCCCAGCAGTCCTCCCAGCAGGCCGCCGGCTTCCTTCTCGTAGCCCGCCGCAGCCAGTCCTGCGACGGCGAGCGCCGTCTCCTGGACCCGTACGGCCCCGGCCCGGTGGCCGAACGGGTTGTGTCCTCCTTCCTTGGCGCCCAATCCCCGCAGTCCCCAGCCCGCGTCCATCGCGGGGGCGCCGAGCAACCGGGCGAGGTGTTCGGAGCACGCCTTGTCCAGCAGGCCCGGAGCCAGCCGACCGGCACCGAGCAGGCCGGTGTCGAGGAGGTGGACCGTGGTGGCGGCCAGGTGGGGAACGGGCCGGCCGTCGGCTGCCAGGGCCGCGGCCGGTCGTCCGCCTCCGCGGTCCTCGATCCAGAAATCGGCCCGGAAGGCCGCACGCAGGTTCTGGGCCCATTGGCGTAACTCGGTGGCGCCCGGTCTGCCGAAAGCTTCGAGAAGGTCGGCGCCGAGCAGGGCCGCGCGGTGCGCGTGCGCCTGGGTCTCGCAACGGGCCGGGCCTGCCGGGTACGGGTCGGGAAGGTAGGTGCCGTCGCCGGTGGCGGCCCGCAGCCAGGTCAGGCAGTGTTCCGCCGCGGGCAGCAGTTCCCTCGTCTCCTGTTCGGGCAGCCCCCAGCGGCGGGCCTCCGCGAGCAGGACGGGGAAGAGCAGAGTGGCCTCCGTTCCTGTGCAGCTCGGCGGGAGGTGCGGGCCCGCGTCGCGTCGTGGGCCGGGGATCATGCCGGCCCCGGGTCCCGGACCCGTGAGCTGCGTACGGGCCAGGGTGCGCAGGGTGCCCGCGGCGAGCCGGGTGCCCAGCGGGAGGGTCATGCGGGCGGCGGCGAGTGCCTCGGCGGGGGCCATCCCGCAGCGCCAGGGGGCGCCCGCCGCGAGGTAGGTGTCGGAGGGGTGTGCGGGGTCGCGCAGCAGCAGGGCGTGGAGGTCGGCTACCGCCGCGTGCAGCAGAGGCGCCACCCGGGGGTCGTCGCCTGCCGCCCGTGCGGCGGCGAGGGGGCTGGTCGCGGCATGGCCCGCCGCGCGCAGCGGGCCTGCGCCCTCGGGCCGCACCCTGAGCTCCACGGCCACCGTCCCGCCCGGTGGCAGTTCCACTTCCCAGCGCAGCAGCCCGGCTGAGGCCAGGGCGTCCGAGGGCGGTGGGTCGGCGGTGACGCAGGCGGCGGCGTCGGCCGTGGCCCAGCGCAGTCCCGAGTCGTGCACGCTGGCCGTCAGTTCGGGTCCTGCCGCGCCGGAGGCGATGGCGCCGAGTTCCGCCAGGTCCGTGCCGAGGGCGACCTCGACCGGCAGGCGCAGTGGACGCAGACCGGTGTTGCGGAGTGTGATCCGTTCGGTTCCGTCGGCGTGGCGTGCCCGTTCGACCACGACGTCGGGGTCGGGGCCCACCACCGGGGAAACACGCAGGGTGCCCACGAAGCGGGCGCTGGCGGCTCCGGTCATCCGGGCCTGCACCGGCAGCGGCTCGCGTCCGGCCACGCGGACCTGGCACCGCGAGAGCAGGCGCCTGCCGCCTCGGTAGAACCCGTCCAGTCCCCGGCCGGCCAGTTGCCCCGGCTCACCGGAGATGGCGAGGCCGGGCAGGGCCACACAGATGAACGCGTCGTGCGTGGGTGGCAGTCCGGGCACCGAGCGGCTGCCCGGGGCTGCACCTGCGGGCGGGACCGCGGCGGGGTGTCCGGGCCGACGAGGGACGGGGGACGGCCGGTGGCCGAGGAGGGACGGAGAGTCGGCGAGGGGAGTCGGGGCCGGTGGCAGCGGGTGACCGGTGGGCTCAGGTGCGGCGGGGTCGGCGCCGTGCGTGAGGAACGGCCCGCGGCTGCCCCGGGGCGGATCTTCATGGGCGGCGGAGGGCGGAGATGGCTGCGACGGCTGCTGGTGCATGCGGTGGCTTCTTCTGCGCTCGGTGCGCCTCGGGGCCGCTGGGCGGCGGAAGGGCCGCCCCGGGGGACGGGGAGGGTGCGGCGGCAGGGCCGGTCCAGGCGTTCCGCCACTCAGGTGAACAGACGGGAACTCGTACGGGTCACGGCTCTGCTGGGAGAAGCTGACCGAATGGCGGCCTGAGCGGGTGGCGGGAGTGTCCGCCTCTTCGGTCCTCGACCGGCTTCGCCAAGGGGAGCGGGACGCGGTCGAAGGCGGAGTCGGCGTGCTCCGAGGTGTCCGGCCGAACAGGACGATGAGGTAGGCCAGGACGGCGAAGGCGGCCAAGAGCGTGCCGGCGCGACAACGGCACCACACGGACGGCACCGGATGCCCGCGGTGGTCCTGCTCCGACGCCCCCGGGCACCAATTGCGCGGCGTGGACATCACCGGCACCCGGCCGGACCGAGTGGACACGGCCGGACGGCGACAGCGCCGTGCGCACGCATCCTTACGACCGTAGCGATGCCGTGGCGCCGCCCCGCCCGGACGGCGTTGTTCCCGCGCCGCGGGTCGCCTGTGCCGCTCCCCGGGCACCGCCGTTCCTGCGGACCGCCGGCTCGTCGGGCTCGTCGGGCTCGTCAACACGATCGGGTCACGTGCGGGGCCTTCCGCGCTCTGTGCCGACGCGGCCCCGCCTCTCCCGACGGAGTCGGGTACCGGCCCGCGCGCGTAGCGGCCGGTCCTCATCCGTCGACCTCGGGCTCGGGGCGCCCGCTTTCCGACGGGGTCCCACTGGTCGCGGCGTCGCCCGTGTCCGTCGTACGCGTGCGCGTGGCGCTCGGGGTGCGGGCGCCGGGTCGGGTGGGTTCGGAAGTGAACGAACGGGGACGGGAGTCAACCGGCCGGCGTCGGCCACCGGTCGCCCGGGCTGCGTGACGGCTGTCCCCACGGGACACCGATCGAGCGCGACGCCGACGATGCGTGCCCGTCCGCGAGCTGGGCGCGGCCTCTTCAACGTCCGCCGGTGCGCTCACCGCGGACCCTGGCGCGGAGGCTTCCGCAGGCACGGCGGGAGCGGTGTGCGACGCGGGGGCCGCCTGCTCCGTGATCTCCGCCGGGCCCGCTTCCGCCTCCACCGGTGTGCGTCCCGCGCTCTGCGCGCGCAGGCAGCGGCGGATCGACTCGGGGTCGAGTCCTTCGTTGCAGGCCTGGTGCAGCAGGCGGGCGAAGAGATAGTCGGGATCGGCGCCCAGCGCCATGGCCAGCGCCTCCCGCGCCTCCAGTTCGTCGCCCGTCGACCAGGCGACCCAGCCGGCGAGGGTCAATGGAGCGGCGGCGTGCTCGCCGTAGGGTCCGACGCAGCGGCGGGCCAGGGCGCGCCAGAGCCGGAGAGCCGGACCGGCCTCCTCTCCCTCCATCCAGGCGGCGGCCTGGTCCCGGGTCGTGCGGTCCTGGAGCCCGAGGATCAGCATCGCCGCCTCGTCGTCTGCGAGGAGGTCGTCGTCGCGCACGTCCGCCGGATGCGTGCCGGAGACCGGCGCTGCCGCGGCGTAGCGACGGATGACCCGCTCGGCGAGTTCCAGAGTGTCCCGCGCGACGCCCTGGCGGGTCGTCTCGTCCAGGATGCGGGGCACCAGGGTCATGCCCGCCGTGTCCAGCGCGATCTCCTGCTCCAGCGCCGCAGTGGTCTCCCAGGGCTGTAGCCGGACATGCAACTCCCTGAGTGTGCCGCGCACCTGGAGGCCGGCGTAGGTGGCCGCGGCGGCCAGCACGGAGGTGCCGGGAAGGCCCATCGGTGAGCCGTCCACGGGGCAGCAGCCCTCGATCGCGCAACAGTACGACCAGAAGCGGCCGTCCGAGATGCACAGTGCCTCGATGACCGGCACGTCGAGGCTGCCGCACTCGGTGCGCAGCAGATGGGCAAGCCGGCCGAGTCGTCGTTTGACGTCCCGGCCGGACTCTCCCGGGCCGGGTTCCTGGCAGACGTAGGCCACCATGCGCTCGGGCCGGGTGCCGCGCCGCTCGCTGCCGGTGACCAGCCCGCGGGCCAGCTGCCGTGCGGCGGCTTCCCAGTCCTCCTCGTGTGCGGGGATGCCGAGCCGAGCCCGGCCGCCGAACCTGCCCCGGCCCGCGTGATCGTGCAGAGCGACCAGCACCATGCTGTCCTCCGGGCGGTACCCCAGCAGGTAGGGCAGGGCGTCGGCCAGTTCCGCCGGGGTGCGCAGAGTGACCTGCGCGGCCTGCTCGGCCGGGCCGGTCGGCCGCTCCTGACGCGAGATCCCGCTGTTCTCGAAGGGTCCGGTGGTTTCGCTGTGATTCGTCATGCGCCGACGATCTCGCGGATCTTGTGATTCCGCTTGGGCCTGTGGATAAGTCGAATCAGGGACACGACAAGATCGCGATCGTTGTCCACAGTCTCGGCCGGGACCGTCCGGTTGTCGGTCCCGTCCTGTTGTATGGGACGCATGGAGCACACGAGCAACGCGGATCTCCGGGCAGAGGCGGACGCCGTCCTCGCCCGGCTCGTCGGGAATGCCTCGGGCGCCGCCCGGCTGCGCGAGGACCAGTGGCGGGCGATCGAGGCGCTGGTCGCCGACAAGCGCCGGGCCCTGGTCGTGCAGCGCACGGGATGGGGCAAGTCCGCGGTGTACTTCGTGGCCACCTCGCTGCTGCGGGCCAGAGGAAGCGGGCCCACGGTGATCGTCTCGCCCCTGCTCGCGCTCATGCGCAACCAGGTGGAGGCCGCGGCCCGGGCCGGCATCCACGCCCGGACCATCAACTCCGCCAACACCGAGGAGTGGGAGGACGTCCAGGCCGAGATCGCGGCCGGTGGCGTCGACGTGCTGCTCGTCTCGCCGGAACGGCTGAACAACCCCGACTTCCGTGACCAGGTCCTGCCCAAGCTGTCCGCGGCCACCGGCCTGCTGGTCGTGGACGAGGCCCATTGCATCTCCGACTGGGGTCACGACTTCCGCCCCGACTACCGCCGGCTGCGCACCATGCTCGGCGATCTCCCGCCCGGCGTCCCCGTGCTGGCCACCACCGCCACGGCCAACGCGCGGGTGACCGCGGACGTCGCCGAGCAGCTCGGCACGGGCGGCGCGTCGGACGCGCTGGTGCTGCGCGGGCCGCTGGACCGGGAGAGTCTGCGTCTGGCCGTGCTGCCGCTCCCGGACGCCGCGCACCGGATGGCCTGGCTCGCCGACCATCTCGACGAGCTGCCGGGCTCCGGCATCGTCTACACGCTCACCGTCGCCGCGGCCGAGGAGGTCACCGCCTTCCTGCGGCAGCGCGGGCACACTGTCGCCTCCTACACGGGCAAGACGGAGAACGCCGACCGCCAGCAGGCCGAGGACGACCTGCTGGCCAACCGTGTCAAGGCCCTGGTCGCCACGTCGGCGCTCGGCATGGGATTCGACAAGCCCGATCTCGGTTTCGTCGTCCATCTCGGCTCGCCCTCCTCCCCCATCGCCTACTACCAGCAGGTAGGCCGTGCCGGCCGTGGCGTGGAGAGCGCGGAGGTCCTGCTGCTGCCGGGCAAGGAGGACGAGGCGATCTGGGAGTACTTCGCCTCGCTGGCCTTCCCCTCCGAGGAATTGGTCCGGCGCACCCTGGACGTCCTGGCCCAGGCCGGGGGACCCTTGTCGCTGCCCGCCCTGGAACCACTGGTCGAGCTGCGCCGCTCACGCCTGGAGACCATGCTCAAGGTGCTCGACGTGGACGGAGCGGTGCACCGCGTCAAGGGCGGCTGGATCGCGACCGGACAGCCGTGGTCGTACGACACCGAGCGCTACGCGTGGGTGGCCCGGCAGCGCGCGGCCGAGCAGCAGGCGATGCGTGAGTACGCGGCCACCACCGAGTGCCGGATGGAGTTCCTCCAGCGTCAGTTGGACGACGAGGGTGCCAAAGCCTGTGGCCGTTGCGACAACTGCGCGGGCCCGCGCTTCACCGCCGGTCTGTCCACGACGGCCCTGGACGCCGCGCGGAGCGACCTGGGCCGTGCCGGAGTGGAGGTGGAGCCCCGCCGCATGTGGCCGACCGGGCTTCCGGCCATCGGCATCAGCCTCAAGGGGCGCATCCCGGCCGGTGAGCAGGCCTCGCCGGGGCGGGCTCTGGGACGGCTGTCGGACATCGGCTGGGGCAACCGGCTGCGTCCGCTGCTCGCGCCCCAGACACCGGACGCCGCCGTTCCGGACGATGTGGCGCGAGCCGTGGTCGATGTGCTGGCCGACTGGGCCAGAGGGCCCGGCGGCTGGGCCTCCGGCGCGCCTGACGCCCCGCCCCGGCCGGTGGGCGTGGTCACCGTCGCCTCGCGCAGCAGGCCGCGGCTGATCCACTCGCTGGGCGTCCGCATCGCGGAGATCGGCAGGCTCCCCCTGCTCGGCGCCGTGGAGTACGACGGCGACGTGCCCCGGGTGCCGCGCAGCAACAGTGCCCAGCGACTGAAGACGCTCGACGGGGCGTTGACGGTGCCGCCCACCCTCGCGTCGGCACTCGCCGAGGGCCACGGCCCGGTGCTGCTGATCGACGACTTCACGGAGACGGGCTGGACCCTGGCGGTCGCGGCACGCCTGCTCAGGAAATCCGGCGCGCAGGGGGTGCTGCCGCTCGTCCTCGCCGTGCAGGGCTGATCAGCGGGCGCTCGCCGCGGCCCCGCCGGTCGGAGGCGAGCGCCTCAGGCGTCGGCAGTCTCACCTCGGGGTAGGGATATAAGCCACGCACCAGCAGATAACAGTCGGTGGTCCCAATTGCTCGTTGCCGCATCCAAGTTCGACAGGAAGAATTGAGGTCCGCTCCCCGCACGGCCGTCCGTGATCAGGCTGGGCTCCCCTGCGGTGCGCGCTCCCCTTGAATCCGACCTCGCCCGCAGTATGGGCGCGTAGCCGAAGGGAGGAACGTGACCTTCGGATTCGCCTCGTCCTCGGCGGCCTCTTTGTCGACGTCCGCGTCCGCCGCTTCCGCCAGCCGCCTGCTCGAACCGGCGGAGTGGGCCGCCGCAGGAATCCCTCTGCTGCGCAACCCCCGTGAGGTCGTCAGCGGGCTCCACGCCCGCCATCACCCGAAGCCGTCCACGGCGATCGTGGCGGTTCTCGATCCGGACGAACGGCTGCGGGCCAGCGCCTCGTTCACGCGTCGTCCGGCCCCGGCCGACGGTTGGATGTTCCGTAACGCCCTGCTCGCCCAGCTGCGCCGGGTGATTCCGCACGACCTGCGCCGCCGCACCCCCGTACGCACGGCCGTACTCCTCTACTGCCGTGAGGGGGAAGGGCGTTGGACAGAGGAGGACGGCGCGTGGATGTGGGGACTGCGAGATGCCTGCACATTGCACGGGCTGCGCTGCGGGGCGTACATCACGCTGACGCAGGACGGCTGGCATGTGCTCGGCGAGGGGCGTGGCGGACGCCATCCCCACGCGCACTCGGCGCCGGAACCCTTCGCGACGTCGGAGGCCCCGCCGCTCGTGCCACGCACCGGCGGACCGGTCTCCGAGGTCCTGCGCCGCGCCGCGGCCCGCTGAACGGCGCGGGCGCGGGCGGGACCTCGGCCCGACGGCCGGTTCGATCGACGCGGCAGTACGAGCGGCCAGACCTGCCGCTGTCGCGTACGGACCAGGCCGAGGAGCAGCGCGGCGAGGACCCGGCGGGCGGGCGCCGGCCCTGGCGCCGCTGCTGCCGTGCAGGTCCGAGTTGCTACTGGCTCCGCTGTGGGGTCCGGATCGCCCTGACCCTGTTGTGGGGCCCGGCTCATCCGCAGGTCGGCTCCCTCTCCGGCCCGCGCACGCTGCCGCCCCGCGACTTGCCCAGCCCGGCCCGGTGGCTCCGGCTCCACCGCTCGGTTCCCCGGGAAGCCGCCCGGCGAGTGGTGTGGCCGTCGCCCGCCGGCCGGGTATGCCGAAAGCCGCACCGTGCGGACCCGCCGGATCGGCTCCTCCGGCACCGCGGTTCCCCGTGGTGCCGGACGCGACTCAGACTCCGGCGCCCAGCACCGAGTTGATCGTCTGCGGGTCGCCGCAGACGATCAGCAGGGCACCGGCCCGGGAGTGGGCGAGCGGCAGAGCTGAGCCGGGGCCTCCGTTGACGGCCACGACGACCACCGGGCGGGTCGCGGCACGGGAGGCGACGGCGGCGTCCGCGTAGAAGACGTCGTCGCCGGCATCGTGCTGCGCCCAGTAGGACGCTTCACCGAAGGACAGCTCGTGCTCGGCCCACGGGTGCTGGGCACCCGTGGTGATCACCAGCACGTCGCCGGGGGCGCGGCCCGAGTCCAGGAGGAGGTCCACCGCCTCGTCGGCGGCATCGAGCGCACCCTCGGGCGAGGCCGGGATCAGCTGGAGCTGCGGGGCCGCCACGACGGCGGGAACGGCCGGAGCGGACGGGCCCGGCTTGGCCGGAGCCCCGTCACGCGGCGTGCGCTGCACCGGCGGCGTGGGCCGCGGAGGGCCGGGACGACCGGGGCGGGACGGAGCCGCTGGACGGGGGCCGGGTACGGGGCGGGGGGTCGGCGCGGTACGGCCGCTGGCCGGAGTGGCGCGGGGACCCTGGGCACTCTCGTGAATCTGAGGCTCCTCGGGAATGAGAGGCATGAGCTGATTTTTATCAAACATTCGTGCGGCGCGGATGACCGGGTGGCACATCAGTGCCAGCGGAACCGTCAGAAATCGAAGCCGAGCTGACCCTCGATCTCCGGAACGCCTCCGTCCGCCCAGCTGCGGACCTTCTTGAGGTGCCGCCACTGAGGCAACGCATCAAGATACGCCCACGACAAACGGTGGTGCGGGGTGGGCCCCCGCTCCGCCAGTGCGGCCTTGTGCACGGGCGACGGGTACCCGGCGTTGTCCGCGAATCCGAAGTCTGCATGGTCGACAGCCAGTTCGGCCATCATTTTGTCGCGCTGAACCTTGGCGATGACCGACGCGGCCGAGACGGCCACGCACGACTGGTCTCCCTTGATCACCGTGCGGACCTTCCAGGGAGCGCCGAGGTAGTCGTGCTTCCCGTCGAGGATGACGGCGTCGGGACGGACCGGCAGAGCGTCCAGGGCGCGGACCGCGGCGAGCCGCAGCGCGGCCGTCATCCCCAGGCCGTCGATCTCCTCGGGGGAAGCATGCCCCAGCGCGTAGGCGGTCACCCATGTCCGGAGGATCTCGGCGAGTTCCGTGCGCCGCCTGATCGTGAGCAGCTTGGAGTCGGTCAGCCCCTCGGGCGGCCGGCGGAGACCGGTGATCGCCGCGCAGACGGTGACGGGGCCGGCCCAGGCGCCGCGTCCCACCTCGTCGACACCGGCTATGACCTTCGCTCCGGTCGTGGCGCGCAGGGAGCGCTCGACAGTGTGTGTAGGTGGTTCGTACGGCATGGCGCCCTTAGCGTACGCCGCGGGGATCGCCGCGCGACACCCCGGTCCGCCCGTCCCGCGCGGGCACCGCCGCGGGGAGGAGATCAGGTTCCGTAGGGGCGCAGCAGCGGGAGCATCAACTGGTCGACCATCTCCCCGAGGTCCTGATCACTCCATTCACTGGCGCACATTTTCGTCCGGTACATCATCATGGCGGGGATGGCGTCGAAGACATATCCGTTGGCCGCGTCCATGCGGACCTCCCCTCGCTCTATGCCACGGCAAATGACCGTACGGAGGAGCTTGACGGTCGGCTCCACCACGCTCCCCACGATCACCTCCTCGAAGCGTTCCGCTTGCAGCTGATCGCATTCGTGAATGACGGAACGGAGTGCGACGCCGGGACGCGAGAACATGATCCGGCGTACCTGCCGGCACAGCGTGAGCAGGTCCTCGCGAACACTTCCGAGGTCGGGTGCCTTCTCCATCCGGGGCAGCCCGGACACCAGCGCGTCGGCGACCAGATCGTCCTTGGAGGGCCAGCGGCGATAGACCGCGGCTTTGCCCGTCTGGGCCCCGGCCGCGACGCCCTCCATGGTCAGCCCCTTCCATCCGACCGTACTCAGCTGCTCCAGAGCGGCGTCGAGGATCGCGCGCTCCAGCACCGCACCGCGCCGACGAGGGGAAGCCGTCCGAGCGGGCGCGGCCGTCCAACGCGAGGTAGCCATCTGTATTTCTCCAGCATGCAAAGGGAAGCGGGGGTTCCGGGGCGATGGGTGCCGCGTCGCAGCGACGGGGGCGCGAAACGCGGCACGCCCTTAAGTGAACGCTTGCGTTCACTGTTGGGGACTCACTACCGTGGGCGCGACAGTGAACGCGAGCGTTCACTAAAACCTCGATGGGGGACCCATAGTGACGACCTCTCAGCTGCTCCAGAACGATCGGAAACCGGGCACGGCCCGCCGGGAGGGGCATCCCGGCGTCGCGCTCACCGTCATCGCGGCCTGCCAACTCATGGTGGTGCTCGACGCGACGATTGTGAACATCGCCCTCCCGCACATTCAAGACGCTCTCAAGTTCAGCACGACCGACCTCACTTGGGTGGTCAGCGCCTACACGCTCACCTTCGGCGGCCTGCTCCTGCTCGGTGCCCGGGCCGGTGACATCCTCGGCCGCCGCCGGGTGTTCATGGCCGGCATCCTGCTGTTCACCTTCGCCTCCCTGCTGGGCGGGCTGGCCCAGGAACCCTGGCAACTGCTGGCCGCACGGGCATTGCAGGGCGTGGGTGGCGCGATAGCGTCGCCCACGTCGCTGGCGCTGATCACGACCACCTTCCCCGAAGGCCCCGAACGCAACCGGGCCTTCGGCGTGTTCGCGGCCGTGTCCGCCGGCGGTGGTGCCATCGGCCTGCTCGCGGGCGGCATGCTCACCGACTGGCTCGACTGGCGGTGGGTGCTGTTCGTCAACGTGCCCATCGGCGTGCTGATCGCGTCGCTCGCGCCGCTGTACATCAACGAATCCCGGCGCCACCCGGGACGCTTCGACCTCACCGGTGCGCTGACCTCCACGACGGGCATGGCCACGCTCGTGTACGGGTTCATCCGTGCCGCGGAGGAGGGCTGGCGGGACAGTCTCACCCTCGGCTCGTTCGCCGCGTCCGTTGTCCTGCTGTTCGCCTTCGTCTTCACCGAGATGCGGGCGAAGGAGCCGATCACCCCGCTCAGGATGTTCACCGACCGGAACCGCTGGGGCACGTACGTAATCATGCTCAGCCTGGCCGCGGCGATGTTCGGCATGTTCTTCTACATCGTGCTGTTCGTGCAGAACGTGCTCGGCTACAGCGCCGTCAAGGCCGGTGTCGCCTTCCTTCCCGTCACCGTGGCGATCGCGGTCGGCGCGGGCCTGTCCCAGCGCTTCCTGCCGTCGTTCGGCCCCAAGCCGTTCATGATGAGCGGCACGGCGTTCGTGGTGATCGGACTGACCTGGCAGACGTTCATCCGGCCCGACAGTACCTATGTCGGCGGAGTGCTGGGCCCCCTGCTGGTGTTCGGCTTCGGCATGGGCCTGAACTTCGTCACGGCCACGGTCACCGCCGTGTCGGGCGTCGCCCAGCACGAGGCGGGCGCGGCGTCCGGGCTGCTGAACGCCATGCAGCAGGTCGGCGGCTCGCTCGGTCTGTCCATCCTGACGACCGTCTTCGGCTCGGCCGCCAAGGACGAGGCGAAGAAGCAGCTGCCCAAGTTCCTCGCCGACGGCTCGCCGGAGCAGAAGGCGCAGTTCGCCAGGACGCACCAACTGCCCGCGCCCTGGGGGCACGAGGTGCTCGCCCACGGCATCTCCACGGCCTTCGTCCCGGCCGCCGCGATGGCCGTGCTCGCCTTCCTCACCGCGTGGCTGGTGATCAGGGTCCGCAAGAGCGATCTCGACTCCCTCGCGGGCGTGGCGAGCCCGGGCATCGGCTGACCCGGACCGCGCGGCGCTGAGCCGCGGCCGGCCGGACCGTCGCCCCGGCACAGCCGGCGTGACCAGCGGACCGGCCGGCCGCACGAGGGACGCCAAGGGCACCAGAGGCACCGGCATCAGCAACGGCAGCGCACACGTGAGGATCACCAGCGGCGCAGCCAGCCCCAGCCCCAGCCCCAGCCCCAGTAGGACATGCGTCATCCCGCACCCCCTCCTCCCTCGTGTCGCTTCCCGCCCTCACCGTTCCCTGCGCTCTTGCGCCGGGCGGACGCGGTGCACGGCGGTTACGGGAAGAACGAGTGTCGATCACGGAGAGTTCCCGGCGGACACGGAGTGTTCTCCGTGCTCACCGGGGCGGGGAGCCGTCAGAGCCCCGCGGGCACCCAGTCCGGCAGCGACTCCGTGCGCCGTACCCACTCGGCGGGCGGTGCCCCGGACTTGCCCGCGGCCAGCACACCGCCCACGATCGCGCAGGTCGTGTCCACGTCCCCGCCCACCTGTGCGGTCGTCCAGAACGCCGTCTCGTAGTCACCGAGGGCCCGCGCGGCGGACCACAGGGCGAACGGGACGGTGTCATGCGCGGTCGTGCGGCGTCCGCTGCCCAGCACGGCCGCGACGGTGCCCGGATCGCCGTAGTCGAGCATGTCCCGGGCGCGGCGGAGGCCCTGGCCGACCGCGCTCTTCGGCACCAGCGCGATGACGCCGTCGAGCAGTGCCTCGCCGCTGGGCGGGCCGTCGGGTGAGCCGGCCAGCGCCGCCGCGGCGGCCACCGCCATGGCCCCGACGACGGCCTCCCGGTGCTGGTGCGTGGTGTAGGCCGAGATCTCCGCCTGGTGGGTCGCCTGCTCGGGATCGTCCGCGTACCAGGCGCCCAGGGGGGCGATCCGCATGGCAGCACCGTTGCCCCAGGACCCCTGGCCGTTGAAGAGGCCGGCGGCCAGCTCACGCCAGTCCCCGCCCTCCCGGACCAGACGCAGCAGCCGGTTGACCGCGGGGCCGTAGCCCCGGTCGACGTCGTGGTGCTCGGCGAAGGAGCGGGCGAGCGCGTCCTGGTCGATCCGCTGGTGGACGGCGAGGACGGTCAGCACGGAGCAGGCCATCTCGGTGTCGTCCGTCCACTGCCAGGGACCCGGGGGCAGTTCCCGGCGCTTCAGCAGGGGGTAGTTCACCGGAACGAAGAACTGGGAGCCCAGCGCGTCTCCCACGGCCAGTCCGCGCAGGCTCGCCGAGGCGCGCCCGAAGCGCTCGAGGGAAGAGGAGTCAGCGGTCATCGCTCTGCCACTCTATCCGCTGACCCAGTACGGCACCGGCTCCCGCCAGCGCGCGAAGGGCCGGTCGAGTGCGTACTTGCCGTCCTCCCCGAGAACGAGCATCCGCATCTCGGCGTTCCCCGGATTGGCCAGCGACTCGAATTCGGCGACCGTCCAGTGGAACCAGCGCATGCAGAACAGCCGCATCGCCAGCCCGTGGGTCACCAGGAGGACGTTCGGAGGATGGTCAGGGGCCTCGAAGCTGCGGAACAGGCTCTCCAGGAAACCGCCGACCCGGTCGTACACGTCGGCGCCGGACTCCCCCTGCGGGAACCGGAAGAAGAAGTGGCCGTAGGCATCGCGGTAGGCCTTCTGTAGGCGCACGTCGTCGCGGTCCTGCCAGTTCCCCCAGTCCTGCTCACGGAGCCTGGGCTCCTCCCGGACGCGTATGAGGTCGGCATCGAGGTGGAAGGCGCGGAGCGTCTCGTGCGTGCGCCGGTACGGGGAGACGTACACGCTCACGCGTTCCCTGCCGAAGAGCGCCCGGAGCTGCTCTCCGGTCTCCTCGGCCTGCCGCCGGCCGCGCTCGGTCAGCGCGAGGGCGTGGTCGGGCTCGCGTTCGTACACGGAGTCGTCGATGTTGCCGGTCGACTCGCCGTGCCGGACAAGGACGATGCGCCGTGGTCGTGCCATGTCGAAAACCCTAGATCGAACGGCGGAAGGTAGAGCACTCGTACGGGCTCCATACGGCGTAGGTCACATGATTTCCGCGCCGCGGACCCTTCCGTGATGACGGTGCGACGCCCTCGGGAGGTACGTCCGGTTCTCCAACCGACCGGTGGGACCTCAGACCGTCCAGGACGGCTCCAGTTCCACGATGTCGCCGGAGAGCGCCGCGACGTCCGCCTCGGTCTGGGCGCGCAGGGCCAGGCGTTCGATGCGTTCGGTGCGGTACTTGCCGTGCTCGGCCGCCGACCGCCACATCGAGAGGATCATGAACTCCTGTTCGGGTGCCTCGGCGAACATGCCACGGATCATGCCGGGCGAGCCGGCCATGGCCGGGTTCCAGACCTTCTCCTGCATGAGCGTGAAGTGCTCCACGCGCTCCTCGTGGATCCGGCACAGGGCCACCCGGACGAGATCGGCGTCGGTGAAGCGCGGCTCGAAGCCCGTCTTCACGTCGAAGCGGTACTCGAACAGTCTGACCTGGGCATCCTTGAACGTGCCGGACTGGGCGGCGGCCAGCCGGTCATGGGAACGGGCCATGAAGGAGTCGTAGAAGGCGCGGCTCTCCCAGAAGGCGAAGACGTGCGCCACTCCCGGCCGCTGCCGGCTCCAGCCCCCACCCTGTCCCCGGAAACCCGGCTCCCCCGGCAGCCCCGCCCATTTCCGCTGCCCGCGCTCGAAACCGCGGCGGTCGACCACGGTGCAGCGAATCCACTTGACCAGCACCGCGCCATCGTAAGGCCACCGGGCGTGGCGCCGGCCCCGCTCCGGTGAACCACGCCCGGGCGTGCGCCTCCACGCACGTGGCACGATGGGCAAGGAGCGTCCGACTCACAGGAGTTGGGGGCGAGTGAGCCACAGGGGGAAGGGGCAGCCTGGTGACCGGCTTCAGCAAGGGAATTGGCAAGGCCGAGGTCGCGCTCAAGTGGGATCCCAGTCCGGCGGGACGGCCGCCGACCGATCTCGACATCATCGCCGCGACGTTCGTGTCGGCCGACGCATACGGGACTCCGGCCTATCTGGTGCATTTCGACAGCCGTTCACCGGACGGCACGATCTTCCTCAACCGCGACAGCACGGACGGCAGGGGCTTCGGCTGGGACGAGGTCATGATGCTCGAACTGGAACGGCTCGACAGCCGATACGCGCGCGTGGTGGTGGGTGTCGTCATCCAGCAGCGGCCCGGGCACAAGACGTTCGCCGACGTGCTGAACCCGGCCGTGCGCGTCCGGGAGGGATACACGGTCCTCGCCGAGGACGACTTCGGGTCGGTCCTCGGGGCGACGGCGGCGACGATCGCCGAGTTCGTGCGCAACGACTCCGGGGAGTGGACCCTGCGTCCCGGCGTGCACGGCTTCGACGAGGATCCGGCGACGTTCACCCAGGTCATGGGCAGAGCACGCCGACCCTGACGCGGTGACAGCCGAAGGGGCGCCGACGGATGACCGGCGCCCCTTCTCAACCGAGGACCACGTCTTCAGGTCTCCAGCGGCTGCCGGTCAGCTGCAACCGCTGGTCGAGCCGCAGCCCTCGCAGATGTAGCAGGAACCGGCCCGCTGCATCTTCGTACCGCAGGAGAAGCACAGCGGGGCGTCGGCCTGGATACCCATCTGCATCTCGACCAGCTCGGCGCTGGTGTGGGCCTGCTTCGGGGCCGGCTTGGCCGCCTCGGCCTCGGCCTTCGGCGTGGCGACCGCCTTCAGCTCCTGGGCGAGCGGCGCCGACTGGGCCAGGCCCTCGACGTCGACCTCGT
The DNA here is from genome assembly GCF_040637655.1 of Streptomyces sp. NPDC028722. Taxonomy (NCBI): domain Bacteria; kingdom Bacillati; phylum Actinomycetota; class Actinomycetes; order Kitasatosporales; family Streptomycetaceae; genus Streptomyces; species Streptomyces sp. NPDC028722. The sequence goes on from NZ_JBEZWU010000030.1 coordinate 22,553, forward strand.
CGTCATCGAGGGACTGCTCGTACGAACCGGTCTCCAGGTGACGCTGACGCTCCTCGGCGGAGTGGATGCCGAGCGCGGAGCGCGTCTCGAAGGGCAGGAAGTCCAGCGCCAGGCGGCGGAAGATGTAGTCGACGATCGACTGCGCCATCCGCACGTCGGGGTCGTCCGTCATGCCGGCCGGCTCGAAGCGCATGTTGGTGAACTTCGAGACGTACGTCTCCAGCGGCACGCCGTACTGGAGGCCGACGGAGACGGCGATGGAGAAGGCGTCCATCATGCCCGCGAGGGTGGAGCCCTGCTTGGACATCTTCAGGAAGACCTCACCGAGACCGTCGTCCGGGTAGGAGTTGGCCGTCATGTAGCCCTCGGCGCCACCGACCGTGAAGGAGGTGGTGATCCCCGGGCGGCCCTTGGGAAGGCGCTTGCGGACCGGGCGGTACTCGATGACCTTCTCGACCGTCTCGCGGATGGCCGCCTCGGTCTTCTCGGTGACCTCGGTCTTCTCCTTCTCCTTGGTCTTCGCGGAGAGGGGCTGGCCGACCTTGCAGTTGTCGCGGTAGATCGCGAGCGCCTTGACGCCCAGCTTCCAGGCCTCGAAGTAGATCTCCTCGACCTCCTCGACGGTCGCCGTCTCCGGCATGTTGACCGTCTTGGAGATGGCGCCGGAGATCCACGGCTGGATCGCGGCCATCATGCGGACGTGACCCATCGGGGAGATGGCGCGCTCGCCCATGGCGCAGTCGAACACCTCGTAGTGCTCGTGCGCGAGGCCGGGGGCATCGATCACGTTGCCGTTCTCGGCGATGTGGGCGACGATCGCCTCGATCTGCTCCTCCTGGTAACCCAGGCGGCGCAGGGCCTGCGGGACGGTGCCGTTGACGATCTGCATCGAGCCGCCGCCGACGAGCTTCTTGAACTTGACCAGGGCGAGGTCGGGCTCGACACCCGTGGTGTCGCAGGACATCGCGAGACCGATGGTGCCGGTCGGGGCGAGGACGGACGCCTGGGAGTTGCGGAAACCGTTCCTCTCGCCGAGGCGCACCACGTCCTGCCAGGCCTCCGTGGCGGCGGCCCACACAGGGGTGTCCAGGTCGTCCATGCGGACGGCCGTGCCGTTGGCGTCGGCGTGCTGCTTCATGACGCGGTTGTGGGCGTCGGCGTTGCGGGCGTAGCCGTCGTAGGTGCCGACGACCGCGGCCAGCTCGGCGGAGCGGCGGTAGGCCGTACCCGTCATCAGGGAGGTGATGGCACCGGCGAGGGAGCGGCCGCCGTCCGAGTCGTAGGCGTGGCCGGTGGCCATCAGCAGGGCGCCGAGGTTGGCGTAGCCGATGCCGAGCTGGCGGAACGCGCGCGTGTTCTCGCCGATCTTCTGGGTCGGGAAGTCCGCGAAGCAGATCGAGATGTCCATCGCGGTGATGACCAGCTCGACGACCTTCTGGAAGCGCTCGGTCTCGAAGGACTGGTGGCCCTTGCCGTCGTCCTTGAGGAACTTCATCAGGTTCAGCGAGGCCAGGTTGCAGGACGTGTTGTCCAGGTGCATGTACTCGCTGCACGGGTTCGACGCGGTGATCCGGCCGGACTCGGGGCAGGTGTGCCAGTTGTTGATGGTGTCGTCGTACTGGATGCCCGGGTCGGCGCAGGCCCAGGCGGCCTCGGCCATCCGGCGGAAGAGGGACTTGGCGTCGACCTCCTCGATGACCTCACCGGTCATACGGGCACGCAGGCCGAACTTGCCGCCCTTCTCGACCGCCGTCATGAACTCGTCGTTGACACGGACCGAGTTGTTGGCGTTCTGGTACTGGACGGACGTGATGTCGTCGCCGCCCAGGTCCATGTCGAAGCCCGCGTCGCGCAGGGCGCGGATCTTCTCCTCCTCCTTCACCTTCGTCTCGATGAAGTCCTCGATGTCGGGGTGGTCGACGTCGAGCACGACCATCTTGGCGGCGCGCCGGGTGGCGCCACCGGACTTGATGGTGCCGGCGGAGGCGTCGGCGCCACGCATGAAGGAGACCGGACCGGAGGCGTTGCCGCCGGAGGAGAGCAGCTCCTTGGAGGAGCGGATGCGGGAGAGGTTCAGGCCGGCGCCGGAGCCGCCCTTGAAGATCATGCCCTCTTCCTTGTACCAGTCGAGGATCGACTCCATGGAGTCGTCGACGGACAGGATGAAGCAGGCGGAGACCTGCTGCGGCTGCGGGGTGCCGACGTTGAACCAGACGGGGCTGTTGAAGCTGAAGATCTGGTGCAGGAGGGCATAGGCCAGCTCGTGCTCGAAGATCTCGGCGTCGGCGGGCGAGGCGAAGTACTTGTAGTCCTCACCGGCCTTCCGGTACGTCTTCACGATGCGGTCGATCAGCTGCCTGAGGCTGACCTCGCGCTGCGGAGTGCCCACGGCACCCCGGAAGTACTTGCTGGTGACGATGTTGACCGCGTTCACCGACCAGAAGTCGGGGAACTCGACGCCACGCTGCTCGAAGTTGACCGAGCCGTCGCGCCAGTTGGTCATGACGACGTCACGGCGCTCCCAGCTCACCTCGTCGTACGGGTGCACGCCGGGGGTGGTGTGGATGCGCTCGATGTGCAGCCCCTTGTTCCCCGCCTTGCCGCCCTTGGCTCGGGAACCTCGTGCCGGACCGCTCGCCGTCTCTGTCATGCCGCCTCCCTGGTACGGGCAAAACGCCCAAAAGTGCCCCGATTGTTCCCGTGGCACGGTGTTCTGTCGTGTGTTGCGGGCACCCTCAACTGCCGCCCGCAACAGGTCTTTGCCAGCCGCCTCCCGGCCGGAATCCGGGTCACCTCCCGGTGCCCGGGCCGCCGGTCAGTCGGCGGCGTGGGCGGGCGCCGGAACCTGGGTGGTCCCGCCGGGCCCGCAGTCTGCTTCCTGGCTCCCCGCTCCCGCGTCCTGGTCGTCCGCGGCGGGGCCTCGCGTGGTCTCCCTCAGCTCCGCGATCGCGGCCTCGAAGTCGTCGAGCGAGTCGAACGCCCGGTAGACGGAGGCGAACCGCAGATAGGCGACGAGGTCGAGTTCCTGCAAGGGGCCGAGTATGGCCAGGCCCACGTCGTGGGTCGTCAGCTCGGCGCTCCCGGTGGCGCGCACCGCCTCCTCGACCCGCTGGCCGAGCTGGGCGAGCGCGTCCTCGGTGACAGGCCGCCCCTGGCACGCCTTGCGCACGCCGTTGATGACCTTGGCGCGGCTGAACGGCTCGGTGACCCCCGACCGCTTGACCACCATGAGCGAGCACGTCTCCACGGTCGTGAAACGACGGGAGCAGTCGGGGCACTGGCGGCGCCTGCGGATCGACGTGCCGTCGTCGGTCGTACGACTGTCGACCACGCGGCTGTCGGGATGCCTACAGAAGGGGCAGTGCATGATCTCCAACCCTCCTCACAGCAGTCTCATTGACCTCGCCGGACCCACAGGCCCCGCGAAGCAGCCCTAAGCATAGGCGATCGCGAAGCACTCTCAGACCCGGGGGACCACAACTTGTGGGCTGCTGTAGCCACCCAACCACTAGATGTGGGGATTGACTCATACGACCAGGCAGACACGCGTGTCGCGGCGGAACGGCGGATCCGGGCATCGGCGGCGACCAGCCGGACACGCGCACGCATACCCGTGCCGTTGTGCCGCACACCGGGATAGCGTGGGCGCCGCACGGAGGGGACGTGGCACTCCGGCACAGAAGGGCCCCGGATCCCGGACCGCGGGGTTCCGGATGGCAGACTGGGGTCGCGGCCCACAAGGCCGGCGTCTCCGGCGGTGAAGAGTACAGCAATGGGCACTTTTGTCCGCCAGGTGTCGACCGAGCCATACACCCAGACACACGATCGCGTCACGTGAAACGCACTTTTTCACTCGAACGTGTGTTTGGCGCAACCTTTCGAAAGCAACTACCGTTGTGCAGCAGGGAGACCATCGAGAGGGGCCGCCGTGACCACCACCGCAGACAGTGCCACCATCACCGCCCAGGACCGCTCCCAGGGCCGAGTCGAGCCGGTGCACGTGATGAACGAAGTGACGAATCCCGAGGGACACAAGCGCTCCCTGCCGGGCCGACCTCCCGGCATCCGGGCGGACAGCTCCGGGCTCACCGACCGGCAGCGCCGGGTGATCGAGGTCATCAGGGACTCGGTGCAGCGGCGGGGCTACCCACCGTCGATGCGGGAGATCGGCCAGGCCGTCGGCCTGTCCAGCACGTCCTCGGTCGCCCACCAGCTGATGGCACTGGAGCGCAAGGGGTTCCTGCGCCGCGACCCGCACCGCCCGCGCGCGTACGAGGTGCGAGGCTCCGACCAGGCCGTGACCGTGCAGCCCACGGACACCGCCGGCAAGCCCGCCGCGTCGTACGTCCCGCTGGTCGGCCGTATCGCGGCCGGTGGCCCGATCCTCGCGGAGGAATCCGTCGAGGACGTCTTCCCTCTCCCCCGCCAGCTCGTCGGCGACGGCGAACTGTTCGTCCTCAAGGTCGTCGGTGACTCGATGATCGAGGCCGCGATCTGCGACGGTGACTGGGTGACCGTGCGCCGCCAGCCGGTCGCCGAGAACGGCGACATCGTGGCCGCCATGCTCGACGGCGAAGCCACCGTCAAGCGCTTCAAGCGCGAGGACGGCCACGTCTGGCTCCTCCCGCACAACGCCGCCTACGAGCCGATCCCCGGCGACGACGCGACGATCCTGGGCAAGGTCGTCGCAGTGCTGCGCCGCGTGTGACGAACGCGGCTGGCGGGCCCCGATGGCTCGCTCCCTGACCGGGCCCCGGAACCTCTGCGCCGGTTCCGGGGTCCTGCCCGTCCCGGGTGGCCGTACGGACGGCTGCCATCGTGGGGTGGTCCGACCGGCTCGGTCGGACCACCCCACGGTCACGTCGCCGCGTGCTCCGTCTCCGCCTGCTGGGTTGCGGCCTGCTGAGTCTCGGCCTGCTGCGCCGCCGCGTCGATCGCCGCCAGTGACCTGCGGACCTGGTTACGGTCCGTGGTGTACCAGAAGTCCGGCAGGGACGACTTCAGATAGCCGCCGTACCGCGCGGTGGCCAGCCGCTGGTCCAGTACGGCGACCACGCCCCGGTCGCCGGACGCCCGTACGAGACGGCCGGCGCCCTGCGCCATCAGCAGGGCGGCGTGTGTCGCGGCCACTGCCATGAACCCGTTGCCTCCCGCGTCCTCCACCGCCTTCTGGCGCGCGCTCATCAGCGGATCGTCGGGACGCGGGAACGGGATCTTGTCCATGACGACCAGCTGGCAGCTGGGTCCTGGGACGTCGACGCCCTGCCACAGCGACAGCGTGCCGAAGAGGCAGGTCTTCGGGTCGGCAGCGAAGTTCTTGATCAGTTCGCCGAGCGTCTCCTCGCCCTGGAGGAGGATGGGGAACTCGGGGATCCGGGAGCGCAGCTCCTCCGCGGCGAGCTGGGCGGCCCGCATGGACGAGAACAGGCCGAGGGTGCGACCGCCGGCCGCCTGGATCAGCTCGGTCAGCTCGTCCAGCATGTCGGGCCGGTCGCCGTCCCGCGCGGGGCGCGCCAGGTGCTTGGCGACATACAAGATGCCCTGTCTGCGGTAGTCGAAGGGCGAGCCGACGTCGACGCCCTTCCACTTCGGCAGGTCCTCGCCCTCCGCGCCCTCCGGCCCGAGCCCCAGGGAGGCCCCGACCCCGTTGAAGTCGCCGCCCAGCTTGAGCGTCGCCGAGGTGAGGACGACGGCACGGTCGGCGAAGAGCTTCTCCCTGAGCAGCCCCGACACCGACATGGGGGCGACCCTGAGGGAGGCGCCGAAACGGTCGTGCCGCTCGTACCAGACGACATCCCACTCCGAGCCGTTCACGACCCGTTCCGCCACGTCGTGCACCGACTCCACGGAGGCGAGCGCCTGCTTGCGGACCGCGTCCTCGTCCTGGACGGACTTGTCGCGTGTCGCACCGATCCCCGAGATGACCGTACGGGCGGCGTCGCGCAGCGCCATCAGGGCGTAGCCGAGGTCTTCCGGGATCTCCTCCAGGCGGCCCGGCAGCGCCAGCTCCATGAGCCGCTCGAAGCCCTCGGCGGCGGTCTGGAGCTGGTCGGCGGCCTTCTCGTTGACGAGCTTGGCGGCTCGGCGCACGGCGCGGTTGACCTGGCCGGGAGTGAGTTCGCCGGTGGCGACGCCGGTGACACGGGAGACGAGTTCGTGCGCCTCGTCCACGATCAGCACCTCGTGCTGGGGCAGCACCGGGGCGCCCTCGATGGCGTCGATCGCCAGCAGGGCGTGGTTGGTGACCACGACTTCGGCGAGCTTGGCGCGCTCGCGGGCCATCTCGGCGAAGCACTCGGCGCCGTACGCGCATTTCGACGCGCCCAGACACTCCCGCGACGACACCGACACCTGCGCCCAGGCGCGGTCCGAGACACCGGGGCTGAGATCGTCCCGGTCGCCGTCCTCGGTCTCGTCCGCCCAGTCCCGCAGCCGCAGCAGGTCCTGGCCCAGCTTGCTGGTGGGCGCGGCCGCCTCGAACTGGTCGAAGAGGCCCTCCTCCTCGTCCTGCGGCATGCCCTCGTGCAGCCGGTGCAGGCACAGGTAGTTCGACCGGCCCTTGAGCATCGCGAACTCCGGACGGCGGCGCAGCAGCGGGTGCAGGGCGTCGACCGTGCGCGGCAGGTCGCGCTCCACGAGCTGGCGCTGGAGGGCGAGTGTTGCCGTCGCGACGATCACCCGTTCTCCGTGGGCGAGCGCGGGCACGAGATAGCCCAGCGACTTTCCGGTGCCGGTGCCGGCCTGGACCAGCAGGTGGGATCCGTCGTCGATCGCCTCGGCGACCGCTTCGGCCATGGTGACCTGGCCGGGACGCTCCGTACCGCCGACGGCAGTGACGGCGGCATGCAGGAGTTCGGGGAGTGAGGGCTTCGTCATAGCCCGACCACCCTACGGCCCTGCACTGACAAACAGGGTCTCGTGACGGGGACAGGGGGCGGGATCACGACCGGGGCTCCTGGTGGTGGCGGGCGGCATCGTCGGGGTGGAACGGCAAGACGGGGCGCGAGGACGGGTCATTGAGGTGCGAGCGGTGAGGTGGGAGATTTTTTTCGCCGCGGGAACACCACGGGCCCGCCGTTCGTATCTCATGGTGAGCGCTCGATGACCGAGGGCTACAGGACATGGCGCAGAACCCGGTCCCGGATCATGAGCGCGGCCCGCTTGGCAGGCAGGTCGACCTCGGCCGCGTACCGGAAGCCCGCGCTCAGGAACGCGGCCACGGAGGGGGTGTTGCACAGGTCGGGTTCCGCTACGACACGTGCGCAGACGGGACGACGGTCGAGGATCAGGTCGGCCACGGATCGGAGCAGGACGGATCCCAGTCCCCGCCCGCGGTCGGCGGCATCACCGACGAGGAGGTGGATCCCCGTGTCGTGCGGACGGGCCGGGTAGTGCCGGGCCAGCGGGTCCAGGTCCGCGCGGTAGATCTCCCAGTAACTGATCGGGGTGCCGTTCAGTACGCCGAGGCACGGCACGCTGTGTCCGTCGCCGGCCAATTGGGTCCGCAGGTGGTCCTCCGTCCGGCTCGGGGGTCCGGCCAGTTCCCAGAAGGGGGCGACGGCGGGGTCGTTCATCCAGCGGTGGACGAGCGGCAGGTCGTGCTCGATGTGCACGGGCATGAGACGGAAGGTGCCGGCCGAGGTGGCGACCGGTCCCCAGGCGGAGGGCCGGTCGAGCAGGCCGACCGTCGTTCCGGCGCAGAAGGCGATGAAGTCGGCGGGCAGACGCAGGTCCAGCGTGTCCTCGCTGTCCGGGTCGTCGTCCTCGACGGTGAACCCGCGGAAGCGTGAGCTGCGGGGGGCCGCGGTGTCCGGTCCGGGGCCGGCGCAGCCCTGGTGGGCGGGGGCGGGGCTGATGGCGGCGCCGGTGTCGGTGGGAGGCACGGTGCGCTCCTCTCAGGAGACGAGGTGGGTCATGTTCCTCGGATGTGCGGGAAGACGGCGCGGCTCGCCCGGGGTGCGGTCCGCCCTGGGGGCGCCTTGGGGCGTCGGTCTCAGGAATGGAGGGGGTTGGCGATGGTGACGTAGACGGACTGGGTGTCGACCGGGCCGACGAGTTCGTCGAGACCGTGCAGCCGGGTCAGCAGATTGGCCTTGCAGCGCAGGACGGGTGAGTCGAGCAGGCGGCCGGGCAGGGAGGTGCGCAGCGGGGTGGGTCCCGTGGCGAGGTCGGTGAGGAAGCGGCGGAAGGCCGCGAGGAGCAGCCGCTCGTCGGCGAGGTGCTGGGAGCCGAAGGCGCCGATGAGGCCCAGCACGTTGTTGACGGCGAGGTAGTAGGCGAAGCGTTCGTCGGTGACCTCGTCGGTGACGAAGGTGTCGCTGTGCTCACCGATGCCGGGCAGCCGGGCGTCCAGTTCGGCTCGCCGGGACTCGCGGAAGTAGTACCCCTGGTTGTCGCGGTAGCGGCCACCGGCGGGCCAGCCGTCGCGGTCGAGCAGGAGCAGGGTGTTCTGCTGGTGGGCCTCCAGGGCGATGCCGGCCTCGCCGTCCAGCCAGAGCACGGGCCGGACGACGTGCTCCAGGTAACGGAGGAACCACTCGGTGGCGACGGCGCCGACCGGCCGGCCGGTGCGTGCGGCGAGCCGCCCGACGAGTCGTTCCAGCCGGGAGCGCATCGGCCAGGTCGCCTGTCCCCGCGAGGACGTGGTGGTCCGCTCGGCGGAGGGACGGGGTGAGACCAGTCCGGCGACGCAGCCGGCGTCGTCGGCCGGGGCGAACGGGTTGTGCCGGATCACCGCGTCGAGGCCCGGCACGGGCAGGCCGTCCGGGTCGTCGACGGCGAGCCAGGCGGGGTCGCGGACGATGTCGAAGCCGGGGTGCACGGCCTGCCACTGCTCGGCCAGGCCGGTGCGCAGCAGCCGGTGCACCTCGACTCCGCGGTGGAGTTCCTTGCGCAGGTTCTCTCGTCGGGAGTTGGTGATGCGCAGGCCCAGCGACAGCTTGAGCATCGCGGGGGCGCCGGACCGGTGGACGGTTCGTACGGAGGAGGTGGGGTGCCAGGGAGCGCCGAGCGGGCCGAGGTCGCGCAGGAGTCCTGAGTCGAGGAGTGCGGCGACGGACGGGCGGTGCCGTACCTCGCGGGCCTGCCAGGGGTGCAGCGGCAGGGCGGTGTAGCCGTCGGGCAGCGGGAGTCCGGTTCCGGCGAGACGCCGGACGAGATGGCCGGCCGGGACGGGACGGCCGCGTTCGGTCCAGGCGGAGTCGGTTGCGAGGAGGGAGGGAGCGACGGCCAGCCAGTGCAGGGGGAAGGAGCCGTGCAGCTCGGGTGAGTACCGGGCGGCCTCGGCCTCGGTCAGGCCTTCCCGGCTCTTCGGGGTCGGATGCAGCGGGTGGCCGAGGAGGAGGGACTGCTCGGCGCTGAGGAAGAGGTCGGGGGCGTCGGCGGGGTGGTCGCGCCGGTGGCGGATGAAGGCGGCGGTGCGGCGGACGGAGTCGGCCACTCGCGCCACCAGGTCGTCGTCGCCCGGGCCGACGGCGGTGTGCTGCGCGGTGCGGCTGGCGTTGCCCTGGTCATCGGCTGGTTCCCTGACGAGGAGTGCCGCGAGTGTGACGGCGTCGGCGGGCGGCGCGGTCTCGGGAGCGGCGGTGAAGCGGGGAGGGCCGAAGCGGTGGCAGCCCGTCGGGGACCAGTAGCGGACCGGCACGGTCAGGGCGGTGCCGCTGGCGGGCAGCGGGAGGTGGAGGCTGCCGGTCGTGGGGGCGGCGAGGCCGGTCTCGCGGACCCAGCAGCGCAGGAGGTTCTCCACGGCGGCGGCCTGGGCCGCGGTGCGGGGATCTGGGCTCTCCAGGGGATCGGCGCCGGGCTCGGTCCGTCGCGTGAGGTCCGCGTCCCGCCGCTTCTGCTGGGGGACCGACTCGGTGAGCGGTACCGGTGTGGCCGGGGCGCCGGAGCCTCCCGGTTCGTCGGGGGCGCCGGAGTGGCCGTCGGGGGTGGGTGTGGCGTTCATGACGGCTCCTCGGGGGCTGGAGGTGGGGTAGTGCGGCTGGGTCGGCCGGTCGCTCGGTCGCCGCGTCCCCTGGGGGTGGTTGCCGCAGCGGGTGGGCGAGGGGAGCGGGACGCGGACGAGAAGGCCGCGCGGTCGGTGCCGGCGGGCGGCGTCGGCCCGGATGTCCGGGAAGGGGACGGGGTGTCGGCGTGAGGGGTGGTGACGGGGGCTGCTGGGTGGGGCGCGGGTGGTGTTCAGCCCGCGCGCTCGGCGGGGCCGTGGCGGCCTTGGTGCTGTGGGCCGTGGGCCTGGTGCAGGCGGGCCACGGCCGCCACCGCGTCGGCCAGGCGGTCGAGTACGGCCGCCGCCTGTTCGTCACTGATCGTCAGTGGGGGGAGCAGCCGGACCACGGACGCGTGACGGCCACCGAGTTCGACGATCAGGCCGCGCTGGAGGCACTCGCGCTGGACGGCGGCGGCGAGTCGGGGCGCGGCGGGGTGCGGCGCGCGGGTGCGTTCCCGTCCGGCCGGTCCGGCGCCGCGCTCGCCGGGGTCGGGTCCGCGACCGGGAGCGAGTCCGTGCCCGGAGCCAAGGGCGGGTACGGAATCCGGATCAAGGGAGAGTCCGGAGTCGGGGGCGGGTCCGGAGTCAGGGGCGGATCCGTCGGCTTCGGGGTCGACCAGTTCCAGCCCGATCATCAGACCCCGGCCCCGCACCTCGCCCACGCAGGCGAACTCGTCGGCCAGGCCCCGGAGCCGGGACAGCATGCGGGAGCCCAGGGTGGCGGCGCGGTCGGCGAGGCCGTTCGCGCGGACGTGGGCGAGGGTGGCGGTGCCCGCGGCCATGGCGAGTTGGTTGCCGCGGAACGTGCCGGCGTGGGCGCCGGGCTGCCAGACGTCGAGGTCGTCGCGGTAGACGATCACGGCCAGGGGGAGGCTGCCGCCGATGGCCTTGGACAGGACCATGACGTCGGGGGTGATGCCGCTGTGGCCGACGGCCCAGAAGCTGCCCGTCCGGCCGACTCCGGTCTGGACCTCGTCGGCGATCAGCGGGATGGACCGGTCCGCCGTGAGCTGTCGCATGCGCCGCAGCCAGTCGTCCGGCGCGGGAAGGACGCCGCCCTCGCCCTGGACGGGTTCGACGATCATCCCGGCGGGCAGGGGGATGCCCGACTTGGGGTCGTCGAGGAGGGACTCGGTCCAGCGGGCGGCGAGTTCGGCGCCGCGCGGGCCGCCGACGCCGAAGGGGCAGCGGTAGTCCTGCGGGTAGGGCAAGCGGGCGACCCGGACGTCGGGGGCACCGCCGGAGACGGCCAGGGCGCCGGCGGTCATGCCGTGGTAGGCGCCGGTGAAGGCGAGCATGCCGGTGCGGCCGGTCGCGGCCCGCACCAGGGTGAGGGCGGCCTCGACGGCGTCGGTGCAGGCCGGTCCGCAGAACTGCACACGGGCACAGCCGGCGAGGCCGGGCGGAAGCGTGCGGAACAACTCCGTGACGAAGGCGTCCTTGACGGGGGTGGCCAGGTCGAGCACGGAGAGAGGGGCACCGGAGTCGAGGACCGCGCGGATCGCCTCCAGCACCACCGGATGGTTGTGGCCGAGCGCGAGGGCGCCGGCGCCGGAGAGGCAGTCGAGGTAACGGCGTCCGTCGGCGCCCTCGATGGTGAGCCCGCGCGCCCGGACGGGCACGATGGGCAGGGCGCGGGCATAGGTGCGCGCCGAGGACTCACGCGCCGACTGGCGTCTGAGGATTCCCTCGTGCACCGCCCGCGCTTGCCCGGGTGTGCCTCCTGCCACCGACTCCGTAACGGCCACGGCGCGTTGTCCTCCCCGCTGTCCAGAGGCGAGTTGATCCACGGGGACCGGGCGAAGCCGGCAGTCCCCCCACCGCCTACAACCGCGGACCGTTCAGCGGGTTACGGGTTGCGTCGAGATCGGTGCCGTGACTGCCGGAAGGCGTCGTGCCGCTGCGGTGCGGCGTCAGCGCCGTGCGGGGCGCGGTCCGGGGCCGGCCGGGCGAGGGATCGCCGTGAGGGGCCGGGACCGGCGGGCCGCCCGATCCTCTCGACCTGCTCGCCGAACCGATCCTCAGCACCGATCTTCCGTCGCCGGGCCGGCGCGGCGGTCGAGGGCGGGAACGCCTGGAACGCCGCCGTCCGCAGGGACCTGATGGCCGAGGGCAACGTCCTGCCGGCCCGCACGAAGGTACGGCGCCGGGAGGGGCTGATACAGGGGCACAGGTGCAGTTCGGCGAGCAGGTCGAGGGCCGGGTCGCGGGTGATGCGGGCAGCCGCGTACCGGGCCTGGGAGTCGGCAGGCGTCGGTCCCTTCGCCCGTACCCTCGCGGCCGAGGGCCGGCAGCGAGGCGGCGATTCCGCAGGCGTCGGAGCGGCGGGTGATCCGAAGGCGGGTGATCCGGAGGCGGGTTGCCAGGAGCGCGGTGCAGCCCTCGGCCTCATCGTCCGGCGGGGAGAGGTGGACGGCCTGCCGGCCCGGCGGGCTCATCCGGGCGCGGTCGCGTACCAGCGGGGTGCTGGAGGATGCCGGTGTCCGGCCGAACATGAGCAGGTCCCGCCCCCTCGGACCCCCGGCCGGCTCGGCCGGGCGCCGGCCGCGCCCGGTCAGACCGCCGTCCGGCCGCCGTCGACCGGCACCGCCGCGCCCGTCACGAAGGCCGCCCGGTCGCTGCACAGCCAGACCGCGGCCTGGGCGATCTCCTCGGGTGAGGCCATGCGCCGGCGGAGCGTGCGGGCCTCGAAGCGTTCCTCCAGCTCCCGTGACCCGCCGATGGCCTGGTCCATCATCTCGGTGCGCGTGCTGCCCACGACCAGCGCGTTGACCCGGATCCCGCGGTCGCCGTACTCGCGCGCGGCGGCCCGGCTCAGGCCGATCACCGCGTGTTTGGCGGCCACGTACGCGGCGGAGGCGCTGGAGGCCAGTACCCCGGCGACGCTGGAGGTGTTCACGACAGCTCCGCCGCCGGAGGCGAGCATCGCCGGGATCTGCCGGCGCAGGCAGTTCCAGACGCCGCGCACGTTGACGTCCATCGTGCGGGCGTAGTCCTCGTCGTCCATCTCCAGCAGGGGCGTGCCGACTGTGGCGTAACCGGCGTTGTTGAACGCCGCGTCGAGGCTGCCGAAGGTGTCGACGGCGGCCCGGACGGCCCGTTCGACGTCCTCGGGCGAGCAGACGTCACCTTCCGCCGCGAGCGCGCGTCCGCCCGCCGCGCGGATCTCCGCCACCAACTGTCCGAGGCGGTCCCCGCGCCGGGCCATGAGCACCACGGCGGCGCCCTCCTCGGCGAACAGCCGGGCGGCGGCGGCACCGATGCCGCTGGACGCACCGGTGATCATGGCCACCTTGCCGTCGAGCATGTCAGTCCCGCCAGACGGTGCCGAGCGCGGCTTCTTCGTCCAGGGTCCGCAGCAGTTCCTCGTCGACGGCGTCCAGGGAGTCCACGATGTGCCGCACCCCGGCCTCGTGCATCAGCTGCGGCTGGAAACTGTGCCGGAAGTCGGTGGGATGGCCGATGAAGGGCACGTTCAGCTCTCTGGCGGCACGGCCGACGTTCGCCACGTCGTCGATGAAGACGGCCTCGTCGTACTCGAGTCCGAAGTACTCGGTGACGATCTCGTGGATGCCGGGCCGGAACGCGTCGGTGCAGATGTACCCGGGGTGGTCGAAGAGGTCCGCGTGCGGGCCGAGGAACGTGTCGAAGTGGCCCTTGCCGAGGCCGCCGTAGCAGACGGTCCGCAGGCCGGCGGCGCGCAGCCGCCGCAGGAGTTCCACCGCGCCCTCGTTGAGCCGCACGGGGTGGGTCTCCACGTACTGCGCGCGTTCCCGGAAGTACAGCTCCAGCGCTCCTTCCGGGGTGACGGATCCGCCGATCGCCTCGGCCAGCAGCCGGCCGGCGACCGCGCGTGGCTGCGAGAAGATGCTGCGTTCCAGGTCGGCCGTGTAGGCGCAGCCCCGGTCGACCAGGAAGCGGTGGATGACCGGGCTGAAGGTGTCGTTGAGCAGGACACCGTCGATGTTGACCGCGGCCAGGCGGAGCCGGCTGAGCGTGTGGACCATGGGTTACTCCCCCTACGGTGGCGCGGACCCCGTCAGGTGCCCCAACAGCCCCGCGGGACAGACCTGTCGGGAGACAGGGCGTACGACGCGGGACACCTTACGTGCAGGTGCCCTGACGGCCGCGGGGGTGGGTGATCTTGCTCGGGGCGTGCCGGCTCAGCCGGTGGCACCGCCCGGGGCGCCGACGGGGGCCGGTGCTTGCTCGGCCGCCAGGGCTCGGGCGGGGTCGACCGCGGTGCGGGCGACCACGGCCGGCACGGCGACGCCCGGCAGCAGCAGCCGCCACATCCGCACCACCCGGTCGGACAGGTCGGCGCGGCCGGTCTCGGCCGCCGCGTACATCTGCATGCCGGTGCAGGCCTCGACGATCAGCTGGGCGAGTTCCCAGGGCTCGACACCGGCCTGGAGTTCCCCCTTGTCCCGGGCGTGGAGGAGACACTCCTCCATGATCTGGCTCCATGCCCGGTAGGGGCTGGAGTCGCGCATTCCGAAGGTCGCCTGCTCGCCGGTGAGCCGGACCCCGGCCCGCAACAGCGGGTCGGTCTGTAGCCGGCGTGCCCAGATCAGCGTGATGTCGACCAGGCGTTGCAGCCCCTGGGACTCCAGGTACGGCAGAATCGTGCCGGACTGGGCGTTCATCACGGCCTTGGCGAGGGCTTCCTTCGACTCGAAGTGGAAGTACAGGGCTCCCGCCGTGACCCCGGCCCTTTTGAGGATGCGGCTGATACTGGCGCCCGCGAAGCCGTACTCGTCGAACACCTCCGCCGCCGCGAGGATGAGCGCCCCGCGCGTCTGGATCGCCCGCTCCTGCCTGGGTTGCCCCACGACGTCCCCTCCTTGGTTCAAATAAAAACGTTCCCTACGGTGAACGGCATGGTGGGAATCACGCCGCCCCTCAGCCTTGCATGAGACCGGACACAGCCCCGTCGGCATATTTTATTTACCATCACTTGACTCAAAACAAAATGATCACTCTTTATGTTGTGGGCGCAGTCAGGTGGTAACCGACGTCCGCACCAAGGGGGATGCACATGCCGGCCATCACCAACCCGGAAGGGCGCAGCGCATCGGGGTGCACATCCATCTTCGACCGCATACCACGGGAGCTGGTCCACAAGCTGGCCGAATCCGAGGTGCTGCTGACGGGATGCCGGACGGTCGCGCCCGACACGTTCCTGGTCACCGCCCGCCGGCCCGCCGACCACTCCTTCTACGGCCCCGCCCACGGCCTCTTCGACCCGCTGTTCGCAGCGGAATCGATTCGCCAGGCGGTCCCGCTGCTCAGCCACGCCGCCTACGACGCGCCGTTCGGGCACCGCCAGTCCTGGGACCGTTACCGGCAGACACTCTTCCTCGCCGCTCTGACCAGCGGCGCGACGGCGGCCGACACAGAGCTGCACATCTCCTGCACCGACGTGGTGCGCCGAGCCGGACGGCTGGCCTCGGCCACCATGCGGGTCGGCCTGGTCCGCGACGGCCTGCCGCTCGGCACCGCGGAGCTGGCCTTCCACAACCACCCGCCCGCCATCTACCGGCGGCTGCGCGGCCGTTACGCCGACCTCGAGCGGGCCACCGCGCAAGCCGTGCCCGCCGCGCCCCCGGTGACGCCCGGTGAGGTCGCGCGCCGGCGGTCCGCCGACGTCGTCCTGTCGGCCACCGGGGAGCCCGGCCGCAGCCGGCTGCGGGTGGACCTGTCCCACCCGGTCCTCTTCGACCACCCGGTGGACCACGTTCCCGGCATGCTGCTGCTGGAGGCCGCGCGGCAGGCCGCGCACCGGGCCGCGCATCCCGAGCCGATGGTGATGACCGGCCTGGAAGCCGGCTTCAGGCGCTACGTCGAGCTGGACGCGCCGTGCTGGATCGAGACCGCCCGGGAACCGTCCGGCGCCGCCGGACAGCGGGTGCGCGTCACGGCCGTGCAGCGCGACGAGACCCTGTTCACCTCCGTCGTCACGCTCACCCCCCGCCTGGTGAGCACGCAGACGTAGCAGGTCAGGCGGCTTGTAGCCGAACCGTTGCCGTCCCGCCGGAACTCCCCCGCGGCGACCGCATAGGGTGTGATGCCGTTCCGCAAGGACACGGCCCGGCATGAACTCCACCCAGGGGGCAGGCCGGTTGCACGTCCTCATCGCCGAGTTCCTTCACAGCAGGGGGAGTCAGAAGCATGCGATCCATACGGCCGTCGTTCACCGTTCGGCGGGGGAGGGTCCCGCACCGGACCTCCCGCGCGTTGACGGCGGTCGCCCTCGCCTCGGCGCTGGCGATGACCGCCACGGCCTGCGGCGCGGACGACAACGCCGACGGCAAGCCCTCCGCGGGCGCGACCGCGGGCGGCTCCGGCGACGGCAGACTCAGGATCCCGGACGACCTCAGGCAGAGGCTCAAGGAGCACGGGATCGACATCGACAAGTGGAAGAACGGCGCCTGGAAGAACTGGAACAAGCAGGACTGGCTGCGCGAGGCCGATGACTTCGTCAACCCGATGATCAAGGGCCTGTGGAACCCGGACCGTATGCGGGGCGCCGACGACCCCGACAAGGGCGTCGACGACAACGACATCTCCGGTGACCAGGGCGTGACGGACCCGGCGCCGCAGCCCGTGCGGGCGCAAACGGTCGCCCCGCCGTACCACAGCAACGCGGCCACCTCGGGCAAGCTGCTCTTCGACGCCCCCGACGGCACCATGGTCTGTTCGGCGACGGTCGTGACGGACCCCGCGCACCCGGGCAAGTCCGACCTCGTCTGGACGGCCGGCCACTGTGTGCACGCCGGCAAGAAGGGTGGCTGGTACCGCAACATCGCCTTCGTGCCGTCGTACAACGACCAGGGCAGGTCGGCCGCCGAGCTGGAGAACGCCGGCCGCTCCGAGGTCGCCCCGTACGGCGTCTGGTGGGCCGACGCGGCGAAGACCTCGCAGCAGTGGATCAGCGAGGGCGGTGCGACGGGCGGCAACGGCGCCTCGTACGACTTCGCCGTCATCCACGTGACCCCGGAGCGGGGCAGCAGCGGCAAGTCGCTGGAGGAGACCGTCGGCGGGGCGCTGCCGGTCGACTTCGACGCGCCGGCCGTGCCGAAGGTGCAGAGCCTGACCGCGTCCGGGTATCCGGCGGCGGCGCCGTACGACGGTCAGCTGCTGTACCAGTGCCAGGACCGGCCGGGCCGGCTGTCCATGGACCGGTCCGACCCCACGATGTACCGGATCGGCTGCACGATGACCGGTGGCTCCTCCGGCGGCGGCTGGGTGGAGACGGGCGCCGACGGCAAGCCGGCGCTGGTGTCCAACACGTCCATCGGCCCGGTGAGCTCGGGCTGGCTGGCCGGCCCCCGGCTGGGCGACGTGGCCAAGGGCGTGTACGACTCGGTGAGCAAGCAGTTCGCCGGCCGGTAACCGGCCGCGTCGTCACGGCAGGGCGAAGGCCCGCCACCCCCGAGGGGGTGGCGGGCCTTCGTCGCTCGGTGCCGTGGGTCAGGCCGTGGCGACCGTGGCGTACGGTGCCAGGTCCGACGCCAGTTCCTCGTGCACGCGGGCCTTGAGCAGGGTGCCCTCCGCGGTGTGCTCCTCGGAGATCACCTCGCCCTCGGTGTGGGCGCGGGCGACCAGGTTGCCGTGCGTGTAGGGCACGAGCGCGTCAACCTCGACCGAGGGGTGGGGCAGCTCGTCGTCGATCAGGGCGAGCAGCTTGTCGATGCCCTGTCCGGTGCGGGCCGACACGGCGATCGAGTGCTTCTCGACCCGCAGCAGGCGCTGGAGGACCAGCGGATCCGCCGCGTCCGCCTTGTTGATCACGACGATCTCGGGCACGCCGGTGGCGCCGACGTCCCGGATCACCTCGCGCACGGCGGCGAGCTGCTCCTCCGGGGTCGGGTGCGAGCCGTCCACCACGTGCAGGATCAGGTCGGAGTCACCGACCTCCTCCATGGTGGAGCGGAACGCCTCGACCAGGTGGTGCGGCAGGTGACGGACGAAGCCGACGGTGTCCGCCAGGGTGTACAGCCGGCCGCTCGGGGTCTCCGCCCGGCGGACGGTCGGGTCCAGGGTCGCGAACAGGGCGTTCTCGACCAGGACACCGGCGCCCGTGAGGCGGTTGAGCAGGGAGGACTTCCCGGCGTTGGTGTAGCCCGCGATCGCCACGGACGGCACCTTGTTGCGCCGGCGCTCCTGCCGCTTGACCTCGCGGCCGGTCTTCATGTCCGCGATCTCCCGGCGCATCTTCGCCATCTTCTCGCGGATCCGCCGCCGGTCGGTCTCGATCTTGGTCTCACCGGGGCCACGCGTGGCGAGACCGCCGCGGCCGCCACCCATCTGCCGGGACAGCGACTGACCCCAGCCGCGCAGCCGCGGCAGCATGTACTGCATCTGCGCGAGCGCGACCTGCGCCTTGCCCTCGCGGGACTTGGCGTGCTGGGCGAAGATGTCCAGGATCAGGGCCGTACGGTCGATGACCTTGACCTTGACGACGTCCTCCAGCTGGATCAGCTGGCCGGGGCTCAGCTCACCGTCGCAGATGACGGTGTCCGCGCCCGTCTCGAGGACGATATCGCGCAGCTCCAGGGCCTTGCCGGAGCCGATGTAGGTGGCCGCGTCGGGCTTGTCGCGGCGCTGGATGACGCCGTCGAGCACGAGCGCACCCGCGGTCTCGGCGAGGGCGGCCAGCTCCGCGAGGGAGTTGTCGGCGTCCTGCACGGTGCCGGTGGTCCACACGCCGACGAGTACGACCCGCTCCAGACGGAGCTGGCGGTACTCGACCTCGGTGACGTCCTCCAGCTCGGTGGACAGGCCCGCCACACGGCGCAGGGCCGCACGCTCGGAACGGTCGAACTGGTCGCCGTCCCGCTCGCCGTCGATCTCGGAGCTCCAGGCGACGTCCTCTTCCATCAGGGCATCGGCCCGAAGACCCTCGGGGTAGGCGTGCGCGAGGCGCTTGGTGTCCTGGGAAGAGGAAGAAGAGGAGGTCATTTGATCCTTACGTCGATGAGAGTGCCGTTACGGCGTTCGTACGGCGGTCGAGTCGACCGCTCGTGGTGTACAACGCGCGGGTACCCCGGGAGATTCCCGTGTCCCCGGTGCGCGTCGACGCGTAGATGGTCGCACGGTACGGCACGTCTCGTCACCGGCTTATCGCGTCGCGCGCGGCTCGGACGGCGAGGCCTTGGCCGTCGGCTTCCAGTCGGGATGGCCGGGCATCGGCGGGGTCTTCCCGCCGTACAGCCAGGCATCGAGGAAGCCCCGCAGGTCGCGGCCGGCGACGGCCGAGGCCAGCCGGACGAAGTCGGCGGTGGTGGCGGTGGTGTCCCGGTGTTCCTGGACCCAGAGCCGCTCCAGCCGCTCGAAGGCCGGCCGGCCGATCTCCTGCCGCAGCGCGTAGAGCGCGAGTGCGGCGCCGTCGTAGATGCCGGGCCGGAAGATGCCGATCTTCTGGCCGGGGGCGGGCGGCTTCGGCCGGGCGGGCGGGCCGCCCGCCTCGCGCCAGCGGTCGGCGGCGCCGTAGGCGGCCTTCATCCGGGCCTCCATGGGCCGGTGTGCCTTCTCCTCGGCGTACAGCTCCTCGTACCAGGTGGCGTGCCCCTCGTTCAGCCACACGTCGGACCAGGTGCGCGGGGTGACGCTGTCCCCGAACCACTGGTGGGACAGCTCGTGCACCATGACCGACTGGATGTACCACTTGGGGTAGGCGGGCTCGGTGAACAGGTTCTTCTCGAACAGCGACAGGGTCTGTGTCTCCAGTTCGAAGCCCGTGGCGGCCTGTGCCATGAGCACGCCGTAGGTCTCGAACGGGTACCGGCCGACCTTGCTCTCCATCCAGGCGATCTGGTCGGGCGTCCTGGCGAGCCACGGTTCGAGGGCCTTGCGGTCGGCGGCGGGCACGACGTCCCGCAGGGGCAGCCCGTGCGGCCCCGTGCGGTGCACCACGGCGGAGCGGCCGATGGACACCTGGGCCAGCTCGGTGGCCATGGGGTGCTGGGTGCGGTAGGTCCAGGTGGTGATGCGGTGGGCCCGGTGCGCGCCGGCGGGCAGGCCGTTGGCTACGGCGGTGTAGCCGTTGGGGGCGGTGATGCGGAAGGTGAACATCGCCTTGTCGGACGGGTGGTCGTTGCCCGGGAAGACCAGGTGGGCGGCGTTGGCCTGGTTCGCCATGGCCAGACCGTCCACGGTGCGCACCCAGCCGCCGTCCTGGCCCTTGGCGGGGACGGGATCACTGGTGTGCCGCACGGTGATCCGGGTCCAGCTGTCCTCGGTCAGGGGGGTCCGCGGCGTCACGACCAGGTCCTCGCCGGCAGTGGTGAAGCTCGCGGGTCGTCCGTCGACCTCGACCGACCGCACGGTGCCGTGCGCGAAGTCGAGGTTGACGCGGTCCAGGTCGGCGGTGGTCCAGGCGTCGATGGTGGTGACGGCCTGGAGCGGCTTGTCGTTGGTGCCCGGGTAGGTGAGGGAGATGTCGTACGACGCCACGTCGTAGCCCGGGTTGCCCAGGTACGGGTAGAGGCGGTCGCCGATGCCCAGCGGCTCGGGCGGGGCCGCGGCGGCGACGAGGCAGAAGGAGACGGCGCAGGCGAGCAGGGCCGCCTTGCGGTGCCGGGAGATCCGGGGCCGGTGGCGCGGGGTGAGCAGCATGGACCACCGCTACCAGGGCGTGCCCGCGCCACGGCGGCGACGCGCGCCCGGCCCACCCGAACGGGTCGGCCGCCGGGCGCCGTCCTCAGGAGCCCGGTGCCTGGTGCCGGGCACGGCTCACGTCGTACACGCCGGGTACGTCCCGCATGGCGCGCATCAGCGCGGGGAGGCGGGCGGCGTCGGGCAGCTCGAGGGTGTAGGTGTGGCGCACCCGCTGCTGGCTGGGGGGTTCGACGGTGGCGGAGACGATCTCGGCGCCCTCCAGGGCGATGGCCTCGGTGAGGTCGGCGAGCAGATGCGGCCGGCCGAACGACTCGGCGACCAGCGTCACCCGGCATTCGGTGGTGTCCCCCCAGCGCACACCGATCTCCGCGCGCCCCCGGCTCTTCATGTCCGCCACCGCGGCGCACTCCCCCCGGTGCACGGTCACCACTCCCCCGCGGACCGTGAATCCGGTGATCTCGTCCGGCGGTACGGGCGTACAGCAGCCGGCGAGCCGGACGGCGGCTCCGGGCCGGTCCACGAGGACGTCGGCGCGCCAGGGGCGCGCGGCGGGGGCGCCGTCCGCGGGGCGGGCGCTGGGGGCGGCCTCGGCGGTTCCGGCGCGGGTGGCGCCGTCGGCGGGCCCGGTGCTGCCGCCGTCCGCGGCCTCGCCGTCGGTGCCGCCGCCGGGGTGCGCGGTGAGCCAGCGCTGGATGGCGATGCGGGCGGCCGCGGTGTGGGCGTGCTCCAGCCACTCGCGGGAGGGCTCGGAGGCCGGGTCCTGGCCCATGAGGAGCTGGACCGTGTCACCGTCGCCCAGGACCGTGCTGAGCGTGGCCAGGCGGCCGTTGACCCGGGCGCCGATGCAGGCGTGCGCGTCCTCGCCGTACTGCGCGTACGCGGCGTCGACGCAGGTGGCGCCCTCGGGCAGACCCAGGGTGCCGCCGTCGGGGCGGAACACGGTGATCTCCCGGTCCTGGGCGAGGTCCTCGCGCAGGGTGGACCAGAACGTGTCCGGGTCGGGGGCGGCCCGCTGCCAGTCGAGCAGCCGGGACAGCCAGCCCGGGCGGGTGGGGTCGGCGCGCTCGCCGTCGGCGGGGGCGTCGGCCGCGGGGGTGTCGGTGCCCGGGGTCTCGGTCGCGGAGGCGTAGGGGTTGCCGAGCGCGACGACACCGGCCTCGGCGACCTTGTGCATCTGGTGGGTGCGGATGAGGACCTCGACGACCTGGCCGTCCGGCCGGGCGACCGCGGTGTGCAGCGACTGGTACAGGTTGAACTTCGGTACGGCGATGAAGTCCTTGAACTCCGAGACGACCGGCGTCATGCAGGTGTGCAGCTCGCCGAGGACGCCGTAGCAGTCGGCGTCCTCGTTCACCAGCACCAGCAGCCGGCCGAAGTCGGTGCCGCGCAGCTGTCCGCGTCTGCGGGCGCGGCGGTGGACGGAGACGAAGTGCCGGGGCCGGATCAGGACTTCGGCCGGGATGCCGGCCTCCCGCAGCACACCGCGGGCCTCGTCGGCGACCTCGGCGAGGGGATCCACGGAGCGGGCGGCGTTCTCGGCGATGAGTTTCCGCGTGTGCCGGTACTCCTCGGGGTGGAGGATGGCGAAGACCAGGTCCTCCAGTTCGGTCTTCAGGGCCTGCACACCGAGGCGTTCGGCGAGCGGGATGAGGACGTCACGGGTGACCTTGGCGATCCGCGCCTGCTTCTCGGGGCGCATCACACCGAGGGTGCGCATGTTGTGCAGGCGGTCGGCGAGTTTGATCGACATCACGCGCACGTCGTTGCCGGTGGCGACGAGCATCTTGCGGAAGGTCTCCGGCTCGGCGGCGGCTCCGTAGTCGACCTTCTCCAGTTTCGTGACGCCGTCGACCAGATAACGCACCTCCTCACCGAACTGTTCCCGCACCTGCTCGAGCGTCACCTCGGTGTCCTCGACGGTGTCGTGCAGCAGGGAGGCCGTCAACGTGGTGGTCTCCGCGCCCAGTTCGGCGAGGATGAGGGTCACGGCGAGCGGGTGGGTGATGTACGGCTCACCGCTCTTGCGCATCTGGCCGCGGTGGGAGGACTCGGCGAGGACGTAGGCGCGGCGCAGGGGTTCGAGGTCCGCGTCCGGGTGGTGGGCGCGGTGGGCCTCCACGACATGGCCGATGGCGTCGGGCAGCCTGTCGCGGGCCGCGGGACCGAGCAGCGCGGCCCGGCCGAGCCGGCGCAGGTCGATCCGGGGCCGGGACTTCCTGCGGCCCGCCGTGGCTGTGAGCGCCGTGGGCGCTGCCGGGCCAGGGGTCGCAGGGTTCGTGGCCTCCGCACTCATGGGCACCTCCGGCTCTCTTACCGGCGGACGGGGCCCCCAGGGCGTACGCGGCTCAGGGATGGCGACGTTCCCCCGTCCGTGCCGGTGCTTGATGCTACCGAGCCCACCGCGTGCGGCCGACCGCCTCTCGCCGAGCGTGAAACGGATCACCCATTCGAGCGAGGGGAACGAGGTTTAAGGGTTTGCGCCACATGCGCGGCGCTCGGCCGCGGTTTCGAACGGCCCGGCCGCCGACAGGCGGTGATCCCGGGCGTGCGACGCGTCCTCCTCCTTGTTCCCCCAGGTCAGCGAGCGGCGATTTCCAGCCAGTCGCCGTCGATCTCGCCCGCGGCGACGATCACGGCGGGGCCGGTCATCTCGATCTCGCCGTCGGGCCGCTCGGTGATGACCAGGCGACCGCCGGGCACGTCGACGGTGTACGTCGCCGGGGTGCCGGTGACGGCCGGATCGGCGCCGTCCCGCCGGGCGGCGGCCACGGCGACGGCACACGCGCCCGTGCCGCACGAGCGGGTCTCGCCGGAGCCGCGCTCGTGCACGCGCATCGCCACGTGCCGGGGGCCGCGGTCGACGACGAACTCGACGTTCACCCCGTCCGGGTAGGCGTCCGCCGGGCCGACCGGCGGCGGGGCCAGCAGGTGGCCGGCGTGTGCGAGGTCGGCAACGAAGGCGACGGCGTGCGGGTTGCCCATGTTCACGTTGCGGGCGGGCCAGCTGCGCTCGCCGACGGTCACCGTGACGTCTCCCTCGGGGAGGCGGGCGCGGCCCATGCCGACGGTGACGTCACCGTCCTTCGCGATGTGGACGGACTTGACGCCCCCGCGCGTGGCGATCACGAGGTCTCCTGCGGCCACATGTCCCGCGTGCTGGAGGTAGCGCGCGAACACACGCACGCCGTTGCCGCACATCTCGGCGACCGAGCCGTCGCCGTTGCGGTAGTCCATGAACCACTCGGCCTCGGCGGCCATCGCCCTGGCCTCCGGGTGCGCCGCGGACCGCACGACGTGCAGCACGCCGTCGCCGCCGATACCGGCCCGGCGGTCACACAGGGCGGCGACGGTGGCCGGGGGCAGCTCGATGGCGTTCTCGGGGTCCGGCACGATCACGAAGTCGTTCTCGGTGCCGTGCCCCTTGAGGAAGGCGATCCGTGTGCTCATCCCTCGATCGTACGGGAGCGGGATGCGGCGGGGCCGGTGGAGCCGGGGCCCCTCGCGGGGCGTTCCGCGGGAGGGACGTCTCAGCGGAGTCTTGCCACGCGCCATACGGCGAGGACGACCACCAGGGCCACCAGCAGGAGGTAGCCGAGCACGACCCGCCAGTCGGGGCGGCGGCCGGAGCCGCGCGGGGGCAGGCCGGGCCAGGTGTAGCCCACCCGGCGGGCGGCCATCATGCCCCAGCCCGCCGCGCACGAGCAGATCAGCAGGCCGAGCATGGCGATGACCGCGCCGCTGTCGCCGAAGTCGAAGGCGAGCGGGAAGGCGAACATCAGGGAGCCGACGGCGGACAGCCCCACGATGGGGGCGAGCTGCCAGATGCGCAGCCGGCGCTGCGGGCGCAGCTCGACCTCGACCTCCGGTCCGACCGGGTACATCTCCTCGGGGTCGGGTCCGTCGGCGGTGACGCCGCCCACCGTCTCGTCGGGCCCGTCGTCGGCCAGCCGGTCCACGGCCGGTCCGTCCACGACCAGTCCGTCCACGACCAGAGCGTCCATGGCCAATCCGTCCACTGTCAGGTCGTCCACAGACAGATCGTCCGCCGACAGATCGTGCGCAGACAGGTCGTCTCTGGCCAGACCGTCATCGGCCTGACCCGGCTCGTCACTGTCCGTAGTGACGTGCTCGGCACTTCGTGCGGTGTCGCGAGGGCCGGCCTCCATCGCCACGCGCCCTCCCAACTAGGCTCCACTTGGTCGATCGAAGCTCGATGATGGCACGGCGCCACAGGCCGGGATGACCGGCGGCGCATCCCGATGCCATGACGTGATCAGGCTGTGACCGGTCGCTCCACCAACGCCAGGGCCTGCTGCGGAAGTTCCCCGCGGTCCGCGAGGGCCCCACTCAACCAGTGCACCCGGGGATCGCGCCGGAACCATGAATCCTGACGGCGCGCGAAGCGTTTGGTCGCACGGACGGTCTCGGCCCGCGCTTCCGCTTCGGTGCACTCCCCGGCGAGCGCGGCCAGCACCTGCTGGTAGCCGAGCGCGCGGGACGCCGTGCGCCCCTCGCGCAGGCCGCGCGCCTCCAGTGCGCGCACCTCGTCCACGAGGCCCGCCTCCCACATCCGGTCGACGCGCCGCGCGATGCGGTCGTCGAGCTCCGGACGCGCCACGTCGACCCCGATCTGGACGGTGTCGTACACGGAGTCGTGGCGGGGCAGGTTGGCCGTGAAGGGCCGCCCGGTGATCTCGATCACTTCCAGGGCCCGGACGATACGGCGGCCGTTGCCGGGCAGGATCGCGCGGGCGGCGTCGGGATCGGCGGCGGCCAGCCGCGCGTGCAGCGCACCCGGGCCGCGCAGCGTCAGCTCCTCCTCCAGACGGGCCCGGACCTCGGGGTCGGTGCCCGGGAACTCCAGGTTGTCGACGGCTCCGCGGACGTACAGGCCGGAGCCGCCGACCAGGACCGGCCAGCGGCCCTCGGCGAGCAGGGCGTCGATCCGCGCGCGGGCCAGCTTCTGGTACTCGGCGACCGACGCGGCGACCGTCACGTCCCAGATGTCCAGCAGATGGTGCGGGACGCCGCCGCGCTCCTGCGGCGTCAGCTTGGCGGTACCGATGTCCATCCCCCGGTACAGCTGCATGGAGTCGGCGTTGACGACCTCACCGCCGAGGCGCTGGGCCAGGAAGACACCCAGATCGGATTTTCCGGCCGCGGTCGGTCCGACGACGGCGATGACGCGGGGGGCGGGGGATGCACTGCTCACCGCACCAGTCTCGCAAACCTCACGGCATGATCCCGAACGAGTTACGTGACGGCGGCCATGGCGGGTCGTTGCCCGTTGCGAGGTGCCTCCTGCGGGACTGCCGAAGGCGGTGACCCGGGCGGCACGACCTTATGCACCGGGTGACGCGGGAATTCGCCCGCGCGAGTACCGTATGGAGTGGAAATGGGCATGTTCGCACGACTCCTCGGCAGGTCGAAGGCGACGCGGGAGGCGTCGGCCGTCGAGACGCGGACCGACGGGGAGCCGGCCGGGACCGCGGCGGAGGCAGCGCCGGAGGCGGAGCCGGCCGAGGCGAAGGGGGCCGGGCAGACGAAGGCGCATGGCCCGGCCGTGGACGGGAACGAGGACGGGGCCGCGCGGGCGGACGCGGGTATGAATGCCGGTGCGGACGACGGTGCGGACGACGGTGCGGACGACGCGTCCGAGGGTGCCGGGATCCCTCGGCAGCAGTCCGCCGACGAGGCCGCCGACAGCGAGGCCGGCGACGGCGCCCGCAGGTGACGTGGTGCGAGGGAAGGTGGATCATGGGTCTGATGGACAACGTGAAGGCCAAGCTGGGACCGGCGAGGGACAAGGTGTCGGACCTGGCGCGGCAGCACGGGGACAAGGTCCAGGACGGGATCGACAAGGCCGCGAAGGCCGTCGACGAGCGGACCAAGGGTAAGTACAGCGACAAGATCCAGGCCGGTACGGGCAAGGCCAAGGGTGCGGTGGACCGCCTCGCCCACAAGGACGGCCCCGAGACCCCGGGTTCGGCCACCCAGCCGATGCCGCCCACCCGACCGGAGGGCCCGCCACCGGTTTCCTGACCGCCTCACGCACTGAGGGCGCCCCGGTCACGGCGGGGTGTCCTCGGTCCCGTGCCGGCGCACGGCCGTGGAGAGAATCTCTCCCCGGCCGTCCGCCGTCGTCGTAGGGCGGCTGGGGCGCGGAGGTCAGGACCAGGTCGCAACCAGGTACCCCACGCCGTACGGGGCGTCCTCGTACAGCAGGGCGCCGGAGAGGCCGGCGTCCTCGGCCGCGGCCGCAAGGACCTGCCAGGGGGCGCGGCCGGACGCCTTCAGTTCCCGGGCCAGCCCGGGGTCGAGGGCCCGCAGGGCCGCGAGGTCCGCCGCTCCCAGCGCCCGTGCCACCTCGGCGTCGAAGGGTGCCGCCCGCTCGTCCAGGTATCCCGGCGCCTTGAGCGTGCGGCAGGCGCTGGCGTCTCCCATCACCAGCAACACCACGCGCGCGGCCCGGGACCCGAGTTCCCTGCCGGCCTCGGCACACCGCTCGGGCGCCAGCGACGCGTCGATGCCGAGTCCCTCGATCGGTGCGTCGGCCCAGCCGGTCCGCTCCAGCAGCCAGGCGGCGACGGCCAGCGAGGTCGGCAGCCTACGCGCGGAGACGACGGCGTCCGGGGCGGCGGAGCCCAGGCGTACGTCCAGGCCGACCCCGAACCCGCGGAAGGACGCCCAGGCGCCCTGCGGGTAAGGCCCGACCCCGTCCTGCCCGGCAGGGCCGACGACCACCAGAAGGTCGGGGCGGGCGGCGGCGAGCACACCGAGCGCGTCCGCGCAGGCCGCGCGTGCGGTGTCCAGTTCGGGTGCGGCACCCGCGGCGACCTCGGGCACGAGCAGCGGCGGGCAGGGGCAGACGGCGGCGGCGACAAGCATGATCGGCAGAGTAACGCCGCCACCCCCCGAACCGGCACTCCAGCGGGACGCGCGGCGCGGGGTACGACCCCGGGCGGGCGCGCGTACGACTCCAGCCCGGACGCGGGCCGACCCCGACCCTGACGCGGGCGCGACTCCGAGCGGACACGAGGACGAGAGCCTCGGCGGCCCGCGGGCGGGTCGGTTCAGGTCAGCACTGCGTGTGGTCCGGGTCGTCTGTCCACGCCGAGAGGTCCGCGGCGCCCCGGCGGACGGCTTCCTCCGGGTCCCGGGCGAGTTCCCGGCAGGCCGCCGCGAGGCCGGGTACACCGTCCGGGCCCGCGAGGGCGTCCCGCACCCCGGTCCGGAGCCAGTCGGCCTGGTTGTCGTCCGCCCCGGCGGCCGCGAGGGCGATGAGTTTCACGGCGGCCGGCGTCCCCGCCCGGGCCAGGGCCTCCGCCGTCTGCCGGGTGACCGCGGTGTCCTCGGCAGCCAGCAACAGCCCCGCCGGCGCTTCCGCGACCTCGGGAACATCGGCAAAAAAAACGAGGCCGCGCCCGGCACGGACACGTCGCGTCCACGAAGGAGACGACGCCTCGGCCGAGGCCGCCTCCCACCCATCCTTCATCCCCGGCACCACCAGACGGTCTCATGCCCCCGCGAAGAAGGGGACGACCCGTGGCCGTCCCCTTCAGGTACCGCTCCGGTCAGTCGCAGCCGCAGCCCGTCGTCGCGGCCGGCAAGGGGGCCGGGATGCCGATCTTCGGGAGGCCGAGCATGACGCCCGCCGGCTTGGCGGGCTCCGCGGCGTTGCGCTTCGCCCAGGCGTCGCCCGCGCGGGTGCGGCGGACGGCGAGGGCGGAACCCTCGGCGAGGAGGTGGTGCGGGGCGGCGTACGTGATCTCGACGGTGACGACGTCGCCGGGGCGCACCTCCTGCTCCGGCTTGGTGAAGTGGACGAGGCGGTTGTCGGGGGCACGGCCGGAGAGGCGGTGCGTGGCACCGTCCTTGCGGCCCTCGCCCTCGGCGACCATCAGGTCCAGCGTGCGGCCGATCTGCTTCTTGTTCTCCTCCCAGGAGATCTCCTCCTGGAGCGCGACCAGCCGCTCGTAGCGCGCCTGGACGACCTCCTTGGGGATCTGGTTCTCCATGGTCGCGGCGGGGGTGCCGGGCCGCTTGGAGTACTGGAAGGTGAAGGCCTGCGCGAACCGGGCCTCGCGGACGACGTGCAGCGTGTCCTCGAAGTCCTCCTCGGTCTCCCCGGGGAAGCCCACGATGATGTCGGTGGTGATCGCGGCGTGCGGGATCGCGGCCCGTACCTTCTCGATGATGCCCAGGTAGCGGTCCTGGCGGTACGAGCGGCGCATCGCCTTCAGCACCGTGTCCGAGCCGGACTGCAACGGCATGTGCAGCTGCGGCATCACGTTCGGCGTCTCGGCCATCGCGGCGATCACGTCGTCGGTGAAGTCGCGGGGGTGCGGGGAGGTGAAGCGGACGCGCTCCAGTCCCTCGATGTTGCCGCAGGCGCGCAGCAGCTTGCTGAAGGCCTCGCGGTCGCCGATGTCGGAGCCGTAGGCGTTGACGTTCTGGCCGAGCAGCGTGATCTCGGAGACACCCTCGGCGACCAGCGCCTCGACCTCGGCGAGGATGTCGCCGGGCCGCCGGTCCTTCTCCTTGCCGCGCAGCGCCGGCACGATGCAGAAGGTGCAGGTGTTGTTGCAGCCGACGGAGATCGACACCCAGGCCGCGTACGCGCTCTCGCGGCGGGTGGGCAGCGTGGACGGGAACGCCTCCAGCGACTCGGCGATCTCGACCTGCGCCTCTTCCTGGACGCGGGCGCGCTCCAGCAGGACGGGCAGCTTGCCGATGTTGTGCGTGCCGAAGACGACGTCCACCCAGGGCGCCTTCTTCACGATGGTGTCGCGGTCCTTCTGCGCGAGGCAGCCGCCGACCGCGATCTGCATACCGGGGCGGGAGACCTTCCTCGGGGCGAGCCGGCCGAGGTTGCCGTAGAGCCGGTTGTCGGCGTTCTCGCGGACCGCGCAGGTGTTGAAGACGACGACGTCCGCGTCCCCGTCCGACCCTTCGGGCGCCCGTACGTACCCGGCCTCTTCGAGCAGTCCGGACAACCGCTCCGAGTCGTGGACGTTCATCTGGCACCCATAGGTGCGGATCTCGTAGCTCTTGGGTGCGTGAACGTCCACTGCGGGGCTCCGGTCGCTGCTGCTGGTCATGCCTCAAGGGTAGGTGGTCGCCGAGGGCGCCGAGCCGCGGTGGTCCGGGGCCCGATGGCCCGGCGGTGCCGGTGACCGGGGCCGTGCGACGCGGCGGTACCGGTGATCAGGGGCCCGGCGGGGCCGCGGAGCCGGTGAGGGATGCGGGGCCGGTGAGGGCGTCGCGGCCGGTGGAGGGCGGCGCGGCCGGAGAGGCCGAACATGCTGTGGGCCGGCTGTCGCGGGGCCCGTAAGATCGGTGATCTCGGGGGGAGGTGGTCATGGGCAGGCGACGCCCGGGCACGCCGACGCTGGAGGAGGTGGCCGCCCGTGCCGGAGTGGGCCGGGGCACGGTCTCCCGCGTCGTCAACAACGCGGCGGGGGTGAAGGACTCGACGCGCACGGCCGTGCAGCGGGCCATCGCTGAACTGGGGTACGTGCCCAATCTCGCGGCCCGGTCCCTGGCCGGGCGCGGGGCGGACGCCGTCGCCCTCGTCATGACGGAGCCGGACTGGCGGCTGTTCGCCGAGCCGTTCTTCTCCGAGATCGTCCGCTCGCTCGGTGACGCCCTGGCCGACACCGGGATGCAGCTGCTGCTGACCCTGGTGCGCTCGGACGCCGAGCGACAGCGCTTCCTGGAGTACGCCCGTGGCGGCCGGGTCGACGGGGTGCTGCTGATGTCCGTGCACGCCGGCGATCCGCTGCCCGACATGCTCGCCGAGGCCCGGCTGCCGACGGTCCTGCTGGGCCGCCGCTCGGGCGACGAGCACGTCAGCCACGTCGACGCGGACAACGTCGGCGGGGCCCGCAGCGCGGTCTCCCACCTGCTGGATTCGGGCCGGCGGACGATCGCCACGATCACGGGGCCGCCCGACATGTACGTCGCCCAGTGCCGGCTGCGCGGCTACCGCGAGGCCCTGGCGCAGGCCGGCCTGGCCACCGAGCGGTCCTTGATCGCCGAGGGCGACTTCACCGAGGAGAGCGGCCGTCGCGCCATGGCCCGGCTGATCGAGCGGCACCCGGAGATCGACGGTGTCCTTGCCGCGTCGGACACCACGGCCGCGGGCGCCCTTCAGGCGCTGCGCGCGGCGGGGCGGCGGGTGCCGCAGGACGTCGCCGTCATCGGCTTCGACGACTTCCCGCTGGCGGAGCGGACCGAGCCGCGGCTGACCACGGTGCGGCAGCCGGTGGCGGAGATCGGGCGGGCCATGGTCCGGCTCCTGCTGGAGGAGATGGCGGAGACGGAGGAGTCGTCCGTGGCCTGGCGGCACGTCGTCCTCCGTACGGAACTGGTGCTGCGCGACTCGGCCTGAGGCCCGGCGTCCCGCGCGGAGCGATACCCCGGCCGTTCGTTCGGGAGCGCTCCCAGGATTCCGCATGCCGATAGGGCCCGGCTGCCACCTGGCCTTTCGAAACCGCTTCGACACTCCCCCCGCGCACAGTCTTGTCAGGGTCATGAACTCTCCCTACAGTCCCTGCCGAACGGAGGAATGGGAGCGCTCCCATCACTGTACGCGTGAGAGCGATCCCGCATCGCACCGACCGTCCCGGAGAGGACCCGCATGCGACCGTCCACGCACCCTGCCCGTGGCACGCGCGGCCTGTTGGGCGCGCTGCTCACCGCCCTCGCCGCCCTCGCCGCCCTCGCGGCACTGCTCACCACCGCCCCGGCGGCACACGCCGACACCGCGATCTGCGAGGCGTTCGGGTCGACCACGATCCAGGGCCGCTACGTCGTCCAGAACAACCGCTGGGGCACCAGCGAGGCCCAGTGCATCACGGCCACCGACTCGGGATTCCGGATCACCCAGGCCGACGGCTCGGTCCCGACGAACGGCGCCCCGAAGTCGTACCCGTCCGTCTTCAACGGCTGCCACTACACCAACTGCTCGCCCGGAACCAGCCTCCCGGCGCGGCTCAGCTCCATCTCCAGTGCGCCGACCGGCATTTCCTACAGCTATGTGAGCAACGCGGTCTACGACGCCGCGTACGACATCTGGCTCGACTCCACGCCCCGCACCGACGGCGTCAACCAGACCGAGATCATGATCTGGTTCAACAAGGTGGGGTCCGTCCAGCCCGTCGGCTCGCCGGTCGGCACCGCCACCGTCGCCGGGCGCTCGTGGCAGGTCTGGTCCGGCAACAACGGCTCCAACGACGTGCTGTCCTTCGTCGCCCCGTCGGCGATCACCAGCTGGAACTTCGACGTCCTGGACTTCGCCCACGAGGCCGTCGCCCGCGGTCTGGCGCAGAACAGCTGGTACCTGACGAGTGTGCAGGCGGGCTTCGAGCCCTGGCAGAACGGCACCGGCCTCGCCGTCACCTCGTTCTCCTCCACGGTCAACACCGGCGGCGGCGCCCCGGGTGGCCCCGGCGGCTCCGCGGCCTGCACGGTGGCGTACACGACGAACGCCTGGCAGGGCGGTTTCACCTCCGACGTCACCGTCACCAACACCGGCTCCGCCCCCGTCAACGGCTGGAAGCTGGCCTTCACCCTGCCCTCCAGGCAGCGGATCACCAGCGCCTGGGGCGCCGGTGTCACGCCGTCCTCGGGAGCGGTCACGGCGAGCAACCTCGCCTACAACGCGCAGATCCCGGCAGGCGGCAAGGCGTCCTTCGGCTTCCAGGGCACCTACGGCGGCGCCTTCGCCAAGCCGGCCGGCTTCAGCCTGAACGGTGCCGCCTGCACCACCACGTGACACAGCCGCCCGCACCACCGCGTGACACGACCGCCCGCGCGAGCCGCGTGACACGACCGCCCGCGCGGGCCACGTGACACGCCCACCTGCCCCGGGACCCGCTCGTCTCCCACACGCCGATCGGCCGGGTCCCAGTTCCACTTCGCGCGGCCCCTCGCCGGCCCTTCCGGAAAGGCCCACCCGCATGAGCCTCCCGACGCCGACGCCGACCCCCACACCGACCCCGACGCCGGCCCCGACGCCGAAGCCGGGCGCGTGCACCGCGCGGTTCCGCACCGCCTCGGCGTGGCAGGGCGGATACCGGGCGGAGAGCACGGTCGAGAACACGGGCTCCGCGCCGCTGACGGGCTGGTCGGTCGACTGGGACCTGGCCGGCTCCACCGTCACCAGCCTGTGGAACGGCTCGCTCACGACGGCGCAGGGCCGGGCCACCGTCCGAAACACCGCCTTCGACGGCTCCCCGCTCCCCGGCGCCACCACCACCTTCGGCTTCACCGCGAACGGCTCCGCGGGCACACCGGTGCCGCACTGCGCCGGCAGCTGAACACGCCCCGGCTCACGGCACCGACGCTCCCGCGACTCCCGCTCACCCCGGCACCCGCACCCGCACCCGCACCCGCCCGGGGCGCACCACCCGCCCGATCCGAACGGAAGGAGCACCACATGGTCCGACGCAGCAGACTCCTGTCGGTGGCAGCGGCCTTGTCGACGCTGCTGGCGGCACTCGCCCTGACCCTCCTGGGGCAGGGCAGCGCACAGGCGCACGGGGTGGCGATGCTGCCCGGCTCCCGCACCTACCTGTGCTACCTGGACGCGCACACCACCACCGGCGGACTGGATCCCACCAATCCGGCCTGCCGGGACGCGCTGGCGAAGAGCGGGGCGACGGCGCTGTACAACTGGTTCGCCGTGCTCGACTCCAACGCCGGAGGTCGAGGCTCCGGTTACGTCCCGGACGGCACCCTGTGCAGCGCGGGCGACCGGTCCCCGTACGACTTCTCCGCCTACAACGCGGCCCGCTCGGACTGGCCGCGGACCCATCTGACCAGCGGGGCGACCATCCAGGCGCAGTACAGCAACTGGGCGGCGCACCCCGGTGACTTCCGCGTCTACCTCACCAAGCAGGGCTGGTCACCGACTTCCGCCCTGCGCTGGGCCGACCTGGATCTGATCCAGACGGTCACCAACCCGCCGCAGCAGGGGTCGCCCGGCACCGAGGGCGGCCACTACTCCTGGGACCTGAAGCTGCCCTCCGGCCGCACCGGGAACGCCCTGGTCTTCATCCAGTGGGTCCGCTCGGACAGTCAGGAGAACTTCTTCTCCTGCTCCGACGTGGTCTTCGACGGCGGCCACGGCGAGGTCACGGGCATCCGCACCCCCGGCGGCACCCCCACCCCCACCCCGACCCCGACCCCCACGGATCCGCACACCGGTTCCTGCATGGCCACGTACTCCGTGGTCAACTCCTGGAGCGGTGGCTTCCAGGCCTCCGTCGAGGTCATGAACCACGGCACGGCCCCGCTCGACGGCTGGGCCGTGGCCTGGAAACCCGGCGCGGGCACCAGCATCAGCAATCTGTGGAACGGCACTCGGTCGACCGGCGCCGACGGCACGGTCACGGTCCGCAACGCCGACCACAACGGGGTCGTCCCCGCCGGCGGCAGCGTCACCTTCGGCTTCACCGCCACCTCGACCGGCAACGACTGGCCCGCCGGTTCGATCGGCTGCGTCACGGCACCGGGCACCACCTGACGCACGCCACCCGGCGACGACCTCACCCGCCGACGGCTACGAGGTCGTCCGCCGTGGTCCGGGCCGGTCATGCCGGCCCGGACGACGCTGTGCGGCCGGGCGGCGGCCCGGCCCCCGGCCGTGGCTCAGCGGCTGTGGCTCAGTCCCGCGCCGCCAGGTCGTGCAGGGCGGTGACCGTCCTCCAGTTGCGGGTGGTGGCCGGGATGCCGAGGCGGCGCTCGATGAAGGCGTTGTCCAGCCTGGTCCTGCCGTACCCGTCGGGGACGTGCAGGTGGATCTCGTCGCCGGCCAGCGTGAACACAGCGGTCTCGCCGGCCGGCACCTCCAGCCGGGCGGCCTGTTCTGCGGTCGGCTCCCGCGCGAGGAAGGTGACGTGCAGCTTGGCCGGGTCGTCCTCCTGGCCGAGATAGGGGTTGCGGGCCACGGTGCGGGCCAGGGATTCGGCGGTGCGCAGCAGGACCGTGACCGACACCCCGAGGTCGTCGGCGATCCGCTCCCCGATGAGTGCGGCCAGCTCGGCGTCGGTCTGTCCGGCCGGGGCGCCGAACACCACGTTGCCGCTGCGCAGATACGTCTGGACGGTCTCGCATCCCAGGGCGATGAACAGGCCGCGCAGGTCCGCCATGGCGATCTGCGTACGGCCGCCGACGTTGATCCCGCGCAGGAGCGCGACGTGCTTCGTCATGCCACCAACCTCTCACGGGCGGCATGGGGTGACGCGGGGCGCTGGCTCGGGGCGCTGGCACAAGGTGGAGCGGGGCCGCGCGAGGCGCTGGCACGGGGCCGCGCGGGGCGGCCGCACCCCGCCCCGCCCCGCCGTTCCCCCACTGATCTCAGGGACACAGTGCTCCCCGGTCCGGGGAACGGCCGGCCCGGACGTGGTCGCCCAGTGTTCGCCCCGCTGTCGACCGTGCCGGGCGCCCGGGCCGGTCCGATGGGCGCCGCCCGGACGATCGCCGGCCGCCGTGCGCCGCGGGACCTCCGGCACAGGCCCGGGGAGGCTGACGGGCACCGGTCCGCCGGCCCCTCGCGGGGCAGGTCACGCGGGGCCTGCCCAGGACTCACCGGCCGCCGCCGACCGGCGCTCGCCGCCGAAGTCAGGCCGCGCCGCCCGGTGTCCAGCCCTGGCGGCGCAGTACGGCCGACACGTCCGGCGCCCGGTAGTGCTCGCCCTTGAGGACCTTGCCGTCGGCCCGGCGGGCCACCTGGCCGTCCGGGCCGAGTTTGCTCATGTTCGCGCGGTGGATCTCGCCGATCACCTCGTCGAGGTCGATGCCGTGCACCAGTGCCGTGCCGTACGCCACGTACACCACGTCGGCCAGCTCCTGCGCGAGCCGGTCGAGCGGGCCCCCGACCGCCACCTCGGCGACCTCCGCCGCTTCCTCGGCGAGCAGTTCCCCGCGGTGGGCCGCCAGCGCGGGGTCCACCTCCGTCGGCGTGCTGCGGGCGTCGAGGCCGAAGGCACGGTGGAACTCACGGACGAGACCGGCGGGCGAAGTGCTCATACGGCGACTCTAACGGCCGCCACTGACAGGGCCCGTCGGCCGCGGCCGCCCCCGGAACGGCCACGGCCCTGGTCAGTGCCGCGCATCGGCTGGCAGGATCGCCCGCATGTCCAAGACGTTCCCCCGTATCAGCAGGCGCCGGGCGCTCCAGGGCGTGGCCGCCGGTGTCGTGGCCCTCGGGCTGCTGCTGTGGTGGCTGCTGCCCCTGGGCGAGAAGCCGCCGAGCGGGACGATCGTGTTCAGCACCGGTACCCCCCGCGGGGTCTACCAGGAGTACGGCGAGCGGCTGCGCGCCGAGCTGGCCAGGGACATGCCCGGCCTGAAGGTGAAGCTGCTGAACAGCGCCGGTTCGCAGGAGAACGTCCAGCGGGTGGCGACCGGGCGGGCGGACTTCACCATCGCGGCGGCCGACGCGGTGGCGACATACGGACTGCGGCACGGCGAGGGCGCCGGGCGGCTGCGCGGGGTGGCCCGGCTCTACGACGACTACGTGCATCTCGTCGTGCCCCGCGGTTCCGGCATCCGAAGCGTCGCGGACCTGCGGCACCGGCGAGTGGCGACCGGGCTGCCCGACTCGGGGGTGCGGCTGATCGCCGACCGGGTACTGCGCGCCGCCGGGATCGACCCGGTGAAGGACATCACCCCGGTGTCGGACGGCATCGACACCGGACCCGACCAGCTCCAGCGGGGGAAGATCGACGCGTTCTTCTGGTCGGGGGGACTGCCCACGAAGGGGCTGGTCGCGCTGGCGAAGAAGGCGGCCTTCCGGTTCGTGCCGATCGACGACGCCCTCATCGCCCGGCTGCACGGCGAGGGCGAGGCGGCGCGCTACTACCGGGCCACCAACATTCCCGAGTCGGCCTATCCGGGCGCGCAGCAGGGCGCGCAGGTGCCGACGATCGCGGTGTCCAACGTACTGATCACCCGGACGGACCTGGACCCCCGGCTCACCGAGTGGCTGACCCGCACGGTGATCAAGAGCCGGGACGGCATCGGCGCCCACGTCCACTCCGCCCAGCTGGTGGACCTGCGCACCGCCATATACACCGACCCGCTCCCGCTCCAGGAGGGCGCCCGGCGCTACTACCGGTCGGTGAAACCCTAGACCGCGGGCCCGAGGGCGGCTGCCTAACGGTGTTCCGCGTGCCGCGGGACCGTGACCGTCACACGCAGTCCGCGCGGCTCGTGGTGGGCGTAGCCGATCGAGCCGCCGCCCGCCGCTAGCAGGGCGCGGGTGATGGACAGGCCCAGGCCCGACCCCCGTACGTTCTGGTGCCGGCCGCTGCGCCAGAAACGGTCGCCCACGCGCGCGAGTTCCTCGTCGGTGAGGCCGGGGCCGGTGTCGGTGACGACGACCGTGGAGGTGTCGCCGTCGGCCCGGACGGCCACTTCCACCGTGCCGTCCTCGGGGGTGAACTTCACGGCGTTGTCGATCACCGCGTCGAGGGCGCTCGACAGGGCGATCGGGTCGGCCCAGGCGGTGGTGGGCGGACAGTCCCCGGTCAGCCGTACGCCCTGGGCACGAGCGGCCGGCGACCAGGCGGCCACCCGTTCCTCGGCCAGCGCGCCGATGTCGGTCAACCGGAGGTCGGCCTCGGCGTGTTCGGCCAGCGCCAGGCCGAGCAGGTCGTCCAGGACCTGCGCGAGGCGTTTGCCCTCGGTGCGGACGGAGGCGATCTCCTCGTTGCCCTCGGGGAGTTCGAGTGCGAGCAGTTCGATGCGCAGCAGCAGCGCCGAGAGCGGGTTGCGCAGCTGGTGCGAGGCGTCGGCGACGAAGGCGCGCTGCTGCTCCAGCACGGCCTCGACGTTGTCCGCCATCTCGTTGAACGACCGGGCCAGCCGCCTGAGTTCCGGCGGCCCCCCGGCGGCCGCGACCCGGGATTTCAGGCGGCCGGTGGCGATGTCGTGGGTGGTGGCGTCCAGGACCCGTACCGGCCTGAGCACCCAGCCGGTCAGCCGCAGCGCCGCGCCGACGGCGAGCAGCATGGCCGCGCTCTCACCGGCCCCGATGAGCAGCCAGCCGCGCAGGATGCTGGAGCGCATCTGCCCGGTGGGTGAATCGGTGACCACGACCGCGACGACGTCCCCGTCCCGGATCACCGGTGAGGCGACGACGAGCCGGCTGCGCTGCCAGGGCCACACCTGCCGCGGGTCGTGGCTGCGCCGGCTGAGCAGCGCCTCGTCGAACGCCGTACGGACCTCCCCGGCCTGCGGTACGAACCAGTCGCCGGGCGCGTTCGCCATGGCCGAGCCGTTGCGGTAGAAGACACCCGCACGGATGCCGTAGACGCCGTAGTAGCTCTCCAGTTCGCTGCGCAGACTGTCCTGGCGCTCGTCCGTGGTGGTGCGGCGGGAACCGGTGGGTCCGTCGGTGACGAACTGGGCGAGCGCCGCGAAGCGTGCCGTGTCGTCGATCCGGTCGACGACGACCCGCTGCTGCTGGGCGGCGGCCCAGCTGACGGCCAGGGGGACGCCGAGCGCGAGCAGGACCGCCGCCAGCAGGACGATGAGCAGCGGCAGAAGGCGTGTGCGCACCCGTCCCCGCTAGGCGGTCGGGGCGACGAGCCGGTAGCCGACGCCGCGTACGGTCTCGATCAGCGCGGGCATGCGGAGCTTGCCCCGCAGGGAGGCGACGTGCACCTCCAGCGTGCGGCCGGTCCCCTCCCAGCTGGTGCGCCAGACCTCGCTGATGATCTGTTCGCGCCGGAAGACGACCCCGGGCCGCTGGGCGAGCAGCGCGAGCAGGTCGAACTCCTTGCGGGTCAGCTGGACCACCGAGCCGTCCACGCTGACCTGACGGGTGGGCAGTTCGATCCGGACGGAGCCGAGGAGGAGGGCGTCCTCGCCGCCGGCGGCGGGGTCCTCGTGGACGGTGCGCCGGCTGACGGCGTGGATGCGGGCGAGCAGTTCCCCGGTGTCGTACGGCTTCACCACGTAGTCGTCGGCGCCCAGGTTGAGCCCGTGGATGCGGGAGCGGACGTCGGACCGCGCGGTGACCATGATCACCGGGGTGCCGGTGCGCTTGCGGATCTTGCCGCAGACCTCGTAGCCGTCCTGGTCGGGCAGACCGAGGTCGAGCAGGACGACGCCGAAGCCGTCGCTCTCGGGGACCAGTGCCTGCAACGCCTCCTCGCCGCTGCGCGCGTGGGTGACGTCGAAGCCGTGCCGC
This sequence comes from Streptomyces sp. NPDC028722, assembly GCF_040637655.1. Lineage (NCBI taxonomy): Bacteria > Bacillati > Actinomycetota > Actinomycetes > Kitasatosporales > Streptomycetaceae > Streptomyces > Streptomyces sp. NPDC028722. The sequence goes on from NZ_JBEZWU010000030.1 coordinate 61,369, forward strand.
GCGAGGACGGCGGACAGGGCCGCGGCGACGTGGTTGTCGTCCTCGACGAGGAGCAGTCTCATTCCGGCCCCCTCCGTTTTCAGTGGTCGTACAGTCGGTGGTCGCGGGGTCTTGTGCCGCACGCGCGCGCGTGCACCATGGCAGTGACGCCCATGGAGAGGACGGCGTCAAGAGGGCCCGGGTTGCCCGCCGTTTCCGTTACCCGGCCGATATGTGCGCGGCGGCGCGTACTACGACACGTGTCCGATTGCTATCGGATCGTGATGCTCAAGTTCCCCTCAGATGTGATGACGCAGGTCACAGCCGCTCACTACTGTCCTCGGAAACCCGAGGAGGACGGAGCCTGAGAGCGATGACCAAAGTAGCGGTGGCCAAGGAAGACGTGGCCACGTCCGACGACCTGGTCGTCCTGAGCGGCGTCAACAAGCACTTCGGCGCGTTGCACGTGCTCCAGGACATCGACCTGACGATCGCCCGCGGCGAGGTCGTCGTGGTCATCGGGCCCTCCGGGTCCGGGAAGTCGACGCTGTGCCGCACCATCAACCGCCTGGAGACGATCGACTCGGGCGCGATCACGATCGACGGCAAGCCCCTGCCGCACGAGGGCCGCGAGCTGGCCCGGCTGCGGGCGGACGTCGGCATGGTCTTCCAGTCCTTCAACCTCTTCGCGCACAAGAGCGTGCTCGAGAACGTGATGCTGGGCCAGCTCAAGGTCCGCAAAGCGGACAAGAAGCAGGCCGAGGAGAAGGCGCGCGCCCTGCTGGACCGGGTCGGCGTGGGCACCCAGGCCGACAAGTACCCCGCGCAGCTGTCCGGCGGCCAGCAGCAGCGTGTCGCGATCGCGCGGGCGCTGGCGATGGACCCGAAGGTCATGCTCTTCGACGAGCCGACCTCCGCCCTCGACCCCGAGATGATCAACGAGGTCCTCGAGGTGATGCAGCAGCTCGCCCGGGAGGGCATGACGATGATCGTCGTCACGCACGAGATGGGCTTCGCACGGTCGGCCGCGAACCGCGTGGTCTTCATGGCCGACGGCCGGATCGTCGAAGAGGCCGCGCCCGACCAGTTCTTCAGCAACCCGCGCAGCGACCGGGCCAAGGACTTCCTGTCCAAGATCCTGCACCACTGACGGCGTCGCCGCGGTACCGCCCCGGACGCGTCACCCGCGCCCCAGGGGCCTCGTTCCTCACCACCAAAGGATGTTCAGCATGAAGCTCCGCAAGGTCACCGCCGCCTCGGCCGTCCTCCTCGCCCTCTCCGTGTCCGCCACCGCGTGCGGCGGCGACAAGAAGGACGACAACGGCTCCTCCGGCGGCGGCAAGAAGATCACCGTCGGTATCAAGTTCGACCAGCCGGGCATCGGCCAGAAGACCCCGCAGGGCTACGCCGGTTTCGACGTGGACGTGGCCACGTACGTCGCCAAGAAGCTCGGTTACGGCGCGAACCAGATCGAGTGGAAGGAGTCCAAGAGCGCGGACCGGGAGACCATGCTTCAGCGTGGTGACGTCCAGTTCATCGCCGCCTCCTACTCGATCACCCCGGAGCGTCAGAAGCTGGTCGACTTCGCCGGCCCCTACCTGCTCGCCCACCAGGACGTGCTGGTCCGCGCGGACGACAACTCCATCAAGTCACCGGCCGACCTGAACAAGAAGAAGCTGTGTTCGGTCACCGGTTCGACCTCCGCGCAGAACGTCAAGGACAAGCTCGCTCCCAAGGCGCAGCTCCAGCAGTACCCGACGTACTCGGCGTGCCTGACCGGTCTCCAGAACAAGGCGATCGACGCCCTGACCACCGATGACTCGATCCTCGCCGGTTACGCCTCCCAGGCCCAGTTCAAGGGCAAGTTCAAGCTGGGCGGCCTGAAGATGACCAACGAGAACTACGGCATCGGCGTCAAGAAGGGCAGCGACCTCAAGGCGAAGATCAACAAGGCGCTGGAGCAGATGGTCTCCGACGGTTCCTGGGACGCGGCCGTGAAGAAGAACTTCGGCCCGGCCGGCTACAAGAACGAGCCGGCGCCGAAGATCGGCGACGTCAAGAGCTGAGGCAACGCCCGGGAGATGCGCCGCCCGTGAGGGCGGCGCGTCCGGGCACCCCAACACGCGGAAGCGCGGGAGATCGTGTTCGACTTTCTTGATGGTTACGACGTACTGGGCGCCTTCTGGACGACCGTGCAGCTGACGCTGCTCTCCGCCGTCGGCTCCCTGGTCTGGGGCACTCTGCTGGCCGGCATGCGGGTGGGCCCGGTGCCGCTGATGCGCGGTTTCGGCACCGCCTACGTGAACACCGTGCGGAACATCCCGCTCACGGTGATCATTCTGTTCTCCTCGCTCGGCCTCTACCAGACGCTGAACATCAGCCTCGGATCCGACCAGACGGACACGATCAACTTCCGGCTGGCGGTGCTGGGTCTGACCGTCTACACGTCGGCCTTCGTGTGCGAGGCGATCCGGTCCGGCATCAACACCGTGCCGGTCGGCCAGGCGGAGGCCGCGCGGGCCATCGGCCTGAGCTTCACCCAGGTGCTGTTCCTGGTCGTGCTGCCGCAGGCCTTCCGGGCCGCTGTCCTTCCGCTCGCCAACGTCCTGATCGCCTTGACGAAGAACACGACGGTGGCGGCGGCGATCGGCGTCGCCGAGGCGGCCCTGCTGATGAAGAACATGGTCGAGAAGGAGGCGCAGCTGCTGCTGATCTCCGCGATCATCGCCTTCGGCTTCTGCTGCCTGACCCTGCCGACCGGCCTGATCCTCGGCTGGGTGGGCAAGAAGGTTGCGGTGAAGCGATGACTTCGGTTCTGTACGACGCCCAGGGGCCGCGCGCCAAGCGGCGCAACGTCCTCTACACGGCGCTCTTCATAGTCGCCTTCGCCGCCGTCGGCTGGTGGGTGTACTCGGCCCTGGACGAGAAACACCAGCTGGACTGGGTGCTGTGGAAGCCGTACCTCAGCGGCTCCGAGGCCTACACGACGTACATCTGGCCCGGCCTGGAGAACACGCTGAAGGCCGCGGCCGCGGCGATGGTCATCGCCCTGCCGCTGGGCGCGGTCCTCGGCATCGCGCGGCTCTCGGACCACCGGTGGATCCGCGTCCCGGCCGCGATCGTCGTCGAGTTCTTCCGCGCCATCCCGGTACTGGTCCTCATGATCTTCGGACTGGCGCTGTACTCCCAGTACACGAACGTCACGACCGACGGCCGTCCGCTCTACGCGGTCGTCACCGGCCTGGTGCTGTACAACGCGGCGGTGCTCGCCGAGATCGTCCGCGCGGGCATCCTCGCCCTGCCGAAGGGGCAGTCCGAGGCGGCCATGGCGATCGGTCTGCGCAAGAACCAGGTGATGCGGCTCGTCCTGTTGCCGCAGGCGGTCACCGCGATGCTCCCGGCGATCGTCAGCCAGCTGGTGGTCATCGTGAAGGACACCGCGCTCGGCGGTGCCGTCCTCACCTTCCCCGAACTGCTCTCCTCGGCGAACACGGCGAGCGGCTACTACGGCGCCAACACCATCGCGTCGTTCACGGTGATCGCCGTGATCTACCTGATCATCAACTTCTCGCTGACCTCGTTCGCGAGCTGGCTCGAGGGCCGGCTGCGGCGGCGCAAGAAGTCGACCGGCGCGGTGCTCGGTGCCCAGGACGTGGCGGACGTCGCGGGCACCGCGGCGACGGGGGTATCCGCCTGACCGCCGGTCAGACCCGAATGCACCACCAGGAGGCAGTGGCGTCATCGCCACTGCCTCCGGTCGCTTGACGCAAACCTTGCCAATGGGTTGCATACCTCGTGTGATCGTGCACCCCGTTCCACCTTCCTGTTCACTCGTCTCCGTCAGGGCATCGTCACGGGCAGGGGGCGCCGCGTCATGGACCCGGTGATCATCGTGGGAGCGGGGCCCGTCGGACTGACGCTCGCCCTGTCGCTGGCCCGTCAGGACGTGCCCGCCGTCGTCCTGGACGAGGGCCCCGGCAAGGACGAACCCCGCCCGGCGCGCACCGTCGTCCTGCGCGAGGACACGGCCGCCCTGCTGGAGCGGCTGACCGGGGTGGCGCTCGGGGAGCAGGGCGTGCGCTGGGCCGGATGGCGTTCCCTGCGGCGCAAGCAGGTGATGAGCGAGATCACTTTCGACGAGGCCGGTCCCGCGGCTCCGCTGCACATCGCCCAGCACACCCTCACCGGTGCCCTGCGCGCGGCCCTCGCCGACGAGCCGCTGGTACGGGTGGCTGTCGACAGCCGCCTGGACGCGATCGAGCAGGAGCGTTCCGGCGTCACCGCGCGTACCCGCGGTACCGGCGGCACCTGGTGGCGGGGCAGCTACCTGGCCGGCTGCGACGGCCCCCGCTCGACCGTGCGCAAGCTCCAGGACATCCGCTTCCCGGGCCGCACGGCGGTGGAGCGGCACGCGGTCGCCGCGCTGCGGGTGGAACTCCCGTGGGAGGCTCACGCGTTGCTACACCGGATGCCGCCGTGGCGGCAGTCCGGGCCCCCGGCCGGGGAGGTCACCGCCCGCCCCCTCCCGGACGGTGTGTGGCGCCTGGACTGGCTGCTGCCGCCGGGCAAGGACCTGGTCACGCCCGACATCCTGCTGGCCCGCGTCCGCGAGACCCTCGCGGGCTGGTCGGACGGTTCCGCACCGGTGTACGACCTGCTCGACACCGGAGTCCACACCGTCCACCACCGCCTCGCCCGCCGGTGGCGCGCCGGCCGGGTCTTCCTCGCGGGGGACGCGGCGCATCTGCTCGGCGCGCTCGGTACGCAGGGGCTCGACGAGGGGCTCCGGGACGCCGACAACCTCGCCTGGAAGCTGGCCGCGGCCTGGCACCACGGCCCGCACGAGGCCCTGCTGGACAGCTACCAGACCGAGCGGCGCGCGGTGGTCGCCGCCCGGCTGCGCGCCGCCGACCAGGCGCTGCCGGTGCTGCGCGGCGGGGGCGGGCTGCGCCACATCGTCCCCGGCGCCGCCCGGAGCCAGGACGCGCTGCTGGCGGACGGTCATCTGGGGCGCGGCCCGCTGGGCGGACCCGGGACGTACGCCGGCTCGCCGCTCGCCCCCGGGCGCCTGGAGGCGGAGATCGCGGTCGGCACCCCGCCCGGCGCGCCGGTGACCGATGTGCGGGTCACGGCGGAGGACGGGTCCTTCGTCCGGTTGCGCGACCGGCTCGGCCGCGGTGCGCTGCTCGTCGTCCTGATCGCGCCCGGCACGGGTGTCTGGGACCGCAGGCACTGGATGTCCGCCGGGGTGATGCCCCGGCTGGCGGCGGCGGTTACCGCGCTGCCGCACCCCGCCGAGCTGCTGGTCGCCGAGAGCTACCCGGGTGCGCCGGCGCACAGCGTGCTGCTCGTACGCCCCGACGGTCACCTGGTCACGGCCCTGAGCGGGGTCCGCCCGGCCGACCTGTACGCGGCGGCCGAGGCCACGCTGGGCGGCGCGGTGAAGGAAGGGGCGGAGGCCGGTTCGGGCGCGCGCTGACCGCGCGCCCCTCACCCCCGTCCACAGGGTGACTGTCGGTTGACCGGAGTGCGGCAGCGTGCTGTACTCCGGATCGTGACCGACACCTGTGTGCGCCTGTGGCGGAGGGTCCATATGGACCTCGTCCGCTACGCGGGCTGCGTGTGTCGCCCGTCCTGCTGAATTCGCGTCTTTCTCCCTTTCCGGGCGCCGTCGCGCGCCCGTTTCCGCGAACCTGCTCCAGGACGGTGCATGTGTCTGTCCCCTCCCCCGCCCCCTCCCTGTCCGCTGCCGCCTCCCCTGCCGTCGGCGCGGGACCCACCCAGGCCGAACTCCTCGACTTCGTCCGGCGCACGGCCGCCGACGCGGAACTGATCGCCTCCCTGCCGCTCGACCCCGAGGGCCGCACCTGGGTGCGGCTGGAGGGTCCCGGCGGCAGCGAGGCCTGGCTGATCGGCTGGCCGCCGCGCACCGGCACCGGCTGGCACGACCACGCCGACTCGGTCGGCGCGTTCCTCACCGCCTCCGGCGACCTCACGGAACACTCCCTCGCCGCCCGGCTGCCCACCGACGGCTGGAAGACGCTGGAACTCACCGAGGGCGTGGACCGCACCCGGCGGCTGTCCGCCGGCAAGGGACGCGCGTTCGGCCGTCACCATGTGCATGAAGTACTGAACGAATCCGGTGACCGACACGCGATCTCCGTCCACGCCTACTACCCGCCGCTGCCCAGGATCCGCCGTTACAGTCGCACCGGCCAGGTGCTGCGCCTGGAGCAGGTCGAACGCCCGGAGGACTGGCAGTGAGCGGCACCGTCGAGCAGTCGCAGGCGGCGCGCGTGCCGGGCGGACCGCCGCCGGGCATCGACGACCTCCTGAACCGCGTGCGGGCGGGCTACCGGCGCGTCGAGGCACGTGAGGCGTACGAGGCGGCGCAGGCCGGTGAGGCGCTGGTGGTCGACATCCGGTACGCGGCCCTGCGGGAGCGTGACGGGCTGATCCCGGGCGCCCTGGTCATCGAGCGCAACGAACTCGAGTGGCGCCTCGACCCACAGGGCAGTCACCGTGTCCCGCAGGCCACGGGACACGATGTGCGGGTCGTCGTCGTCTGCAACGAGGGGTACGCCTCCAGCCTCGCGGCCGCGTCCCTGCACCAATTGGGCCTGCACCGGGCGACGGACCTGATCGGCGGCTTCCAGGCCTGGCGCGCGGCGGGGCTGCCGGTGGAGCCGGCGCGGTCCTGAACCACGGCAGGCCGCGTGCCCCGACTGGCTGGACTGGTACAACTACCAGCTACCCCACACCGGCATCGACGGCCACACGCCAGCCGGCCGCGTCACCAGCCAGCCGCGTCACCGACCTGCCGGGACAGCACACCTAACCCCACCCCGGCGCCGGTTCCCGTCGGCCGGCCCCGGAGGGCCGCGTCAGAAGAGGTCCCCGTCTCCGAGGAACTCCGTGTCCTCGCCCTCTTCCTCCAGGGCCTGGCGGACGATGCGGAGGGCCATGCCCTCGGAGTAGCCCTTGCGGGCGAGCATCCCGGCGAGGCGCCGGAGCCGTTTGTCCCGGTCGAGGCCGCGCGTGGCGTGCAGTTTGCGGGCGACCAGTTCGCGGGCGGTCGCCTCCTCCCGCTCGGAGTCGAGCTGGGCGACGGCCTCATCGATCAGCGTCGAGTCGACCCCCTTGGTGCGCAGCTCCCGGGCGAGTGCCCGGCGGGCGAGTCCCCGGCCGTGGTGCCGGGACTCCACCCAGGCGTCCGCGAAGGCGCCGTCGTCGATGAGCCCGACCTCCTCGAACCGGGAGAGCACCTCGTCGGCGACGTCGTCGGGGATCTCCCGGTTGCGCAAGGCGTCCGCGAGCTGCTTGCGGGTGCGCGGGGTCCCGGTGAGCAGGCGCAGGCAGATCGCCCGGGCCCGCTCAGCCGGGTCCCCTGAAGACTCCCCCCGCTCGGCCCTCGACGAGGGAAGGGCGTCTTCGTCCTCACCGGGCGCGTCCCCGAAACCGCGCCTCCGGCCACGTCTGCGGCCGCCACCCCGCGGGCCGCCGTTGGCTCCGGAGCCACGGCCGGACGAGCCGGCCCTTCGCGGCTCACCGTCCACGGCCGCCGGGTGGGCGCCGCCGTCACCCCCGTGTCCATCGGTGGCTCCGTACGCGTCGGACCCGTCGTCGGCGTCACGCCCGCCGTACTCGCCGTACGTGCCACGCCGCCCGGACTCGCCATAACCGTCGTCCGGATACCCGTCGTCCCCGGACCCGGCACCCCGGTGCCCGTCGCCCCGGTGTCCGTCGTCACCGTCCGTGGCGTAGCCCGGCCGGCCCCCGGTGCCCCTCCCCCGTAGGGCGCCGGGGGAGGCGTACTCGTACTCGGCCCAGTCGGTTCGTCGTGTCACGGGTCAGCTCTTGGCTGCGGTGGCCTTGGGCTTGGCGGTCTTGGCGGCTGCCGGGGCGGGCACCGACTTGGCGTCGTCCGCCGCCGCGGTGGTGACCGCCGCGTCCGCGCCCGGCTCCACGGCGGGCTTCTCCGGCCGGACGCCCACGCCCAGCTTCTCCTTGATCTTCTTCTCGATCTCGTTGGCCAGGTCGGGGTTGTCCTTCAGGAAGTTGCGCGCGTTCTCCTTGCCCTGGCCGAGCTGGTCGCCCTCGTACGTGTACCAGGCGCCGGCCTTGCGGACGAAGCCGTGCTCCACGCCCATGTCGATCAGGCCGCCCTCACGGCTGATGCCGTGACCGTAGAGGATGTCGAACTCGGCCTGCTTGAAGGGCGGCGCCACCTTGTTCTTGACCACCTTGACGCGGGTGCGGTTGCCCACCGCGTCGGTGCCGTCCTTCAGCGTCTCGATACGCCGGATGTCGAGCCGCACCGAGGCGTAGAACTTCAGCGCCCGGCCACCGGTCGTGGTCTCCGGGGAGCCGAACATCACACCGATCTTCTCGCGGAGCTGGTTGATGAAGATCGCGGTGGTCTTGGACTGGTTGAGCGCGCTGGTGATCTTCCGCAGGGCCTGGCTCATCAGACGGGCCTGGAGACCGACGTGGCTGTCGCCCATCTCGCCCTCGATCTCCGCGCGCGGGACGAGCGCCGCGACGGAGTCGATGACGATCAGGTCGAGGGCACCGGAGCGGACGAGCATGTCCACGATCTCCAGGGCCTGCTCGCCGTTGTCGGGCTGGGAGAGGATCAGGTTGTCGATGTCGACGCCGAGCTTCTGCGCGTACTCGGGGTCGAGGGCGTGCTCCGCGTCCACGAACGCGACCTGGCCGCCGGCCTTCTGGGCGTTCGCCACCGCGTGCAGGGTCAGGGTCGTCTTGCCGGAGGACTCCGGTCCGTAGACCTCGATGACACGGCCGCGCGGCAGGCCGCCGACGCCGAGGGCCACGTCGAGCGCGGTCGACCCGGTCGGGATGACCTCGATGGGCTCCTTCGACCGATCGCCCATGCGCATGACCGCGCCCTTGCCGAATTGCCGTTCAATCTGTGCGAGCGCGGCGTCGAGCGCCTTCTCGCGGTCGGTTCCTGCCATGGGTTCCACCCGGTTTGCTTGAGTCGATCGCTTCACGTCAAAGACGCTAACGCCTGCCACTGACAATGCGCCCCGACGCAGGCCCAGCCTGTGGATAACCGAGGGGCACCTACCCTCGAATCGGGACGTAATCCCCTGCCGAAAGCCTCGCCTGAGCCTCCATGTGAATGGATGTTCGATTTTCATGTCAAGCGCACCCCGCGGGCGGGCAGGGTTCCCGCGGGGCGGCCGAACGGCTCCGGCCGACGCTCACCGTGCGGACGGGCGACATGCGGCCCTACGGCCAACGAGCGGACGAGCGGACGAGCGGTCGTCCGGACGGGCTACCGCGGCGGTCCGTCGCGGTCATCGCCCCGGCCCTACGGCCGCTCCTGCCCGCCGGGACGGCCGGACCACAGCCGGCGGACGCGCGTGAGCGTTCCCGGACCGGCCGGCCGGCCCTGGTGCCCGTGCACCCGGGGGTCGTCCGTGACGGCGTACCGCTTCACGTACGCCCCGAGGAACGCCTGGAGCGTGGCCACCGCGGGGATGGCGATCAGCGCGCCGACCGCACCGAGCAGCGCGGTGCCCGCGATGACCGAACCGAAGGCGACCGCCGGGTGGATGTCCACCGTCTTGGCGGTCAGCTTGGGCTGGAGCATGTAGTTCTCGAACTGCTGGTAGACCACGACGAAGACCAGCACCCACACCGCGTACCAGGGGTTGACGGTGAACGCGATCAGCATCGGCAGCGCGCCCGCCAGGTACGTCCCGATGGTGGGGATGAACTGCGACACCAGACCGACCCAGACACCGAGCACGGGCGCGTACGGCACGCCCAGGGACTCGAGCAGGATGTAGTGCGCGACCCCGGAGATGAGTGCCATGAGGCCGCGCGAGTAGAGATAGCCGCCCGTCTTGTCGACGGCGATCTCCCACGCGCGCAGCACCTCGGCCTGACGGGCGGGCGGCAGGACGGAGCACAGGGCGCGGCGCAGCCGGGGGCCGTCCGCGGCGAAGTAGAACGAGAACAGTCCGATCGTCAGCAGCTGGAAGAGGCCGCCGAGGACCTGCGCGGACACGTCGAGGACACCGGCCGCGCTGTTCTGCGCGTACTTGCGCAGCCAGTCGGAGTGGAGCAGCCCCTCCTGGACGTCCACCCGCCGGAGTTCCGTGTGGAAGCTCTTGTTGATCCAGTGGATGAGCGAGTCGAGGTAGTCCGGGAAACCCTCGATCATCTTGATGATCTGGCCGGCCAGCATCGACCCGAGCAGGGTGACGAAACCGGCGGCGATGACGGTCAGCCCGAGGAAGACCAGGAAGGTGGCGAGCCCCCGGCGCATCCCGCGGCCCGCCATCCGGCTCACCGCCGGCTCGATCGCTAGAGCCAGGAAGAACGCGATCAACATGTTGATCAACAGGGCGGTCAGCTGGTGGAAGGCCCAGCTGCCCAGCTGGAACGCGGCGATCAGCGCGAGCGCGAGCACCATGGCGCGCGGCAGCCAGCGCGGCATCCGGCCGGGCGGGGTGACGGCCTCGGGGGCCGGAGCCCGGTCGGGCGGCGTCGCCGCCGGTGCCGTGTGCCGGTCGGACGGGGCGGACGGCTCGTCGCCGTCGGCGGGCGGTGCCAGGGAGTCCTCGTGAGTCGATGCCACGGGCCAAGTCTCGCCCACGCCAGGGACAGCCGGTGCCCGTGGGCGGCCTTCGTGACAGATCAGTGCCGTACCGCCGGGTCCCCCACCGGTCTCGGCCCGCGCGCGCAGCGCATTCCGGCCGGCCGGTGTCCGTCAGCGTCTCTCGCCGGGCACGCTCATGACGGCGCAGACCACGCGCCACACGTCCTTGGCCTCCCAGCCGGCGTCCAGTGCCTCGTTCACCGTGCGTCCGCCCAGCTCCGCCATGACGTGATCACGCGCGAAGGTGTCGGCGTACTCCGGACCGAAGTGTTCCGCCATCCGCTGCCAGAAGACCGTCAACCGCATGACACCAGTATCCCGCCCCTGAGTGTGGGCCCTGGCCGGGAGTGCTTTCCGAGACCGCTTTCCGTCCTACGGTCTGACCCATGTCCGAAACAGGAGTCTCCCCACTCCCCTCCACGCCTCCGGCGCGCTCCCCGCTCCTCCGCGCCGAGCAGTTCGTGTGGCTCACCGCGCGCGTGCTGGAGCAGCGCCTCTTCGCCCACCACTTCCTGCACGGCACCCCGGACGCGGTGGAGACGGCGCTGGACGCCTACCGCAACGAGGACGGCGGCTACGGGCACGCGCTCGAACCCGATCTGCGCGGACCGGTCAGCCAGCCCCTGCACACCGCGCACGCCCTGGGCGTGCTGGACGCCATCGGGCGGTGCGGCGGACAGCGGGTGGAGCGCGTGTGCCGCTATCTGACCTCCGTCTCCACCGCGGACGGCGCGCTGCCGGCCGTCCACCCCAGCCAGCGCGGGTATCCCACGGCGCCGTTCGTCCCGGTCGTCGACGACCCGCCCAGCGAGCTGCTGGCCACCGGACCGGTGGTCGGCGTGCTGCACCGCAACGCGGTGTGGCACGCGTGGCTGTTCCGGGCCACCGACTTCTGCTGGCAGGCCGTGGAGTCCCTGGAGAAGTCCCACCCCTACGAGGTGGAGGCCGCCGTGACCTTCCTGGACTCCGCTGCCGACCGCCCGCGCGCGGAGGCCGCCGCCGACCGGCTGGGCCGCCTGGTGCGGGAGCAGCGCCTCGCGGCGCTGGACTTCGGCCGTCTCGACGCGTTCCCGGTCGCCCCCGGTTACGCCCCGGGCGAGCACCACTTCCCGCACGACTTCGCCCGCGGCCCGGACTCGCTCGCGCGCGCGTGGTTCACGGATGACGAGATGGCGCGCTCGCTGGACCACCTGGCGGCCGAGCAGCGGGAGGACGGCGGCTGGCCGGTCCGCTGGCGCCAGTGGGCCCCGGCCCCCGCGCTGGAGGCACGCCCCCTGGTGACGATCGAGGCACTGCTCACGTTGCGGGCACACGGCCGCTTCGTGGGCTGACCGGCCCGGTGCGCGGCTCCGTGTACTGACCGGTCGGGCGCACGGCCTCTTCGTGGGCCGGCCGGTCCAGGGCGCCGGAGGTCCCGTCCCGCGCGCCGGACGGGACGGGAACGGCTCGGCCCAGCCGTACCGGCGGGGACCCCTTCCCGCGCGCCGGAGAAGCCTGCCCGGCATGCTGGACCGGCCGGCCGTGCCTCACGCGCCGACGGCCCGTACGCCCACCGTCCACCGCCACGGCCGCGACGCGCGGGTCTCGACGCGCGAGGTTCGGGGTTCGGGTCGGGTTCGGCGCCTGGCCGTAGCACCCCGCCACGTCGCCGCCCCGCCCCGCGCCGCGCCGCCCGCCCGCACCGCGGTGGGGCGCCCGCGGGGCGCAGGAACCTCGCTCGTCCGGATTTGCCCAGGTCAGGGCGATTGTCAGTGGGTGGGTGCAGGATGGACGCATGGTCAGCTCCGCACACCGAGCCCTGGACGGCTTCTCCCCCGCGACCCGCGGCTGGTTCACGGGGGCGTTCTCCGCGCCCACCGCGGCCCAGGCCGGCGCGTGGCAGGCCATCCGGGAGGGCTCGGACGTGCTGGTGGTCGCCCCGACCGGCTCGGGCAAGACGCTGGCCGCGTTCCTCGCCGCCCTGGACCAGCTGGCCTCGGCCCCGCCCCCGGCGGACCCGAAGAAGCGCTGCCGGGTGCTGTACGTGTCGCCGCTGAAGGCCCTCGCGGTCGACGTCGAGCGCAATCTGCGCAGTCCGCTGACCGGCATCCGCCAGGAATCCGTGCGCCTGGGCCGGCCCGAGCCCGAGATCCGGGTCGGCATCCGCTCCGGTGACACCCCCGCCGCCGAGCGCCGCGCGCTGTCCACGCGCCCGCCGGACATCCTCATCACCACCCCCGAGTCGCTGTTCCTGATGCTGACGTCGGCCGCGCGCGACGCGCTGGCCGGCGTGGAGACGGTGATCCTGGACGAGGTGCACGCGGTCGCGGGCACCAAGCGCGGCGCGCACCTCGCGCTCTCCCTGGAGCGGCTGGACGAACTGCTGCCGAGGCCCGCCCGCCGGATCGGCCTGTCGGCGACCGTGCGCCCGGTGGACGAGGTGGGCCGGTATCTGTCACCGGGCCGCAAGGTGGAGATCGTCCAGCCGGAGTCCGGCAAGGAGTTCGACCTGTCCGTGGTCGTCCCGGTCGAGGACATGGGCGAGCTGGGCGGTTCCCCGGCGGCCGACGCGGCCGGGGGCGGCGAGCGGCCGTCGATCTGGCCGCAGGTGGAGGAGCGGATCGCCGACCTGGTCCAGTCCCACCGCTCCACGATCGTCTTCGCCAACTCCCGCCGGCTGGCCGAGCGGCTGTGCAACCGGCTCAACGAGATCGCGTACGAGCGCGCCACCGGCGAACCCCTGGACGAGCACCACGCCCCGGCCCAGCTGATGGGCGGCTCGGGCGCGGCCCAGGGCGCGCCCCCCGTGATCGCCCGCGCGCACCACGGCTCGGTCTCCAAGGAGCAGCGCGCCCTGGTGGAGGAGGACCTGAAGGCGGGCCGGCTGCCCGCGGTGGTCGCCACGTCCAGCCTGGAACTGGGCATCGACATGGGTGCCGTGGACCTCGTCGTGCAGGTCGAGTCCCCGCCCTCCGTCGCCTCGGGCCTCCAGCGCGTGGGCCGCGCGGGACACCAGGTCGGCGCCGTCTCCACCGGTGTGGTCTTCCCGAAGTACCGGGGGGACCTCGTCCAGGCGGCCGTGGTCACCGAGCGGATGCGCACGGGCGCCATCGAGTCCCTGAAGGTGCCCGCGAACCCGCTGGACGTGCTCGCGCAGCAGCTGGTCGCCATGACGGCGCTGGACACCTGGCAGTTCGACGACCTGCTCGCCGTGGTCCGCCGCGCCGCCCCGTTCGCCTCGCTCCCCGAGTCGGCGTTCACGGCGACGCTCGACATGCTCGCGGGCCGCTATCCGTCGGACGCGTTCGCGGAGCTGCGCCCGCGCGTGGTGTGGGACCGGGTGGCCGGGACGGTCACCGGCCGGCCCGGCGCCCAGCGTCTCGCCGTCACCTCCGGCGGCACGATCCCGGACCGTGGCCTGTTCGGGGTCTTCCTCGCCGGTTCCGACCCCAAGAAGGGCGGCGGCCGGGTCGGTGAGCTGGACGAGGAGATGGTCTACGAGTCCCGGGTGGGCGACGTCTTCACGCTGGGCACGAGTTCCTGGCGCATCGTGGACATCACCCGCGACCGGGTTCTGGTCTCCCCGGCGCCGGGCGTGCCGGGCCGGCTGCCCTTCTGGAAGGGCGACCAGCTCGGCCGTCCGCTCGAACTGGGCCGCGCGGTCGGCGCGTTCCTGCGCGAGGTCGGCTCGCTGTCCAAGGAGGACGCCCGGCTGCGCCTGCTCACCGCGGGTCTGGACGCCTGGGCGGCGGACAACGTGCTGTCGTACCTCGACGAGCAGCGCGAGGCCTGCGGCCATGTCCCGGACGACCGGACGATCGTCGTGGAACGGTTCCGGGACGAGCTGGGCGACTGGCGGGTCGTCGTGCACTCGCCGTTCGGTGCCCAGGTCCACGCCCCCTGGGCGCTCGCCCTCGGCGCGCGCCTGTCCGAGCGGTACGGCATGGACGCGCAGGTCATGCACGCCGACGACGGCATCGTGCTGCGCCTGCCCGACGCCGACCTGATGGGCCTGGACCTGCTGGACCAGGAGCCGGTGAAGGCCGGCACCGAGTACGACGGTGACCAGGCCCCGGTCGGTGCGGCGGACGTCGCCTTCGACAAGGGCGAGGTCGACCAGATCGTCACCGACCAGGTCGGCGGCTCGGCGCTGTTCGCCTCCCGGTTCCGCGAGTGCGCCGCCCGCGCGCTGCTGCTGCCGCGCCGCACCCCGGGCAAGCGCACCCCGCTGTGGCAGCAGCGGCAGCGGGCCGCCCAGTTGCTCCAGGTGGCGAGCGAGTTCGGCTCGTTCCCGATCGTCCTGGAGGCGGTCCGCGAATGCCTCCAGGACGTCTTCGACGTTCCCGGGCTGGTCGAGCTGATGGGCGAACTCGAGTCCCGCAGGGTGCGCCTGGTCGAGGTCACCACCCCGGAGCCGTCACCGTTCGCCCGCTCCCTGCTGTTCGGGTACGTCGCCCAGTTCCTGTACGAGGGTGACTCCCCGCTGGCCGAGCGCCGTGCCGCCGCGCTGTCCCTGGACTCGAGGCTGCTGGCCGAGCTGCTGGGCCAGGCGGAGCTGCGCGAACTGCTCGACGCGGAGGTGCTGACCGAGCTGGAGCGCGAACTCCAGTGGCTCACGGAGGACCGCCGGGTCAAGGACGTGGAGGGGGTCGCCGACATACTGCGTCTGCTCGGCCCGCTGACCGACGCAGAGCTGGTCGCACGGGGCGCGGACCCGCAGTGGGCGCGGGAGCTGGCCGCCGCCCGCCGCACCATCAGGGTGCGGATCGCGGGCGCCGAGCACTGGGCGACCGTGGAGGACGCGGGCCGGCTGCGCGACGCGCTCGGCACGGCGCTGCCCGTCGGTGTCCCCGAGGCCTTCACCGAGCCGGTCAAGGACCCGCTGGGCGACCTCCTCGCGCGGTACGCCCGCACCCACGGCCCGTTCACCTCGGCCACGGCGGCGGCCCGCTTCGGCCTGGGTGTCGCGGTCACGGAGGGCGCCCTGCAACGGCTCGCCGCCAACGGCCGAGTCGTCCAGGGCGAGTTCCATCCGGCGGGCATCGGCCAGGAGTGGTGCGACGCGGCCGTACTGCGCCGCCTGCGCCGCCGCTCCCTGGCAGCCCTGCGGCACGAACTGGAACCCGTGCCGCCGCCCGCGCTCGCGCAGTTCCTGCCGCAGTGGCAGCACATCGGCAAGGGCCACGGGCTGCGGGGCATCGACGGACTGGTGCGCGCGGTGGAGCAGTTGCAGGGTGCCTCGGTGCCCGCCTCCGCGCTGGAGAAGCTGGTCCTGCCCTCCCGCGTGGCCGCCTACACACCCTCGATGCTCGACGAGCTGACCGCCGCGGGCGAGGTGGTGTGGGCCGGAGCGGGCGCCCTGCCCGGCAAGGACGGCTGGGTCTCCCTCTACCTGGCCGACGCGGCACCGCTGCTGCTGCCGTCACCGCACCCGCTGGAGCTGACCCCGCTGCACCAGTCCGTCCTGGACACCCTCTCCGGCGGCTACGGCCTGTTCTTCCGGCAGATCGCCGACCAGGTCCGGGCCACCGCCCACCCGGAAGCCACCGACCCGCAACTGGCCGACGTGCTGTGGGACCTGGCCTGGTCGGGCCGGCTCACCAACGACACGCTGGCACCGATGCGTTCCCTGCTGGGCTCGGGCCGTACCGCGGGCTCGACCGCGCACCGTGCCAAGCGCAGCGTCCCGCGCGGCCGGTACGGCTCCCTGACGGCCGCGGCGCGCACCGCCTCCCGCACCGGCCCGCCGACCGTCGCCGGCCGCTGGTCGCTGCTGCCCGCGGCCGAGCCGGACGCCACCGTGCGCGCGCACGCGCTGGCCCGCACGCTCCTGGACCGGCACGGCGTGGTCACCCGCGGCGCGGTCGCCGCGGAGGGTGTCGAGGGCGGCTTCTCGGCGGTGTACCGGGTGCTGTCCGTGTTCGAGGAGAGCGGCCAGGCCCGGCGTGGTTACGTGGTCGAGGGGCTGGGCGCGGCCCAGTTCGCGATGGACGGCGCGGTGGACCGCCTGCGTGCGGTGGCGAACGCCCGCGAGCGGTCGCAGGGCCTGCCCGTCCCGGCCGGTCCCAGCGGCTTCGGGGCCCCGGGCGGCGCGAACGGTTTCGCCGACCCGGGCTTCCCCAATCCGTTCGGCGCCCCGTTCGACGCGCCCTTCGGCACAGCCGACGGCACTCTGCACGGCCACACACCCCCCGGCACCTTCGACGGGACCGACGGCGGTCTCGCCCACCCCGGTCTGGACGGCGACTTCACGTGGCCGCCGGAGGACCGCCCCACCACCGCCGGTGACAGCGCGCCCCGCGGCCTCGCCGACCCCTTCGCCTCCCCCGGTTACGGCGGCCCCCGCGGAGGCGGCCCCGCCCCCTACGCCTCCCCCGGTGGCTCGCGCCCCTACGGCTCCGCTCCCTACGGTCCGGCCGCGCACCGGAGCCAGGGCAACGGCCGTACGGGCACCCCGGCACCCGACCCCCGGGCGGTGGTCCTCGCCGCGGCCGACCCCGCGAACGCCTACGGCGCCGCCCTCCCCTGGCCGGAGCCGCCGACCGGGGCCGGGCACAAGCCGGGCCGCAAGGCGGGCTCACTGGTCGTACTGGTGGAGGGCGAGCTGACGCTGTACATGGAGCGCGGCGGCAAGACACTGCTGGCCTGGCCCGCCGCCCCGGACACCGACACCTCCGACGACCCCCGTCTCGGTACGGCCGCCGAGGCGCTGGCCGCGGCGGCCCGCGCGGGTTCGCTCGGCACGGTCACGGTCGAGCGGATCAACGGCGCCCAGGCCCTGACCTCGCCCGTGGGCGCCCTCCTGGAGACGGCGGGATTCGTGGCGACACCCCGTGGCCTGCGCCTGAGAGCATGACCGGCACCGTGGCCGCGCCGAGCGCGTGGCACTCTTGACGCATGCCCGAAGGTGACACGGTCTGGCAGGCCGCGCGACGGCTGCACGAGGCCCTCGCGGGCAGGGCGCTGACCCGGAGCGACTTCCGGGTGCCGAAGTACGCGACGGTCGACCTGGCCGGCCGCACGGTGCTGAACACGATCCCGCGCGGCAAGCACCTGCTCACCCGGTTCGAGGGCGGTCTGACCCTGCACACGCATCTGCGCATGGAGGGAGCGTGGAAGGTGTTCGGCACGGGCGAGCGCTGGCGGGGCGGCCCGGCGCACCAGATCCGCGCGGTCCTCACCACCGCCGACCGCGCGGCCGTCGGCTACCGCCTCACGGTCCTGGAGCTGCTGCACACGACCGACGAGGAACGGGTCGTCGGCCACCTCGGCCCCGACCTGCTCGGCCCGGACTGGAACCCCGAGCGCGCTCTGGCCAACATCCTCGCGGACCCCGCCCGTCAGCTCGGCGAGGCCCTGCTCGACCAGCGCAACCTGGCCGGCATCGGCAACGTGTACAAGAGCGAGCTGTGCTTCCTGCTCGGCGTGACCCCCTGGCTGCCGGCCGGCGCACTCCCTGCGGACCGCGCCGAGAAGCTGCCCCTCCTGGCCAAGAAGCTGCTGGAGGCGAACCGCGACCGCCCGGTCCGGCAGACCACCGGCCTGCCCCGACAGGACCTGTTCGTCTACGGCCGCGCGTCCCGCCCGTGCCTGCGCTGCCACACCCCGGTGCGGGTGGCCGACCAGGGCGACGGCTCCCAGGAACGGCCCACGTACTGGTGCCCCACGTGCCAGACGGGCCCCACTCCCGCACCGGGCTCACCGCAACGCTGGCGCGAGAAGTACCCCCGCCGCACCGGCTGACCGCCCGCCACGAGACACCCCGACACCTCACCACCCTGCACACCGGCACCGCGGCACCTCACCACCCCGCACCCCGACACCTCACCACCACGCCCTGGCACCGCCACACCACCACGCCCCGGCAGCGCTGCACCCCCGCACCCCGGCACCATCCCGGCACCCTCACGCGCCGGCGCCCTCGCGCCTTCACGAGGAGTCCGACACTTCGCCCAAGGGGGGCTGCGGCGCCGTGGTGATGTCGCCCGCCCGCCAAGCGGCCTCCCAGCTGCCGGGGGGCACGGCCCCGGCAGCGCGCCGCTTGGGCGCGCAGTGCACGGGCAGCACGCTCAGCCCCCAGCCGCCCAACACGACGGCACCTTCCAGCACACCCGGGCCCTCGCCCACGGCGAGCCGCAGCACGGCCCACCACCAGGCCGCGCCGCAGCCGAGTGCCACCCCGTAGCGCACTATTCGCCCCACCATGCCCGCCACCACCTCCAGCCGGACGCCAGACCGTCGCCCGTCCCGCTCGGGAGGCGCACCACGGGCTCACCGAGGCAACGCCGGACACTCGCTCCACGGACGGACCGGCACCGGGGGCCGCCGTCCTCCGGTGAGCCGTTACGCGTGCTCCGCCTGGAACATCCAGTGGTGCTTCTCCAGGTCGGCGGTGATGCCGATGAAGATGTCCTGGGAGACCGGGTCTGCCTCGCCGGTCGCGTTCACCCGTTCCCGCATGCGGACGATCACCGCACCGAGCGCGTCCACCATGGTGCCGACCGCGTCCGTGTCCTTGATCCATCCCGCCGGAGCGGTGCCGATGCCGCTCCCGGAGGCGACCGAGGCGGCGCGCCCGTCGGGCGGGACGCCCAGCGCCGACGCCCGCTCGGCCACGGTGTCGGAGTGCGTGCGGGCGGAGTCGACCACCTCGTCCAGCTGGAGATGGACGGAGCGGAACCGTGGCCCGACGACGTTCCAGTGGATCTGCTTGGTGACCAGGGAGAGGTCCACCAGATCGACGAGCGCACCCTGGAGCGCCCCGGACACGGTCTTCAGGTCCGCGTCGGCCAACGGGCTCTTCACGACGTACATCCGCTTCCTCCGGTGCTTCGGCCCCGTCACGTCCCTCCACGATGACCGCACCGCCCGACTCCGGCAAACGGACGAAGGACCGGGAGCCCGCGCGGAGCGCGTGGTAAAGCGGAAGCCCCGGCCGGCTTCCCAGGGGTCACTGGGGAGAGCCGGCCGGGGCCACACTCGTATCGGGTTCTCGGGCCGCGTACACGCACCCTAGGCGGCGACCACGTCCACGGCCTCCGCGGGTGCCTTGATGGTCACCCGTTCCGGTGGCACGCCGGCCACCGAGACGGAGCCCAGCATCGGCCGGACCGGCGCGGGTACGTGCTCGGCCGCGGCGGACTGGGCCAGTTCGGCGAGCGCCAGTTCGTCGCTCACTTCTCGCATGAGTTCCGACATCCGTACGTCCAGCGCGTCGCAGATGGCGGCGAGCAGCTCGGAGGAAGCCTCCTTCTGCCCCCGCTCCACCTCGGAGAGATAGCCGAGTGAGACTCGGGCGGACGAGGAGACTTCGCGCAGAGTACGGCCCTGGCGTTGGCGCTGCCGACGCAGCACGTCACCCAGCAGGCGACGGAGCAGAATCATCGGTGGCTCCCTCCTCGGACCGCGTAGCCGCATCCTTCTCGCCCCACCGTACCGCCTCGCGCCGCGGCCGTGCGGGGAGCGATGTCGTGTTCACTCAGGGCTGCAAACATCAATACCCCCCGTTCCGTTCCGTATCCTGTGCCCGCTCATTCCCGGTCTGTTCGCCCGCAAGCCGCTCCAGAAGCACTGCGAGTACGCTCCGTACACTCTCCATACGAATTTCCGCACGGCTGCCGTTCAACCGCAGACCCTCGACTTTTCCGCCACCGGCAGAACCGCTCCCCGCTGTGGGAGGTCCGTCGACGGCGACGTACACCGTCCCGACGGGCCGGCCGTCCTGCGGGTCGGGGCCGGCGACCCCGGTGGTCGCGATGCCCCAGTCGGCTCCCAGCGCCTCGCGGACTCCGGCCGCCATCTCGGCCGCGACCTGCGGATCCACTGCTCCACGCTGAGCCAGCAGAGTGGCGTCCACGCCCAGCAGCCGATGCTTCAGCTCGGTGGCGTAGGCGGTGACCGAGCCCCGGAACACCCGGGACGCCCCCGGCACTCCGGTGATCTCCGCGGCTACCAGGCCCCCGGTCAGCGACTCGGCGACGGCGAGGGTCTCGCCCCTCACTGTCAGTAGTCGCACCAGTTCGGTGGCCGCGGAACTCACGCTTCCTTCTCCTCCAACGCCGCCGCGCGCTCGGCCATTCCCTGTCGCCGCAACACAATGGCTTGTCTTACGTAGTCGAGGCCGGTGACGACCGTGAGGACGACCGCCGCGGCCATCACCCAGAATCTGAGGCTGGCCAGCCACCCCGTCAGCGGCAGGACGTACATCCCGACGGCCACGCCCTGGGTGAGCGTCTTGAGCTTGCCGCCCCGGCTGGCGGGGATCACGCCGTAGCGGATGACCAGGAAACGCAGCAGGGTGATGCCGAGTTCCCGGCCGAGGATGACGGCCGTGACCCACCACGGCAGATCGTCCAGGGCCGACAGACAGACGAGCGCCGCCCCCATGATCGCCTTGTCGGCGATGGGGTCGGCGATCTTCCCGAAGTCGGTGACCAGGTCGTATGTACGCGCCAGATGCCCGTCGAACAGGTCGGTGATCATGGCGACGGCGAAGGACGCCCAGGCCAGCGAGCGCCAGGCCGGGTCGTGACCGCCGTCGGCCAGCATCAGGGCCACGAAGCCCGGCACCAGGACCAGCCGGAGCATCGTCAGCAGATTGGCGACGTTCCAGACGCTGGCCTGGTTGACGGCCGCGGCCGCGATCTTCCCGCCGCGGGCCGGCTTGCCGCCGCCGTCGTGGGCCGTGGCCGGGCCCGAAGCAGAACCGGAGACCTCGGACGTGTCGCCGTCGGCAGCGGCGGCGGTGCCCGGAGCGCCCTGCGCGCCGCCGGTGGGGCCGCCCGCGGCGGATGCCGGGACTCCGGTCATCTGCCCGCCTCCTCACTACACGCGAGCGAGCCGGTCAGCGGCTCGGCGACCAGGTCGACACCTTCCGTACCGACCACCTTCGCCTCGACCATACGTCCGACCCGCAGGCCGGCGCCGCTCGTGAGCAGGACGTGGCCGTCGGTCTCCGGGGCCTGGTGCTCGGCGCGGCCGTGGACGCCCTCCTCCTCGTCGACGGACTCCACCAGAACGTGCACGGTCTCGCCGACGCGCTCCTCGGCGCGCTGCGAGACGAGTTCCTCGGCGAGCCGGGAGATCCGCGCCAGCCGCTCGGCGACGAGGTCCTCGTCCAGCTTGTTCTCGTACGTCGCCGCTTCCGTGCCGTCCTCGTCGGAGTAGCCGAAGACACCGATGGCGTCCAGCCGGGCGCCGTTCAGGAAGCGCTCCAGTTCGGCCAGGTCGGACTCGGTCTCGCCGGGGAAGCCGACGATGAAGTTGGAGCGCACGCCGGCCTGGGGTGCCTTGCCGCGGATGGTGTCGAGCAGCTCGAGGAACCGGTCGGTGTCGCCGAAGCGGCGCATGGCGCGCAGCACGTCGGGCGCGGAGTGCTGGAAGGACAGGTCGAAGTAGGGCGCGACCTTGGGGGTGGAGGTCAGCACGTCGATCAGGCCCGGGCGCATCTCGGCCGGCTGGAGGTAGCTCACCCGCACCCGCTCGATGCCGTCGACCTCGGCCAGCTCCGGCAGGAGGGACTCCAGCAGGCGGATGTCGCCGAGGTCCTTGCCGTAGGAGGTGTTGTTCTCGGAGACCAGCATGATCTCCTTCACGCCCTGCTCGGCCAGCCAGCGGGTCTCGTTGAGGATGTCACTGGGGCGGCGGGAGATGAAGGAGCCGCGGAAGGAGGGGATGGCGCAGAACGAGCAGCGCCGGTCGCAGCCCGAGGCGAGCTTGACCGAGGCGACAGGGGCGCCGTCCAGCCGGCGGCGCAGCGGCGCACGGGGGCCGGAGGCGGGCGCGACGCCCTCGGGGAGGTCGGCAGGGGCGTGGCCGGGCAGCGCCACCACCGCGGCCGACTCCTGTCGCTGGGCGGGGCTGATCGGGAGCAGTTTGCGCCGGTCCCGGGGGGTGTGGGCGGCGTGGATGCCACCGGAGAGGATGGTCTGGAGGCGGTCGGAGATGTCCGCGTAGTCGTCGAAGCCGAGCACGCCGTCGGCCTCGGGCAGCGCTTCGGCCAGCTCCTTGCCGTACCGCTCGGCCATGCAGCCCACGGCCACCACGGCCTGGGTTCTGCCGTGGTCCTTGAGGTCGTTGGCCTCCAGCAGGGCGTCGACGGAGTCCTTCTTGGCGGCCTCCACGAAGCCGCAGGTGTTGACCACGGCGACGTCGGCGTCCGCGGCGTCGTCGACGAGCTGCCAGCCGTCCGCCTCCAAACGGCCTGCGAGCTCCTCGGAATCCACCTCGTTACGAGCGCAGCCGAGAGTGACGAGTGCGACGGTACGGCGTTCAGGCATGAGCTCAAGACTACTTCGTCCCGCTGACAGCCCATGTCGACGGGGTTGGCCGAGCCCGGCCGACTCCGTCACATCCGCGCAGCGGGGCCGGTCAGCCGGCCACCGGGTCGCCCTTGGTGTAGGTCAGGCGCTCCACCGCGCCGGGCTTGAAGGTGTCGTCGATCTTCTTGCCGTTGACGTACAGGTCGATGGCGCCCGCGTCGCCCAGGATCAGGTTGATCTTGGTGCTGTCCTGGAACGTCTTCGACTCGCCCTTCTTCAGCAGCCCGTCGAAGAGCATCCGGCCGTTGTGGTCCTTGGCCGAGATCCAGCTGCGTCCGTGGGGCGCGCTGACCTGCACGGTCACCTTGTCCTGGGGTGCGGCGGCGATGGCGCTGTCGGAGGGCTCGCCGGTCGGCGCGGCGGGCTTCGCCTTCTTCGGCGTCGCCGAGGCGGTCTTGCCGGCGGCGGGCGTGGCACCCTCGGCGACCTGTGCCCGGGAGCCGCCGCCACCGCCCTTGACGGCGGTGAAGCCGACGAAGCCGATCACCACGACGATCGCGGCGACCATGGCCGCGGTCCAGTTCGGTCCGCGCCGCTCGGGCCGGATCCGCTCCGCCTCGAACATGGGTGCCGCGGGGGTGGGTGCGGGGCGGCCGCCGTGCTCGGCGTCGTACCGGGCGATCAGCGGACCGGGATCGAGGTGGACGGCCCTGGCCAGCGTGCGGATGTGACCCCGGGCGTACACGTCGCCGCCGCAGGGGGTGAAGTCGTCCGCCTCGATGGAGTGGACGATGGCGAGTCGGACACGAGTGGCACTGCTGACGTCGTCCACCGTCAGCCCGGCCGCGATCCGCGCCTGCTGCAAGGCACGGCCCACGGAGGGTCGGGCCTCCTGGGACTCGTCTGGGATCGGACGCTCGTCTTCAGGGGAGTTGCCGAGGGACACGGGGGCGCCTTTCGAGCGTGTAGCCACCTGTGCTGGAAGCTCAGTCTAGGGGGGGTGCGAAAGGGTGGGGCAAGCGGGCGGCGGGACTTTGTACACCATCGGATCGGCCCGGAACACCGACAGCCGGACAGGCAGGTACCCCAGGATGGCGGGCCTACCTGTCCTCTCGCTCAACTGGACGTACGACCAAGGGAAACGGTTGCTCACCGATGTCTAACGGGTGGGTCACGGGGTCCGGCCGGTCGGCGTAACCCACGCCCGCCGGACGGTCCTTCGCGCTACCCCTCACTCTCCCCGCGTATCACCGCGAGCACGCCGTCCAGTTCGTCGGGTTTCACGAGGACGTCCCGCGCCTTGGAGCCCTCGCTCGGTCCCACGATGCTGCGGGACTCCATGAGGTCCATGAGCCGCCCGGCCTTGGCGAAGCCGACGCGCAGCTTGCGCTGGAGCATGGACGTCGACCCGAACTGGGTGGAGACGACCAGTTCGGCCGCCTGGCACAGCAGGTCGAGGTCGTCGCCGATGTCCTCGTCGATCTCCTTCTTCTGCTTGCTGCCGACGGTGACGTCGTCCCGGAAGACGGGCGCCATCTGGTCCTTGCAGTGCTGGACGACGACCGCGACCTCCTCCTCGGTCACGAACGCGCCCTGCATACGCGTCGGCTTGTTCGCACCCATCGGCAGGAACAGGCCGTCGCCCTTGCCGATCAGTTTCTCGGCGCCCGGCTGGTCGAGGATGACCCGGGAGTCGGCGAGCGAGGAGGTGGCGAAGGCCAGCCGGGAGGGCACGTTGGCCTTGATCAGACCGGTGACCACGTCCACCGACGGGCGCTGGGTGGCGAGCACCAGGTGGATGCCGGCCGCGCGCGCGAGCTGCGTGATGCGCACGATCGCGTCCTCGACGTCCCGCGGGGCGACCATCATCAGGTCGGCCAGCTCGTCGACGATCACCAGCAGGTACGGGTACGGCTGTAGCTCCCGCTCGCTGCCCTCGGGCGGCTTGACCTTGCCCTCGCGCACCGCGCGGTTGAAGTCGTCGATGTGCCGGTATCCGTAGGCGGCCAGGTCGTCGTACCTGAGGTCCATCTCGCGGACCACCCACTGGAGTGCCTCGGCGGCCCGCTTGGGGTTCGTGATGATCGGCGTGATCAGGTGCGGGATGCCCTCGTAGGCGGTCAGTTCCACGCGCTTGGGGTCGACGAGGATCATCCGGACGTCTTCCGGGGTCGCCCGCATCATGACCGAGGTGATCAGGCAGTTGATGCAGGACGACTTGCCGGAACCGGTCGCGCCGGCGACCAGCATGTGCGGCATCTTCGCCAGCGAGTGCATGACGTACCCGCCCTCGACGTCCTTGCCGAAGGCGACCAGCATCGGGTCGTCGTCCTCGGCGGACTCCGCGAGACGCAGGACGTCACCGAGGTTGACCATCTCCCGGTCGGTGTTCGGGATCTCGATGCCGACCGCGGACTTGCCGGGGATCGGGCTGATGATCCGCACATCGGGGCTCGCCACCGCGTAGGCGATGTTCTTGGTGAGCGCGGTGATCCGCTCGACCTTCACGGCGGGGCCCAGCTCGACCTCGTAACGGGTGACCGTCGGGCCGCGGGTGAAGCCGGTGACGGCCGCGTCGACCTTGAACTCCGTGAACACCTGGGTGAGCGAGGCGACGACCGCGTCGTTGGCCGCGCTGCGCGCCTTGCCGGGGCCGCCGCGCCGGAGCAGGTCCAGCGAGGGCAGCGCGTAGGTGATGTCACCGGAGAGCTGGAGCTGTTCCGCGCGCGAGGGCAGCTCCCGGGGCACCTCGGGAGCCTTCTTGGTCAGGTCCGGCACGGGTCCGGACGCGACCCGTTCCTGCTTCGGCCGGGGCGCCGGGGCGGGCACGGGCGAGGTGGCGGGTGCCGGGACCGGCGAGGTCGCCGGCGCGGGCACGGGGGCGGTGTCCTCGCGGTGGTCCGCGCCCACCCCGTGCGTGAGGTCGGCGACGAGCGGGGACGGCGGCATGCCGTGCTGCACGGCCCCGTCGAGCGAGGCGGCGGCGGCCGCGGCGACGTCCACGGCGTCCGGATGCCGCTGCGGATCCGGCTGGGGCACGGCGGAGCGCCTGGGGCGCCCGCGGCGCTGCGTGAGGGCCTCCTCCTCGGCCCTGCCGGGGTCGTACGCCCGGGGGGCGCGGGAGCGTCCGCGCGGACGCGCCGGCGGCGCCTCGCGCCACTGTTCGTCGTAGTCCTCGCCGTAGTACGTGCCGTCCTCGGCGAACCCGTCGGTCTCGTGGTCGGGCAGCAGCCCCAGGCTCACACCGAGCGCCCGCAGCCGCTGAGGGACGGCGTTGACCGGGGTGGCGGTCACCACCAGCAGGCCGAACACCGTCAGCAGCACCAGCAGGGGCACGGCGAGCACCTCGCTCACGGCGTACGTCAGCGGGGTGGCCGCCGCCCAGCCGATGAGGCCGCCGGCGTCCCTTATGGCCTGCATGCCGGCGCTGCGCGCGGGCGCGCCGCAGGCGATGTGGACCTGCCCGAGCACCCCGACGACGAGTGCCGACAGGCCGATCACGATCCGGCCGTTGGCCTCCGGCTTCTCCGGATGCCGGACGAACCGTACGGCGATCACCGCGAGCAGTATCGGCACCAGCAGGTCGAGCCGGCCGAAGGCGCCGGTGACGAGCATCTCCACCAGGTCGCCGACGGGCCCCTTCAGATCCGCCCAGGTGCCGGCCGCGACGATCAGGGCGACGGCGAACAGCAGCAGGGCGACGCCGTCCTTGCGGTGGGCCGGGTCGAGGTTCTTCGCGCCCTGCCCTATGCCGCGGAAGACGGCGCCGACGGCGTGCGCGAGACCCAGCCAGAGGGCGCGCACGAGCCGGTAGAGGCCCCCGGTGGCGCTGGGAGCCGGCCTCGGCGGCACGGCCTTCCTCGCCGCCGGCTTCCTGGCGGGCGCCTTCCTGGCCGCGGCCTTCTTCACGGCGGCCTTCTTCACCGCAGCCTTCGCGGGAGCTGCCACCTTCTTCGCGGGCTGCTTCTTGGCTGCGGACGGACGTGAGGCCATGGATGTGAGGTTACCGGGGGAGACGACGGCGGACACGTGTGCCCACAGCTTCACCCGTTCGTGTCGCGCCTGTGGAGGACCGGAACTGACGCCCGCTCATCGACAAGTCGGGACCCGGCACGCGTCAGTTCTGGGACGGCAGGGAGGCGCCGCCGCCCGTGCCCGGTTCCAAAGCGTCGAGCGCGCGGCGCAACCCGGTGAGCTTGCGCTCCAGATGGGCCGCCGTGGCGACGGCCGCCGCGTCCGCGGAGTCGTCGTCCAGCTGCTTGGACAGTGCCTCGGCCTGCTCCTCGACGGCCGCGAGCCGCGCGGAGAGCTCCGCGAGCAGTCCGGCCGACTCCCGTCCGGCGACCGCGCCCTTGCCGGCGCCGCCCTCCAACTGGAGCCGCAGCAGCGCCGCCTGCTCGCGCAGCTGGCAGTTCTTCATGTACAGCTCGACGAAGACCGAGACCTTCGCGCGCAGCACCCACGGGTCGAACGGCTTGGAGATGTAGTCCACCGCGCCCGCCGCGTAGCCCCGGAAGGTGTGGTGCGGGCCGTGGTTGATCGCCGTGAGGAAGATGATCGGGATGTCACGGGTCCGCTCGCGCCGCTTGATGTGCGCCGCCGTCTCGAAGCCGTCCATGCCCGGCATCTGGACATCCAGCAGAATGACCGCGAAATCGTCCGTGAGCAGCGCTTTGAGCGCTTCCTCCCCGCTCGATGCCCGCACCAGCGTCTGATCGAGCGCAGAGAGGATGGCCTCCAGCGCCAGCAGATTCTCCGGCCGGTCATCGACCAGGAGGATCTTGGCCTTCTGCACCATGGCCCGCCCTCCTCGCCCCGGCGGTACGCCGGGCGCCGCCCCAGGGGACGACTCCCTTTCGCCGCCCGTCCTTGTGCCGGTCATCGTAGCCGCACCCCGCCTGTCGCCACACCCTGTCACCGTGATGTCACTGTGCACATAGAGGAAACGCGGCGGAGCCCCGGAGGGTTCCCGGAATCCCGCATTCCTGCGTGTTCCCCGCCATCATGATGCAACAACCTCCGGCACCCTCCCGACGTTCCCGCGAGTTCACGCCACACCCGGCCGCACCGCCCGACGCACCGCGCCCCGCCGCACCGCCGCCCGCCGCACTCACTCCGGACTCATCCACTGGCGCATCACCGACAGCAGGTGGTCGGGGTCGACCGGCTTGGTGACGTAGTCCGAGGCCCCCGACTCGATCGCCTTCTCCCGGTCGCCCTTCATCGCCTTCGCCGTCAGCGCGATGATCGGCAGCCCCGCGAACTGCGGCATCCTGCGGATCGCCGTGGTCGTCGCATACCCGTCCATCTCCGGCATCATGATGTCCATCAGCACGACCGCCACATCGTCGTGCTGCTCCAGCACCTCGATGCCCTCACGGCCGTTCTCGGCGTACAGCACCGAGAGGCCGTGCTGCTCCAGGACGCTGGTCAGCGCGAACACGTTGCGGATGTCGTCGTCGACGATCAGCACCTTCTCCCCGCCGAACCGCACCGCGCGGCCCGGCTGCGAGGCGCTCTCCTGCTCCGTCGCCGCCGCCCACTGCCCGGCCCGCTGCCCCTCCGCCGGCAGGCTGCGCCGACGGCGCCGGAAGAGGGCCGCCGGACCGTTCTGCGTCTCCCGGTACGACTTCACCTCGGCCGGCGTCTCGATCTCCGCGGCCGACAGCTCCAGGGACCTGCGTGCCTCGGAGGCGACCAGGTCACCGGCCTCCAGCGCGGCCACAGGCTGCTGGTAGCCCTGCGGCGGCAGCTCGCTCGGGTGCAGCGGCAGGTACAGCGTGAACGTCGAGCCGCGGCCCGGTTCGCTCTGCGCGTGGATCTCACCGCCGAGCAGCTGCGCGATCTCCCGCGAGATCGACAGGCCGAGCCCGGTCCCGCCGTACTTGCGGCTCGTCGTGCCGTCCGCCTGCTTGAACGCCTCGAAGATCACCCGCATCTTGCTGGCCGCGATGCCGATACCGGTGTCGGTCACCGAGAACGCGATCAGCTCACCCTCGGGATCGGCCAGCGAACCGGCCTCCAGCAGCTGCTCCCGGATGGACTGCGGGACCGCCGCGCCGGCGGGCCGGATCACCAGCTCCACCGACCCGGAGTCGGTGAACTTCACCGCGTTGGACAGCAGGTTCCGCAGCACCTGGAGCAACCGCTGCTCGTCGGTGTGCAGGGTGGCCGGCAGCTCCGGCGAGACCCGCACCGACAGGTCCAGGCCCTTCTCCGCGGTCAGCGGCCGGAAGGTGGCCTCCACGTAGTCCACGAGCTGCACGAGCGCGATGCGCGTCGGGGAGACGTCCATCTTGCCCGCCTCGACCTTCGACAGGTCGAGGATGTCGTTGATCAGCTGCAACAGGTCCGAACCCGCGCCGTGGATCGTCTCGGCGAACTCCACCTGCTTCGGCGACAGGTTCCCCTCGGCGTTGTCGGCGAGCAGCTTGGCCAGGATCAGCAGCGAGTTGAGCGGCGTGCGCAGCTCGTGCGACATGTTGGCGAGGAACTCGCTCTTGTAGCGCATCGACACCGCGAGCTGCTCGGCACGCTCCTCCAGGACCTGCCGGGCCTCCTCGATCTCGGTGTTCTTCACCTCGATGTCCCGGTTCTGCCGGGCCAGCAGCTCGGCCTTCTCCTCCAGTTCGGCGTTGGAGGCCTGGAGCGCCTTCTGCCGGTTCTCCAGCTCGGCCGACCGCTCCCGCAGCTGCTCGGTCAGCTCCTGCGACTGCTTGAGCAGCTTCTCGGTCTTGGTGTTGACCGAGATGGTGTTCACGCTGGTCGCGATCATCTCGGCGATCTGGTTGAGGAAGTCCTTCTGGATCTGCGTGAACGGCGTGAAGGACGCCAGCTCGATCACGCCGAGCACCTCGCCCTCGAACAGCACCGGCAGCACGATCACCTGCGCCGGCGGAGCCTCGCCGAGCCCGGAGGCGATCTTCAGGTAGCCGCTGGGCGCCCTGTCCACCAGGATCGTGCGCTTCTCCTCGGCGGCCGTGCCGATCAGCGCCTCACCCGGCCGGAACGACGTCGGCATGGAGCCCATCGAGTAGCCGTACGAGCCCAGCATCCGCAGCTCGTAACCGTCCTCGCCGCCATCGGTGGCCTTGCCCTCCATCAGCGGCATCGCGAGGAAGAACGCACCGTGCTGCGCGGACACCACCGGCGTCAGCTCGCTCATGATCAGGGAGGCCACGTCCTCCAGGTCCCGGCGGCCCTGCATGAGCGCGGAGATGCGGGCCAGATTGCCCTTCAGCCAGTCCTGCTCCTTGTTGGCGATCGTGGTGTCGCGCAGGTTGGCGATCATCTTGTTGATGTAGTCCTGAAGCTCCTGGATCTCGCCGGAGGCGTCCACGTCGATCTTCAGGTTGAGATCACCGCGGGTCACCGCGGTCGCCACGCGCGCGATGGCACGCACCTGCCGGGTCAGGTTCCCGGCCATCTCGTTCACCGACTCGGTGAGGTCCCGCCAGGTGCCGTCGACGTCCCGCACGCGTGCCTGGCCGCCGAGCTGCCCCTCCGTGCCCACCTCGCGGGCCACGCGCGTGACCTCCTCGGCGAAGCTGGACAGCTGGTCGACCATCGTGTTGATCGTCGTCTTCAGCTCCAGGATCTCACCGCGCGCGTCGATGTCGATCTTCTTCGTCAGGTCACCCTTGGCGATGGCGGTGGTCACCATGGCGATGTTGCGCACCTGACCGGTCAGGTTGGACGCCATCTGGTTCACCGACTCGGTGAGGTCCTTCCAGGTACCGGCCACCCCCGGTACGTGCGCCTGGCCGCCCAGGATGCCGTCCGTGCCCACCTCCCGGGCCACCTTGGTGACCTGGTCGGCGAACGAACTCAGCGTCTTGACCATCGTGTTGATCGTGTCGGCGAGCTGCGCGACCTCACCGCTGGCCTCGATGGTCACCTGCCGCGTCAGGTCACCGTTGGCAACCGCTGCGGCCACCTGGGAGATGTTCCGCACCTGCATGGTCAGGTTGTTGGCCATCAGGTTGACGTTGTTGCTCAGGTCCTTCCAGATACCGGTGACACCCGGCACGTGCGCCTGCCCGCCCAGGATGCCCTCGGTGCCCACCTCACGGGCCACCCGCGTCACCTGCTCGGCGAAACTCGACAGCTGGTCGACCATCGTGTTGACCGTCGTCACCAGTTCGAGGATCTCGCCCTTGGCGTCGACCGTGATCTTCTTCGACAGATCGCCCTTGGCGACCGCCGTGGTGACCTCGGCGATGTTGCGCACCTGGATGGTCAGGTTGTTCGCCATGAAGTTCACGGACTGCGTGAGGTCCTTCCAGGTGCCGGAGACACCCTGGACCTCGGCCTGCCCGCCGAGCATGCCCTCCGTGCCCACCTCACGGGCGACCCGCGTGACCTCCTGCGCGAACGACGACAGCTGGTCCACCATCGTGTTCAGCGTGTTCTTCAGCTCCAGGATCTCCCCGCGCGCGTCCACGGTGATCTTCTGGGAGAGGTCACCGCGCGCCACCGCCGTGGCGACCTGCGCGATGTTGCGCACCTGCGCGGTGAGGTTGCCGGCCATGCCGTTCACGGAGTCGGTCAGGTCCCGCCACACACCGGCGACCCCGGGCACCTGCGCCTGCCCGCCGAGCCGGCCCTCCGTACCCACGTCACGCGCGACCCGGGTCACCTGGTCGGCGAAGGCGGACAGCTGGTCCACCATCGTGTTGATCGTGTTCTTCAGCTCGAGGATCTCGCCGCGCGCGTCGACGTCGATCTTCTGCGACAGGTCACCGCCCGCCACCGCCGTCGTCACCTGGGCGATCTGGCGCACCTGCGAGGTGAGGTTGCCCGCCATGAAGTTGACGGAGTCCGTCAGCTCCTTCCAGGTGCCGGAGACGCCGTCCACCCGGGCCTGACCGCCCAGCCGGCCCTCCGTACCCACGTCCCGGGCCATCCGCGTGACCTGGTCGGCGAACGAGGACAGCTGGTCCACCATCGTGTTCACGGTGTTCTTCAGCTGGAGCATCTCGCCGGAGACGTCCACGGTGACCTTCTGCGACAGGTCGCCGTTGGCCACCGCCGTGGTCACCTGGGCGATGTTGCGGACC
Organism: Streptomyces sp. NPDC028722; assembly: GCF_040637655.1. Taxonomy (NCBI): domain Bacteria; kingdom Bacillati; phylum Actinomycetota; class Actinomycetes; order Kitasatosporales; family Streptomycetaceae; genus Streptomyces; species Streptomyces sp. NPDC028722. Next base: position 93,279 of record NZ_JBEZWU010000030.1, read on the forward strand.
TGTCCGGTGAGGTTGCGGAACGCGGTGTTGACGGAGTCCGTCAGGTCCTTCCACGTCCCGGCCGCCCCCGGTACCTGCGCCTGGCCGCCCAGCTCACCCTCGACACCGATCTCCCGCGCGACCCGCGTCACCTCCGCACCGAACGAGGACAGCTGGTCCACCATGCCGTTGACGGTGTTCTTCAGTTCCAGCATCTCGCCGGCCACGTCCACGGTGACCTTCTGCGACAGGTCACCGCTGGCCACGGCGGTCGTCACCGCGGCGATGTCGCGCACCTGCGTGGTCAGGTTCCGGAACACCGTGTTGACGGAGTCCGTCAGGTCCTTCCACGTCCCGGCCGCGCCCGGCACGTTCGCCTGCCCGCCGAGCCGCCCCTCCGCGCCGACCTCGTTCGCCACGCGCGTGACCTCGTCCGCGAAGATCCGCAGCGTCTCGGTCATCTGGTTGATCGTCTCGGCGAGCTGCGCGACCTCGCCGCGCGCCGGAACCGTCACCTTCTGCGACAGGTCACCACTGGCCACAGCCGTCGTGACCTGCGAGATCCCGCGGACCTGCGCGGTCAGGTTGCCGGCCATCGTGTTGACGGAGTCGGTCAGCTCCTTCCACACGCCGGCCACCTCGGGCACCCGCGCCTGACCGCCCAGAATGCCCTCGGTGCCCACCTCCCGGGCCACCCGCGTCACCTCGGAGGAGAACGACGACAGCTGGTCCACCATCGTGTTGACGGTGTTCTTCAGCTCCAGCATCTCGCCGGCGACATGGACGGTCACCTTGCGGGACAGGTCACCCCGGGCGACCGCCGTGGTCACCAGCGCGATGTCCCGCACCTGCGCCGTCAGCCGGTACGCCATGGTGTTGACGGACTCCGTCAGGTCCTTCCACGAACCCGACATCCCGCGCACCTGGGCCTGCCCGCCGAGCTTGCCCTCGGTGCCGACCTCGCTGGCCACCCGCGTGACCTCGTCCGTGAACGTCGACAACTGGTCGACCAGGTTGTTGACGGTGCGGCCGACCTTCAGGAACTCACCGCGCAGCGGATGCCCCGTGCCACCGTCCGGACCCTGCGTCCGCAGTTCCATGCGGGGCGAGAGATCACCCTCGGCGACCGCCGTGAGCACCCGGCTGACCTCCGACACGGGCCAGACGAGATCGTCCACCAGCGCGTTGGAGTTGTCGACGGCCGCCGCCCAGGAGCCCTCGCAGGCCCCCGTCTCCAGCCGCTCCGTGAGTTTTCCCTCACGTCCGACCATGCGCCGCACCCGCGACAGTTCGCCGGTGAGGTGCAGATTGCGGTCCGCCACCTCGTTGAAGACGGCGGCGATCTCCGACATCACGCCGTCCCCGGACACCGTGAGCCGCTTGCGGAAGTTCCCGTCCCGCATCGACACGAGCGCCGCCAGCAGCCGGTTCAGGGCCGCCGTGTCCACCTCGGTGGTCGCGCCGCTCCTGCCCAGGGACGGTCCGCCCTTCGCGCGCGTCCTCGTACCCCGCGTCGCCGCGCCAGACTCCACTGTGTCCCTCCCGGAGGGGTAGACCGCCACTGCTGTGCCCGGCCGCTTCCGCCCGGCGTGCCGTCATCGGCACACCGGGCACCGGCGCACCGGTTCCTACTGCGTGTTCCTGCCAGTTCCGCCCAGACGGGATCCGGCCTCACCAGGGGCTGCTGCCCACCCGTACGGAACGCACGCAGCCCGACCCGACCTCCATCGCAAGCCTGCCCAGTGTTTCACCCCGGCCGAACCAGGCCATAACAGTTCGGCAGCTTCGCACATCGTCCGCACACCGTGGGGGGTGAACACCGGCGACCGGCATCCGCTCGGACCGTGAAGGTAAGTAACCTTGCGAGCGGCTGTCCAGCCGCACCGGTCCGACCGGCCTGGGCGGTGGCACGAGCACGAGCGGGCATCGGAGGGGCGGCCGCACACCATGACCACCGGAGTGATCCCCGGGGGACAGCCCCCGGAGCCACAGCCGACGGGCGAGCGGATGCCGCAACAGCGGCGCGAGCCGGACGGCCCCGCAGCCCTGCCCTCCGACGACCGGCCGAGGAGTTCTGTGATCACCGCGCGCGCGGCTGCCAGTTTCGAGCCCGTCGGACGATCGGTCGCCACCGCCCGGTCCTTCGTCCGCGACACCCTCCAGGGCTGGGGGTTCGCCGACATCGTCGACGACGCCGTCGTCCTGACCAGCGAGCTGGTGACCAACGCGGTCGTCCACGCGGGCACCCACGCGGAGGTGCTGTGCCTGCGCACCGAGGACGGCGTGCGCATCGAGGTCTCCGACCGCTACCCGGAGCGCGAGGTCCCCCTCCAGAGCAGCGCCGTCGCCATGGGCAGCCCCGACCGCGAGGGCGGCCGCGGCCTCCAGCTGTGCGCGGCCCTGGCCACCCGCTGGGGCGTGGACTACACCCCCACCCACAAGAACGTCTGGTTCCAGCTCAACCTGCCCGCACGCGCGGTCGGCACCCGCGCCGCCGGCCCCGCCCTGCCCGCCGACCTGCTCCCGCTGGCCGACGGACGGGTCCGCGTCGCGGTCCTCCAGGTCGACCGCAAGGGCACCGTCAGCGCCTGGAACGAGGACGCCGAGGAACTGTTCGGCTTCCCCGCGGCCGAGGTCGTCGGCAAGCCCCTCACCGAACTGGCGGCCTGGCCGCACACCCCGGGCACCGGCACCGGCATCGCCGAGGCCTTCCAGCTGTCCCGCTGGGAGGGCACGTACGGCATCCGCGGCGCCGACGGCCGCGTGGTCCAGGTGTACGCCTCCCATCTGCGGGTGCGCGACACCGGCGGCGAGCCGTCCACCGTCTGCCTGCTGGTCCGGGACCACGAGCGCGCCGTCCTCCAGACGCCGTCCCGCGTCCCGGCCACCGACCAGACCTCGTCTGGCGACGGGCAGAACACCGATCCCTTCGAGGTGTTCATCGGCTCGCCCGCCCCCGACGACCTCGACGGCCTGCTCCAACGCACGGTGGAGCGCGCCCGGGACATGCTGGACGGCGACTCCGCGTTCCTGCTGCTCGCCACCGACGACGAGACGGAGCTGGAGGTCCGCGCCTCCACCGGCCTGCCCTCCGCACGCCAGCGCTTCGCACGCGTGCCCGTCGACGCGGGCCCGGGCCGCTACGGCTCCGCGCGCATGCCCGCCGTCCACGACGACCTGGCCGCCGTCCCCGGTGCCGTCCCGCTGCTCGCCGGCACCGGCATGCGTTCGGTCGTCACCGTCCCGCTGAAGGTCGAGGGCCGCCTGACCGGCTCCCTCGGCGTCGCGGCGGAGGCACCCGGCCGCTACACCAACGAGGAGGCCCTGCGCCTCCAGTTCGCCGCCGACCGCATCGCCCTGGCCGTCGAGTCGGCCCGCCTCGGCGAGCTGGAACGGCTGCGCCGCGGCTCCCTGAGCTTCCTGGTCGAGGCCTCCGACCTGCTCGCCGGCACCCTGGACCGGGACCAGACGCTGGCCCTGATGGCGCAGATGACCGTCCCCACCCTGGCCACCTGGTGCGCGGTGTACACCATCGCCGACCAGGCGTCCGAGCCGTACCTGTCGTACGTCCTGCACGAGGACGAGGAACTCATCGACGGCATCAAGTCGTTGCTGTCGAAGGTCTCCCCGCCGGATCCGGTGCCCACGCCCGGCGCCCGCGTCTGGACGATCCCGGGCGAGGTCGCCCACCGGGCGGCACTGCGCAGCTCCATGCGCAGCCTGGGGCTGGCCGGCGGTTCCACCCAGTTCTCCTCCGCCATCGGCCCGACGCTCGCGACGGCCTCCGCCGTCGGCGGGGAGACGGTCGTACTGCCGCTCGTCGCCCGCAACCGCGTCATCGGCATGCTGACCCTCGGCAAGCCCACCGACGAGCACTTCCGCCAGGAGATCCTGGAGCTGGCCGAGGACCTGAGCCGTCGGGCCGCCCTCGCCCTGGACAACGCCCGCCTGTACTCGGAGCGCACGGCCATCAGCCAGGCACTCCAGCGCAGCCTGCTCCCGCCGGGCCTGCCGCACATCGACAACGTCGAGGTGGAGGTCATCTACCGCGCGGCCGGCGAGGGCAACGAGGTCGGCGGCGACTTCTACGACCTCTTCCCCATCGGCAACGGCGCGTACGGCTTCGCCATCGGCGACGTCTGCGGTACGGGCCCGAACGCGGCGGCGGTCACCGGCCTGGCCCGGCACGCCCTGCGCCTGCTGGCCCGCGAGGGGCTGTCGGGGCCGGCGGTCCTGGAGCGCCTGAACTCCGCGATCCTCGACGAGGGCGACCGCAGCCGCTTCCTGACCCTCCTCTACGGCGAGCTGCGCCCGCAGGAGGACGGGAGCGCCGAGCTGAAGGTGGTCTGCGCCGGCCACCCGCTGCCACTGCGGCTGCGCCAGGACGGCACGGTCGTGGCGGCGGCCGAACCGCAGCCGCTGCTGGGCGTCATGGAGGACCTGGAGCTGTACGAGGAGACGGTCACCCTCGACCCCGGTGACGTGCTGCTCTGCGTCACGGACGGCGTCACCGAACGCCGGGAGGGCACGCGCATGCTGGGCGACGACGGCCTCGCCGACGTCCTGACGACGTGCACGGGCCTGACGGCGGGGGCGGTGGCGGCACGCATCATGCGCGCGGTGGAACGCTTCGCCTCGGACGCCCCGTCGGACGACATGGCGATTCTGACGATGCGGGTCCCGGAAATCCAGCAGGAGGCATGAGAAAAGCCCCACCCGGAAGGGTGGGGCCTTTTCACTGGAGCCCCCAAACGGAATCGAACCGTTGACCTTCTCCTTACCATGGAGACGCTCTACCGACTGAGCTATAGGGGCCGGTCGCTTTCGAGGTTTCCCTCGCGGCGACGAAGAAACTGTACCCCGGACTGGCCCGAGTTCCCAAACGCGTTCGGTGCCTGTTCAGAAGGCGGGCTGGAGCAGTCCGCCGAGCGCGTTGCAGGCGGAGACGATGCGCTGCATCTCGCGTTTCGTCAGTGAGGCGTCCACCGGCAGTGCGAGCGTCTCGTCGGCGGCCAGTTCGGTCTCGGGCAGTGACACGCAGCGGCGGAACTCCGGCAGCCGGTGCACGGGGGTCTTCACCGGTACCCGGCAGGCGACTCCCTTGCCCCGCAGGGCGCGTGCGAAGGCGTCCCGGTCCGGCCGGCCGTTGCCCGGCACGCGGACGACGTACTGCTGGTAGGTGTGCCCGTCCCCGCCGTCCGGCGTCCGCACGCCCTTCAGCCTGGCGTCGAGATAGCCGGCCCGCTCCCTGCGCTGCGCTGTCTCGTCGTACGGCGCCTCGGACTCGGCGTGTTCCAGCACGAGCAGCCCGTGCCGCCGGCCGAGCGCGAGCAACCGCCCCATATCGGCCCGCCGTCCGAAGCGGTGCACGGCAACGACGGCCGCGGTACGGGGGGTTATGGCCGCGTCTATGGCCTCGGGGGCGACGCAGTAGGTCACCGGGTCTATGTCGGCGAACACCGGGAGCGCGCCGGCCAGTATCACGGCCTCAGCCACCTCGGTGTTCCCGAAGGCCGGTACGACGACCTCGTCACCGGCTCCGACGCCGGCGGCCCTGAGCAGTGCAGCAGTTCCCATGTGCTGGATGCTGGGCGCGCAACGTGAACGACACGTTACGCACAACAGAAAAAGGCCGGACCCTGAACCGAAGTTCAGGATCCGACCTTTTCTGAAAGGTTGTTCGGCGGTGTCCTACTCTCCCACAGGGTCCCCCCTGCAGTACCATCGGCGCTGTGAGGCTTAGCTTCCGGGTTCGGTATGTAACCGGGCGT
>NZ_JBEZWU010000031.1:0-30953 GCF_040637655.1 Streptomyces sp. NPDC028722
CCCGGGGAATGCTGCGTACGGCTGTCTCCCACCGACACCGATCGTGATGACCGGACGGCCCAGGACCACTGACGCGAGGCCGGCCGCCTGTTCCCCCACATCTCGCCGCTCGCGTCACGGCTCGCGGACGCCTGGTGTCGTGGAGCAGCCGGCCGGGCACATCCGCGTCCTCGTGGACCGGGTTCACCTCGGCGTGCGGCGGAGCCTCACGGGATGAGCGGGGTGACGGCGCGGGCGTGCCGCCACATCCCGTGGAGCTGCTCGAAGGGGCGCTGCTGTTCGCCGTGCAGGGCGTTGAGGACCACGAGGCCTCCGGTGAGGGCCGGTACCGCCCACTGCACGCAGGCGAGGTGCCGCTGGGCCTTCTCCGTGTCGATGGGGTGCTGGGCGGCCTTCTCCGCGTCCCGCGGGTCCGGGGAGGCGGCCAGCTCGATCTTCTTGCCGAGGAAGCGTGCGTAGGCGGTCGCGGCCAGCGCCGCCGCGGTGACGACCGTCTTGGCGGTGGTGGAGGCGGCCACGCCCTTCTGCGTATTGACCCGGTGGGCGTTCACGGCGAGCAGTGCGCCGCCGCCGAAGAGGTGGGCGCCGATCGCGGCGGCGTTGACGGGTGTCCACTTCGCCCAGCCCGAGGAGGAGATCCGGGCCGCCTCCGTGTCCGTGGTGCCCTCGTCCTTGGCGGCCCCGTTGAGACCGACCGCCCCCATGAGCGAGCCGCCGAACCACGCTGCGAGGCCCAGGTCGTGCAGGCTGCGGACAAGGGTGTTGCGTCCGGACATGGCTGTGCTCCTTCGTGCGAGAGGCGTGTGGTGAGCCGACATGAGGTCGGGTGTGACTCCACCCTCGCCGCAGCCCGTTGCCCCCGCCATCACTGCTGACCCAGACGGGCCTGCGGCCGGAGCCGGAGCGCCGGCGCGGACGCGGGCGGCGGTAAGACTTCGAACGCGCAAGAGGCATAAAAGCTGATAAGGCGATCCATGTGTCAATTTCCGCTGACCAGTTACTCGTAAGGGAGAGGAACGGCCGATCGCGAGGCCATGGGGTGGCGAGCCGCCGCCCCGGTGAGCGGCCTCCCGGAGCTGACACAGAACAGCACTGCGGTGCCGAGGAGAGTGGCTGATGAGCGAGTCCGTGCAGGAAGGTGCCGGAAGGCTGCGGCAGACCGGTGAGACAGCCAGGACAGAGGCGTCCGCCACGGCCGATCAGGCCAGGCAGGCCGCGGGCCAGGTGGCGGAGACCGCCGCGGAGCAGGCCAGGGCCGTGGCCGGGCAGGCGCGGCAGCAGGCCGGTACGGTCATCGACGAGCTGCGGGGCCGCGCGATGAACGAGGCCGCTGAGCAGACGCGGCGCGCGACTCAGACGCTGCGCCAGTGGTCGGACGACGTCGCGGGCCTGGCCGAGAACGCCCCGGGCGACTCGCCCGCCCGCAGCCTCGCCACCCAGGTGGCCGGCAGGGGCCACCGGGTCGCCGACTACGTCCAGGAACATGGCATCGACGGCGTGGTCACCGACCTGCGCCACTTCGCCCGCAGGCGCCCGGGAGCCTTCCTGGGCGGCGCGCTGCTGGCCGGGGTGGCGGTCGGCCGGCTGGCCAGGGCGGCGGGCAGCGCCAAGCAGTCGCAACCCGAGCAGCGCACGAGCGGTGCCCCGCGATTCGACGCGGACGGCACACCGGCCACGCCGACGCTCCCGGCCGGCCCCGGTCCGGACGTCCCGCCGGTGCCGCCGTCACCCCCGGTCGTACCGGAGGCGACGGAGCCGTCCGGCACCCCGCAGGCTCCGCCGGTGCCGGTCGATCCGCCGCACCCCGGCGCGCCGGCGCGACCCTACCCGGAGGTGTGAGGTGTCGTCGGTCCCCCCGAGGCCCGCGGAGCACGGGCGGGACAGGTCGGTCGGTGAACTGCTCGCGGTGGTGACGTCCGACGTCCAGACCCTGTTCCGGCAGGAGATCGAGCTGGCCAAGACGGAGGTGCGGCAGGAGGCGGCGAAGGCGGGCAAGGCGGCGGGCATGTACGGCGGCGCCGGGTTCGGCGGCTACATGGTGCTGCTGTTCCTGTCACTGGCCGCCGTCCTCGGCCTGGCCAACGTGATGGACGGCGGCTGGGCCGCCCTGATCGTCGCCGCGGTGTGGGCCGTTGTCGCGGCCGTGCTCTACCAGCGGGGCCGCACGCAGATGCGAACCGTCGAGCCCAAGCCCGAGCGAACCGTCGAATCGTTGAAGGAGGATGCGCAATGGGCACGTCACCCGACCAAATAAGGGCTGAGATCGATGCGACCCGGGACCAGCTGTCCGCGGACGTGAACCAGCTCGCGGACCGGACCAGCCCGCGCCGGGTGGCCCGCCGCCAGACCGAGCGCGCCCGGGGCAGGTTCACGGGTCTGCGCGACCGGGTCATGGGGAGTGCCTCGCAGACCGCGCACGGGGTGACGAGCGGTGCCCAGTCGGCGGCCGGCTCTTTGCAGGAGGGCGCCGGACAGGCGACGGACGCGGTACGCGAAACGGCGGGGCAGGTCGGCGACGTGGTCGGCCGGGCCCCTGACGAGGTGATACGCCGCACGCAGGGAAGCCCGTTGGCCGCCGGACTGATCGCCTTCGGCGCCGGTGTGCTGCTGTCGTCGCTGCTGCCGGCCTCGAAGGCCGAGGAACGGGCGGCCGCCGGGCTGATGGAGAGCGGTGGTGAGGCGCTGGAGCCGCTGAAGCAGGCCGCTCTGGAGTCCGTGCAGCATGTGCAGGAAGACGCCAAGGAGGTCGCGCAGCGGGCCGCCGGGCAGGTCAGGGACACCGCCGCCGACGCCGCCCGCGCAACCCAGGAGGAGGCACGCGGCCAGGGCGAGCACCTGACGGCCCAGGCACGGGAGTCGGGGCAGCAGGTCACCGGCGAGGCCCGGGGCCGGTCGGCCGGCTGACGGCCCGGCCCTCTGCGGTGTCGCCGCGCGTATCCCGCAGCGGGCCGCCCGGGTGCTGGACCGGAATCGGGTCCGTTACCCGGGCGGCCGCGTGCCCGAGCCGGCCGCCCGGCGCCGCCGGGACGGGCCCGCGGCGCAGAAGGCGGTACCTGGCCGGCTGGCTGGTGAGCAACCCCCGGCGCACCCGTCCGCCTGGCTGGTGGGCCCCCGGGGCACCGGTTCGCCCGGCTGGTGGGCGCCCGCACGGCGTGCCCTGGCTCGAACCGGGGGAGCAGATGACCGCCGGGGACCTCGCCGCGGCCGAGACCGTGCAGCGGACGACGGTGGGACCCGGCGATGTGCTGTTCGTCCGGGTGGGGCACCGCCCGCGGCGCCGGACCTTCGGCGCCCGGGACGTGGCCGCGGCGCGGTCGGGACTGCGTCCGACGGCCATGGGATTCCCGGCCGGCGGCTGGTGGCCGCCCTGGGGTCGGACGGCACCAGCGACGCCGCGCCGAGTGACGTGGCCGAGGTCCCGTTCCCCTTGCAACCTGCCGGCCGTCAACGCCTTGGGGCTGCAACTGCTGGACCACCTGGGCTTCGAGGAACTGGTCCCGCTGTGCGAGCGGCAGGGTCGCCGGCACTGCCTGTGCGTGCTCGCCCCCTTGCGGCTCCCGAAGGCCACCGGTTCCCCGGTGAACCCGATCGTGATTCTCCGACCGGCGCGGCGCGGGGCCCGCTCCAGGTGCCGCACCACCGCGCTGCGCGTACGTTCGAAGAGGGAAGGCCGGCAACAACCGGGTGGAGGAGCAGGACATCGTGAGTTCCACCGAGGGCGCGGCGCAGGACGTGGTTCCCGCGCAACTGCTGAAGGGCCAGAAGGCACTGGTCACCGGGGCGAACTCCGGAATCGGCAAGGCCACCGCCATCGCTCTGGGCCGTGCCGGGGCAGACGTCGTGGTGAACTACGTGGCCGGCCGCGAGGAAGCGGAGAAGGTGGTCGAGGAGATCACCGCCCTCGGAGTCCGTGCGGACGCCTACGAGGCGGACGTGTCCGACGAGGACCAGGTCGTCGCCATGACGAACCGGATGGTCCAGGAGTTCGGCACCATCGACATCCTCGTCGCCAACGCGGGACTCCAGCGTGACGCGCCGGCCACGGAGATGACCCTCGCCCAGTGGCAGAAGGTCCTGGACGTCAATCTGACCGGCCAGTTCCTCTGCGCCCGGGAGGCGGCCAAGGAGTTCGTGCGCCGGGGCGTCGTCCCCGAGGTGTCGTGTGCGGCCGGGAAGATCATCTGTATGAGTTCGGTGCATCAGGTCATCCCCTGGGCCGGTCACGTCAACTACGCGGCTTCGAAGGGCGGCGTACAGATGATGATGCAGACGCTGGCCCAGGAACTCGCCCCGAAGCGGATCCGGGTGAACGCGGTGGCTCCCGGAGCCATCAAGACACCCATCAACCGCAGCGCCTGGGAGACCGCGGAGGCGCAAGCGGATCTCATGCGGCTGATCCCGTACAAGCGGATCGGCGAGGCCGACGACATCGCCCGCGCTGTCGTCGGCCTCGCATCCGACCTGATGGACTACGTCGTGGGAGCCACCCTGTACGTGGACGGCGGCATGACCCTCTTCCCCGGCTTCGCCACCGGCGGCTGACCCACCGCCCCCCGCCCTGGGCCCTCTTCCCGGAAGCCGCCCTCATCGCCATCTGCCTCGGCTGACCGTGAGGCGGGCCCGCACCGGTGGAGTAGTGCCCGGACCACCGCCGGTCCGGAGCCTCGTTCAGGGTGAGGGCGGCGTCGATGAGGGCGATATGAGTGAACGCCTGCGGGAAGTTGCCCAGTTGGCGCCCCCTCGGCCCTTGTCCGTGATCGGCTCGTAGATGGCGTCACGCTCGCTGCTCCGGCGGGCGGTAGCGGCCGGCCGTCCGTTCGACTCAGCGAGCCGCAGCGCGCGGTCGAACGCCACCCACGACATGACACGGCCGTACGTGACCTGCTGCCGGCCGCCATGGGGCTCCCACAAGCCCTCTTCCGGCTGGTCCCAGTTGTCGGCCAGCCGGTCGGGGTTGGTCAGCGACGCGCTCCAGGCGTGGTGCCCCACCTCGAAGCCCGCCTTCGTCGCCCGTCGGCCAGAAGCCCGGCTACTCGCCGCGCCCTCTCCCGGAACCGCCGACGACCCGGGCGGGGACGAACCGGTCAAGAGGGCGGCCCGCGGGTCCGCGGCCGGTGACGGGCGGACCGGTGGCCCCGGAGTGCCTGCCACCGGCGACGGTTGAGCCGCCGGGCACCCGGCAGGGACGGAGCCGCCGCTGCCGGGAGGCCGTACGGAACACCAACCCACCTGGTGAAGCCCGGTGTTGTGTGGCCCGTTCGACAGCGACCTTGCACGCCAGGGCACTGCTTCTGTTTCACAGTGCACTGATCGACTGCTGGGGCGCGGGAGCCGGTGCGACTCCTGCCAGGATCGACTCCGAGCAAGTGAGGACGCACCCCTCGGTACACGGGTCCGGCACGGACCCGGAGCGATCCGTCGATCGGCACGGCTCCTGGCGCTGACGATGCCCGGTTCTGCTCTTGCCGGGTGCGGTGCCGTGCTCTCGAGAAGGAGTCCCCATGCCTGATAACACAGATGATGCACGCTCGGTGCCGCGAGTCGTCATAGAGGCCGACGATCCGCTCACCCGTGACGGCACGGTCACCTTCCTGGCCGCGGACCAGCGCATCGCGCTGCTGACGGTGGACCGACTGGCCGAGGCCGACATCCTGGTGATGCTCACCGCGGTGGTCAGCGGCAAGACGCTCTCCGCGATGAGCCGTGCCAGTCAGACCACCGGCGGACGCATACGGATCGTGCTGGTCGCGGACCACATCTCGGAGCAGCAACTGGCCCTCGCGGTCAATCACGGCCTGGCGAGCTTCCTGGTGCGGCCGTTCACCAGCTTCAGCCAGATCGCCGTGGCGGCCGTCGAGGCGTACCAGGGCCGGTCGGCCGTGCCTCCGGTGCTGATGAACCTGCTGCTGGACCGGATGCGCACCATGCAGAAGAGCGAGTCGGCCACCGGACTGCTGCCCGTGGAGCTGGCGCAGCGCGAGGTCGACGTGCTCAGGCTCCTGGCCGAGGGACTGGACACGGTGGAGATCGCCGGCAAGCTCAGCTACTCCGAGCGCCTGATCAAGAGCGTCATCCAGACCGTGGTCAAACGGCTGGAACTGCGCAACCGGACCCACGCCGTCGCCTACGCCATCCGTATGGGCATCCTGTGACCACAGATGGCGAAAAGGGTACGCCGATTGTGCGAACGTGCATGATCCGGCTTCGCCGGTGTAACTGGTCCCGTGCTCTCCATAGGGTCGGGTCAGTAAGGCGTCCCGCCGTGGTCGCCCTCCCCTGAGGTGTGCAGCCGTACTCCGCAGCCTGTCGCCCGACGCCGGTCGGCAGTGTCGACGCGGGGCGGAACGACACCCGTCGGTCGCCGTTGATCGATCATCCCACCCGTCGACCGGGAAAGGCACGCAGATGAACCACCGTGAGACGGACACCGGCCGCCCCGACCGGACCGCCGGGATGCCGGCCGGGCAGGCGGTGTGGGAGACCGAACTCCCCTGGCAGCTGGCTCCGCTGGGCGAGGCGGGACAGAACGGATCAGCCTTCGCAGGGGACATCCCGCACCATGATCCCGCCGCACGGGACGCCGGCACAGCCGTCTCACCCGCCGTACCCGTCCCGTCGTCGACGGACGGCGCCGCCTCCGCACCGCTCGCGCCGATGACCGAGGCGCGGGGTCACGGCGCCGAGCCGGCCGTCCCCGGCGGGCGGCGCCGGCGGGACCGGAGCGATCGGGTGGGTTCCGGCGGACGGGGCGCCGAGGGGGACGGGCGCGCCGGTCTGCGCCTCGCTCTCGCCAAGCCGGTACTGGCCGGAGCGGGCGTGCTCAGCGCCCTGTTCCTGCTGGCGCCGGCCATGTTCGGCGAGGACGCGCACTCGCACACGTTCAAAGCGGGGGCGGGGGACACCGGCGAGGACTACGCGCCCGACGAGCAGTACCCGGCGGCCGGCAGCACCGTGAGTCCGCGGCCGGGAGCGTCCCGTACGCCCGAGGACGACCGTGCCGCGGCCGGCAAGCCCCACCGCATCGCGGAGGTGGCGGCGGCCTCGCCCACCAAGGAGACGCGGGTCGTCGAACCGATGTCGCAGAGCCACGCCCCGGTCCCGAGCAGGACGCCGCGGAGCAGCGGCACCCCGCGGACCAGCAGCACCCCGCGGCAGCAGCAACAGCCGTCGCAGCAGCACTGGACGACGACCGTGGTGAACGGCACCAGCGTGCTCGAACCCGGGCAGAGCTGGAGCACCAACCGGGTCATGCTGGCCTTCCAGGGCGACGGCAATCTGGTGCTCTACGACACGAAGGGCACCCCGCTGTGGTGGTCGGGCACCGTGGGGCAGGGCGCCAAGGCGGTCTTCCAGGCCGACGGCAACTTCGCGGTCTACACCCAGGACGGCGCTACCGCCTGGTCCTCCAGAACGGACGGCCACGACGGTGCCCAGCTGGTCCTCGGGGCCAACGGCAACGTCACCATCCGTTCGGGCGGTGCGGTGCTGTGGTCGTCGGGGACCGCCATGTGACTTCCGACCACCAGGGGCCGTCCCTCCTGGTCGTCCGTCCCGACCGCCTCCCCCGAGGTCGGGACGGACTCCCCCTTCCGTGTCGCCCGTCCCTCCCCGGAGCGGGCGACACGGAAGGGTTCTTCCTCCTGGCCGGCCCCGGGCGACGGCTCCCGGTGCCGACGCCGCCTGCCCGTTCCCCCGCACGAGGTCTCGCCGGCTGGAGATCCACCTGATGAACACCATCGTTGTCAAGCGCCCACCGCGAGCATCGGGACCCCAGACACCGGAAGGCCAGATCGAGCTGGCCCAGCCTCCGGTGCTCGGCGAACCGGCCATGGCCGACCTGGGTTCCGTCGTCGTCATGCTGCCCATGGGCATCGGCGCGGGGGCGATGGGGATGATGTTCGTCGTCGGCGGCTCCGCGACGACGTACATGATGTCGGGGATGATGGGCATCGCGATGATGTCCATGGGGCTCGGCCAGATCGGCCGGTCCGGCCTCGACCGCAAACGGCGGATGCGGGCGGAACGCCGCGACTACATGCGTTACCTGGCACAGCTGCGCGGCCAGGTCCGGGAGGCCGCCGCCGCACAGGTCACCGCCGCCGTGTACGACAACCCCCCGCCCCGGCAGCTGTGGTCGCTGGTCCGGGGACCCCGGGTATGGGAACGCCGGGCCGCCCACGACGACTTCGCCAAGGTCCGAATCGGACTCGGCACCCGGCGTGCCGCTCTCGAACTCGTCCCGCCGCAGACCAAACCCGTCGAGGACCTCGACCCGCTCACCGCCATCTCGCTGCGCCGCTTCACCGAGGCGTTCCAGACCGTGCCGGGCATGCCGATCCCCGTCGCCCTGCGCAGTTTCACCAGTGTGGAGTTCGCCGGGGACATCGACGACGCCCTGGACCTGGTGCGGGCCATGATCGGTCAGCTGGTCGCCCTGCACTCGCCCGACGAACTGCGCGTCGCCGTCCTCACCGACCCACGGGAGCGTGACACCTGGGAGTGGGTGAAGTGGCTGCCCCACAACGCCCATCCCCGGGAACAGGACCAGGCCGGCCCCCTGCGCCTGGTGGCCACCGACCACGGTGAGCTGATCACGCTGCTCGGCCCGGACGTCCTCGACCGGGGGGACCACGACCCCCAGGCGACCCCCGGCGCCGCCGAACCCTTCGTGGTGGTCGTCGCCCACCGCGCGCAGGTCCCGCCCGACTCGCGCCTGCTGGGCAACGGACTGCGCAACACCGTCCTGCTCGACCTCACGGGCGCCATGCCGGGTGGCCCCGCCGTCCTGCGGCTGACCGCGGAGAACGGCACCGTCTCCTTCCCGGTCGGCGACGACGCGCAGGCCCGGGCCGAGGCGGACGCCCTCAGCCCGGACGGAGCCGAGAACCTGGCCCGGCTGCTGGCACCCCTGCGCACCAGCGGCACCATCGACCTGACGGACAACCCGTTCGACTCGAACTTCGAACTCACCGCCCTGCTCGGGATCCGCGACCCGCGCGCCTTCGACGTGGCCGCCCAGTGGCGGCGTCGCACCGACCAGGCGGCGCGGCTGCGCGTGCCCATCGGGGTCACCGAGGAGGGCGAGGTCGTCGAACTCGACCTGAAGGAGTCCGCCCAGGCCGGTATGGGCCCGCACGGCATGCTGATCGGGGCCACGGGCTCCGGCAAGAGCGAACTGCTGCGCACCCTCGTCATCGGGCTCGCCGCCACCCACTCCTCCGAGATCCTGAACTTCGTCCTGGTCGACTTCAAGGGCGGCGCCACCTTCCTCAACACCGAACGGCTGCCGCACACCTCGGCCGTCATCACCAACCTCGCCGACGAACTGCCGCTGGTGGACCGCATGCAGGACTCCATCAACGGAGAACTGATACGCCGGCAGGAACTGCTACGGGCCAGCGGTTACGCCTCGCTGTACGAGTACGAGAAGGCCCGGCTGGCCGGCGCGCCCATCGCCCCGCTGCCCTCGCTGGTGGTCATCGTCGACGAGTTCTCCGAACTTCTCGCCAGCAAACCGGAGTTCGTCGAACTGTTCGTCACCATCGGCCGCGTCGGGCGCAGCCTCGGCGTCCATCTGCTGCTGGCCTCGCAGCGGCTGGACGAGGGCCGCATCCACCGCGTCGAGGGGCACCTGTCCTACCGCGTCGCGCTGCGCACCTTCTCCTCCATGGAGTCCCGCAGCGTCATCGGTGTCGCCGGGGCCTACGAGCTGCCCTCCACGCCCGGCAACGGCTACCTGCGGGTCGACACCACCAACCTGGTGCGCTTCAAGGCCGCCTACGTCTCCGGTCCCTGCCCGGAGGCACCCGTCACGGGGCCGGCGGCGGAGCCCACACCGGCGGGGCCCGGCGAACTCGTGGACTTCGGCCTGGACCAGCGGCTGCCGGTGCCCGGTGCGGACGAGCCGGCCGAGACACCCCCCGAGCCCGAGCCCGTCGCCCGGTCGGACAGCGACGAAAGCCTCCTGGACGTCCTCATCGAACGGCTCACGGACGCCGGCCCCCCCGCCCGGCAGGTCTGGCTGCCGCCGCTCGCCGAGCCGCCCAGCCTCGACCAGCTGCTGCCGGGCATCGTCCCCGACCCGGTGCGCGGCATGACCGCCGAATCCCCCGACCTGGGCAGCCTGCGCGCGCCGCTCGGCATGGTCGACCGGCCGCACGAGCAGATCCGCGAACTCCTCGTCGCCGACCTCTCCGGAGCCGGCGGGCACGTGGGCGTGGCCGGTGCCCCGCAGACCGGCAAGTCCGCGCTGCTGCGGACCCTGATGCTGTCGCTGGCGCTGACCCACACCCCCGAGGAGGTCCAGTTCTACTGCCTCGACCTCAGCGGCGGCGGCCTGGTCTCCACCGCAGGCCTCCCGCACGTCGGCTCGGTCGCCACCCGGCTGGAGCGCGACAAGGTGCTGCGCAGCGTCGAGGAGATCGCGCAGCTCCTGGAACGCCGCGAGCAGATCTTCACCGCGCGCGGTGTCGAGTCGATGGCGGCCTACCGCGCACTGCGGCGCGCCGGCGGCGTCGACGACCCCCACGGAGACGTCTTCCTGGTCGTGGACGGCTGGGGGACACTGCGCCAGGAGTACGAGGACCTCGACGAACGCATCACCTCCATCGCCTCGCGCGGCCTGTCCTTCGGCGTCCACGTCGTGGTGTCCGCGGTCCGCTGGTCGGAGATCCGCAACAAGCTGCGCGACCTGATCGGCACCAAGTTCGAGCTGCGGCTCGGCGACACGATCGAGTCCGAGGTCGGCTCCCGCCAGGCCGCGGGCGTTCCGCAGCAGCCCGGCCGCGGACTGACCTCCTCCGGCCACCACTTCCTGTCCGCGCTGCCCCGGCTGGACAGCTCATCGGCCACCGACGACCTCACCGCCGCCACCAAGATCGCCGCCGCCGAGATCGGCACCTTCTGGACCGGGCGCACCGCTCCGGGCGTACGGCTGCTGCCCAGCACCCTGCCCGTCGGACAACTGCCGCCGCCCGAAGGGGACCTGCGCGTCTGCCTGGGCTGGGACGAACAGCGGCTGCAGCCGGTCTGGCACGACTTCTCCGCCCATGCGAGCCTGCTCGTCCTGGGTGACGGCGAGACCGGCAAGACCAACGCCCTGCGCCTGGTCGCCCGGGCGATCACCACCCGCTACTCGCCCGACGAGGCCCGGATCCTGCTCGGCGACCCCGGACGCGGCCTCCTCGCCGACGTGCCCGAGGAATACCGTGCCGGGTACACCGTCGACGCCGACGGGCTGCGGGAACTCGCCAACAGCGTCGTGGCGACCATGACCAAGCGGCTGCCCGGTCCCGACGTCTCGCCCGAGCAACTGGCCCAACGCGACTGGTGGCAGGGCCCGCGCCTGTTCGTCCTGCTCGACGACTACGACCTGTTCGTCACCAGCAGCCTGGACAGCCCCACCACCCCGCTCGTCCCGCTGCTGGCCCAGGGAGCCCACATCGGCATGCACATGGTCATCGCGCGTTCCACGTCGAGCGCCATGCGCGCCATGATGGAACCGCTGCTGCGCCGGGTCTGGGAACTCGGCAATCCGGCCCTGGTGCTCTCCTACCCCAAGGAGGAGGGCAAGTTCATCGGCGAGGCCAAGCCGCGCACCCTCGTCCCCGGCCGCGCCCAGCTGGTCACCCGGCGCGACGTCCGGCTCGTCCAGACCGGTCTGGTGGGAGACGACTGACCCCCTCCGGCGGACCGGACCCCGCCGCCCCGCCACCGCCCAGGCCGCCCCACAGGAGTCCCACCCCCATGTCCCTTGCCAGCATCATGCCGGACCTCGACGGTACGGCCGTCTGCCGGATCACCGTCGTCGGACCCGGGAGCCGCGCCGACCTGGGAGTGCCCGCGACCGTCACCCTGGGCACGCTGCTGCCCGTACTCGCCGCGCGGCTCGCGCCCGACGGCACGCCCGCCGGCGGATACGTCCTGCAACGGCTGGGCGAGGAGCCGCTGGACCCCGACGACACCCCCGAGTCCGCGGGTCTGCGCGACGGCGACATCCTCCACCTGCGCCCGGTGGAGGAGGTCCTGCCGCCACTCGTCTTCGACGACGTCGCCGACGGCGTCGCCACGGTCGTCGCCACCCGCTCCGACCGCTGGCGGCCCCAGCTCACCCGGCGCCTCTTCCTCGTACTGGCCTGCCTCGCTCTGGGCGTGCTCGCCCTGTTCACCCTGGCGGCCGGGCCCGGCGGGGCCACCGCCGCGCAGTCGGGCGCCGTCGCCGTGGCCCTGCTCACCGGATGCCTGCTGGCGGCCCGGACCGGCACCGACACGGCCACGGTGCTGGTGACGGGGGTGGCGGGCTGGGCGTTCGCCGCGGCGGCCGGCCTGACCCCCTGGCGCGGCGCCGACGCCGTCCTGGCGCCCACCGCGCACGAACTCCTCGTCGGCGCCACCTGCGCGGCCGTGGCCGCCACCGTGCTGCTGCTCTCCGGCAAGGTGCCCGTCCAGGTGTTCGGCGCGCTGCTGACGGTGGCGGTGGCCGCCGAGGCCGGCTCCCTGCTCTGCCTCGACCTGGACTGGCCCGTGACCACCGCCTGTTCGGTGGTCGCCGTCACCCTCTTCGTGCTCAGCACCGTCGCGCCCCGGCTCTTCCTGCGCCTGGCCGGGCTGCGCGTGCCCCAGCTGCCGCGCAACGCGGACGAACTGCAGGAGGACATCGAGCCCGCCACGGAACCGGCCGTCGCGCGGCGGGTCGCCGCCGCCGATGCCCATCTCACGCTCTTCACCCTCGGCGCATGCGTGGTCTACGCACTGGATTTCGTGCTCCTGACCCGCCGCTCCGGCTGGTCCGACTGGCTGCTCGCCCTGACGCTCGCCGCCGCCGTGACCCTGCGCTCCCGCAGTGTCACCGAGATCTGGCAGCGCGTCTCGCTGGCTGTCGTCGGGACGCTCGGGCTGATCCTGGCCGTCGCCTGGCTGCTGGTGCCCGGCGGCCCCCAGACCCGGGCCGTACTGGCCGTGCTCCTGCTCGCGGCGGTGGCGGCGCTGCTCTCCGCCCGGCGCCTGTCGACCCTGCGGCTCCTGCCGATCTGGGGCCACACCGCCGACATCCTGGAGACGCTCACCGCCGTCGCCCTGATCCCCCTGCTCCTCCAAGTACTGCACGTCTACTGGTACTTCCGCACCCTGGCCGGCTGAGAGGACCCCGTGCAAAGCCGTCGTGACCACGTCCACGCGTACCAGTTCGCCACCGGAAGACTCGCGGCCGCGCTGGTGACGGGAGAACCCGCCACGGGGGAACCGCCGGCCCGCCGGAGCGTCCTGGGCGTGATACTCGGAGTTCTCCTCGCGGTCCTCGCCTGTGCCGGATTCGCCGTCTACGGACTGCTCAAACCGGGCGGCAACACCGCCTGGGCCAAACCGAACGCCATCGTCGTGGAGAAGGAGACCGGAACCCGCTTCCTCTACGTCGACGGCGTCCTGCACCCGGTGGCCAACTACGCCTCCGCACTCCTGGGCGCCGCCGGCGGGGGCGGTGGCACCAGCGTGCACACCGTCTCCCGCAACTCGCTGGCCGGTGTGCGCCGTGGGGCGCAGATCGGCATCCCCGCCGCACCGGACTCCGTACCCGAGGCCACGGCGCTGCTGACCGGCGACTGGACCCGATGCCTGACGCCGGGCCGGAACAAGGGCGAGACGCTGGACTTCGCACCCGGCGACCGGCCGGCGGCGCGCGCCCCGGTGACCGGCCGGCGCGCCCTGCTGCGCGCCGCCGACGGCACCCAGTACCTCCTGTGGAACGGCGTCCGGTACCGCCTCGGCGGACGCTCCACCCTCATCGCGCTGCAACTGGACGGGCTGGACCCCCTCCCGGTCCCCGGCGACTGGCTCGCGGCGCTGCCCGCCGGACCCACCGTGGGCGCCGCCGACGTGCCCGGCCGCGGCGGACGGGGCCCCCGTGTCGGTGACCGGCCCGCCCGCATCGGCGACGTGTTCACCTCCGGTGCGGACGGCAAGGGCGCCGCACAGTTCTACGTGCTCCGCTCCGACGGCCTGGCCGCACTGACCCGTACCGAGTTCCAGCTGCTCGCGACCAGCAAGGGCGCGGCCGAGCCCCGCGAGGTGACCCCCCGGGACATCGCCGCCGCCGGCGGCTCGGCCGACCGTTCCCTGCTGCACCGGCTGCCCGACTTCCTCTCGGGCCCCGTCCTGCGCCCGGGCGCCGCGGCCGTGTGCCTGCGTCAGCACGTCACCGGCGGCACCGAGGTGCACACCGCAGTGACCCTGGAGGAACGCCCCGCCGCCACGGCCCCGCCCGTCGACGTCCCCGTCGGCCACGGACTGCTGGCCCAGGCCCTCCCGCTGCCACCGCGCGGTGTCGCCCCGCAGGTGTACCTGGTGACCGAACTGGGCGTGAAGTACCCGCTGGCGGACCTCGACACGGCGTCCGCGCTGGGCTTCGGCGGCGGACAGGCGCGTCCCGTGCCCCGGGCGGTCCTCGACCTCCTGCCCACCGGCCCGGCACTGTCCCGCGCCGGCGCCCTGGCGGCCGTGACCGCCCACCCGTCCGGTACCCCCGCGCCGTCCGCCACCGCCGCAGCGGGCCACTGATGGCACTGGGAGTCCGGCTCCGCCGGGACGCGGAGGCACTCGACCTGGACACCCGCCGGGTCGGCCACACGCTGCTCGTCCACCCCAAGGGCGAGCTGAACGCACAGTCCCTCGCCTTCGCCGGGGGCCTGCCCGCCGACCCCGACCACCAGGTCGTCGTCCTCGATCTGCCCCCCGACCCCGGCGACGCCACCTGGGCGGTCCTCGCCCGGCTGCTGGGCCGCGGCCACCCCGACGGCTACCGGCTGGTCATGGGCCGCGCCCTGCCCGACGGGATCGTGCCCGTCGGTCAGTGGCTCGCCGACCGGCTCGATCGCGCGGTCGTCGTGCCCGACGGCGCGATGGTCCCGGCGGCCGGCGGTGTGCTCTACATCCCCGCCGGCCGCGGACCGGGCTGGGTACGCCTGCTGCCGCGCCGGCCGCCCACCCCCGTCTCGCGCCGCTTCCCGAAACCGGCCTGGGAGTTCACCGTCTCCGACGAGGCCTGGCGGACCAGCGACCGGGCCGTGGTCGATCCCTTGCCCAGCGGGGTGTGGCTGCACGGCGGCGGCCGGGAGGACGGGCTGTCGCCCCACCGGGGCCTGCTGGTGTCCCGGCTGGCGTACCGGCCCGACCTGCTGACCGTCGTCCTCGGCTGCCCGGGCGGGGACGCCCTGTCGCTGGACGACGTCTCCCGCTTCTGGCACTCGCTGCTGCCCGGCGCCCGCGACCTGGTGAGGTTCGTGGCCTACGGGCCCCTCGCGGCACCGGACGGCCCCGGCCCCGGCCAGGCCCTGGCCGACCGGCTCGATGTCCCCGTGACCTTCGACAACGGCCTGCCGGTGAGCCACACCACGGACGACACCCCCGAGGTCCACGCCCTGGACGCCGACGGCTCCCCGGGCTGGGCGGCCTTCGCCCGGCAACTGCGCTTCACCCCGGCCCGGTTCACCGGCGGGCGGCCGACCTCCCCCCAGGTGGTCGGCCACCGGCCGGTGTTCGGCGATCTGCCGGAGATCGCTCCCGGCCGCTACCGGTACGACGAGGCCGTACTGGAGGTGGTGCCCAGCGGCCTGTGGCTGCGTCCGTCCGAGGAACCGGACGAGGCCGCCGTCATCCGCTCGGCCGCGCCGTCCGCCCGGCACGTCAACGTCGTCCTCGGTACCGCCGCGCACACCGGCGGCCGTATGCGCGAACTCGCCGAGCGCCTGCTGCAACGCCTCGACCCCGCACTGCGTGCCCTGGTCAGACTGGTGCCCGCGGCGCAGATGGTCCGGCAGACGAGGACCCGCGAACTGACCCCGGGCCCCGCCGCGCAGGCAGCCACCGGCACGGTCACGGAGCCGACCGCGGCCGCGTACGGAGCCGACGTGCCCGCCCCCGCGCCCGGGACGGCCCCCGCCCCGGCGGCGGCTCCGGCACCCCGGGCCACCGGCCCGCGGGTCCGGTTGGCGACCGCCGCACCGGTCCTCGGCGACGCGTCCGCCGAGCGGGCCCCCCGGACGGCCCCGGCCGGGGCCACACACGGTGACACCGCCCCGGCCGCGGCCACGACGGCCGGGGCGACGCCGCCCGCCGGGACGGCGAGCACCACCGGCCCGGCCCCCGCGGGGGACCGGGGGCCGCTTCCACCCCTCGGTACGGCCGGGCCCGGAGCCGCCCCGACCGGGGATACCGCCCAGGCGCGGGAGTCCGCGCAGGCGGGTCCTGCTGGTGCGTCTTTCGGTGCGGCGGGGTTCGGAGCCCGCGTTGCTGCCGGGACGGGGGATGCCGCCGAGGTGTGGGAGTCCGCGCAGGCGGGTTCTGCCGGTGGGGCCTTTGGCGCGGGGGGGCCCGGAGCCGCCCGGTCCGGGGATGCGGCCCAGGCGCGGGAGTCCGCGCAGGCGGGTTCTGCCGGTGGGGCCTTTGGCGCGGCGGGGTCCGGAGCCGCCCGGTCCGGGGATGCCGCCGAGGCGCGGGAGTCCGCGCAGGCGGGCACTGCCGGTGCCTTCTTCGGTGCTGCCGGGCCCGGCGCGCACGGGCCGGGCCCGGTGGCGGGGGCCACCGCCGCACCGTTCCCCGGCGCCTGCGCGGACGGGCGCGGTGCGCCCGCGTCCGCCGGTTCCGCGGAGCGGACCCCACCGGGCCCGCCGATCCCGCCGGAGGAGCCCGCCGGTCCCGCCCCGGACGGCGTACCGCCCGCCGGGCGGCCCGCCCGCTCCCTGCCCCCGGGGCCGCCCCTGCCCTCGGTCAGGCTGGTCTCGGCCCCCGGCCTCCCCACCCCCGGCCCGGTGCGCGAGCCCGCCACCCCGGACGGCGGGGCGCCCGGCGCGCCCGGCACCGGGCGGCGGGACGAGGGCGCCGACGCGTACCCACGGGCCACCCCCCTCCCGTCGCCGGCGGCATCCGCGCCGTCCCCCGGCGTCCCCGCCCCCACCGAACCGGCGTCCCCGGACGGCGACGCCCTGACCGGCGGTCCCGAGCAGGCACCGGACACGGCGCCGGCCGTGGGCGGCGGGCGACCGGTGCCCCCGGGCGCGGCCGGTGCGCGCGTCCAGGCCGTACCGAGCCCGGCCGCCTGCGCGGTGCCGCCCCGCACGGGCATCGCCCGGGAACGCGAGTGGATGCGCAACGCCTTCCGGCAGCAGTACAACGACGGCGCCGGCACCGTCGCCCGCCTCCTCTCCGAGGCGCCGGGACTGCGCGGGAGCGCCCAGACCCCCACCGAGGACATCCTCACCGACCTGGTGGCGGCCCGCCTCTACCTGCGCGGCGACAGCGCCCTGCTCGACCGTCAGATCCGGGGGGCGACCGTGGGCCCGCACGTCCCGCTCGCCCGCTGTGTGGCCGCGGGACTGCGCAGGCTGCCCTCCTACCGGGGCGCCACCGTCCTGCGCGCCGCCCTCGGCAGCGCCGAGTGGGACTGGTACCGGCGCCGCACCCTCGTCACCGAATGGGCGTTCTGCTGGGCGCTGACCGCCGCCGCACCGGAGGTCCCCGGCGACACCGACCTCCTGATCTGGTCGATGACCGCGCGCCGTACCGCCCTGCTCGACCCGGGCCAGCCGGCCCGCGTGCTGTTCCTGCCCGGTACGGCCTTCAAACTGCTGGCGGTCCGCGACGGCGACCGGCGCACCGTGCTGCTGCGCGAACTGTCCGCCTCGGAGATCTCCGCCGACGGCCGGGTCGACACCGGACGCTCGGCGCTGGACGACATGGCCCTGTCCGGGCTCGAACAGGCGGACCGGGCCTGGCAGGCAGGGGAGGCCGAGACGGCCCCGCGGCTGTCGCCCGAGCAGGCCGTCCGGTTCACCGCCCCGCCCGGACTCGTCCTCCCAGCGCCCCCGGACTCCATCCAGACCCCCGCCCCACCCGGAAAGAGGACAACACCATGAGCCGGCAGATGCTGCTGGTCTCCCAGGACGGCTCCGCGCCCTACCGCACCATCGGGCAGGCCCTGGCCGACGCCGCCGACGGCGCCCTCATCACCATCTCCGCGGGCACCTACCGCGAGGCCCTCGTCATCGACCGGGTCGTCACCCTGGCGGCCGGCTCCGAGGCGGGCAGCGTCCGCGTCGACGGCGGCACCGCCAGCGCGGTGGTGATCGCCGCCGAGGCAGCCCAGCTCAACGGACTCGCCCTGGAGGGCGGCAGCGAGCAGATCCCGGTCGTCGAGGTACGCCACGGCGAGGCGTCCCTCCAGCAGTGCACGGTCTCCGGAGACGCCTGGGCGGGGATCCTCGCCTGGCAGCGGGGGACCCTCATCGCCCGCGCGTGCCGGGTGACGGGAGCCGGCGGGGCGGGCATCGTGGTGACGTCGGCCGGTGCCAACGTCGTGGAACAGACCACGGTGGCCCAGACCCTGTCCTCCGCGATCGTGGTCGCCGAACGCGGACGGCTGACCGTGCGCGACTGCCGCCTGGAGCAGCCCGGCGGCAACGGCGTCTGCGTCAACGGAAACGCCCGAGCCGTCGTCGAGACCACCGAGATCACCGCCAGCGGGCAGCCCGCCCTGGTCGTCGAGCAGAACGGCGGTGCCGAGATGCGCGCGGTCACCGTGACCGCCAGCGCGGGACTCGACGCCTACCTCACCAGCCGCGGCGAGGTCGTCCTCACCGACTGTGTGTTCACCGGCTCCGGCGCCGAGTCCGTCCTCGTCGGCGGTGGCTCGGCCCCGGCGCTGCGCGGCTGCGCGATGACGGGAGCCGCTCGCACCGGCGTGCGGATCACGGAGTCCGCCAAGCCGTACCTGGACGGCTGCCAGGTGGCCAGCTCACCCGTCGGCATCCGGGTGGACGGCGGCAGCGGGCCCGTGCTGCGGTCGGTCCGGGTCAGTGACGCGAGTGGCGAGGCACTGCTGGTCACCGACGGCGCCACCGTGGAGGGTGAGGGGCTGTCGGTCTCCGGCGGCACCGGCGTCCGCGTGGCCGGCGGTGCCGGACTGGCGCTGCGCGACACGGAGGTGGCGGCCGGGTCCGGCCCGGCCGTCGACGTCCGCGAGGGCGCGAACGCCCGGCTCACCGGCGTACGCCTCGGCGCCTCGGGGGGCCCGGGCCTGGCGGTCGCCGGGGCCACCGCCGTCGCCGAGGCGTGTGTCCTGCGGGACTGCGGAGTGCTCGTCGCAGCCGACGCGCGGGCGGAGCTGAAGGACACCGAGGTCGTCGCGGCGGAAGCGGACGGCGTACGGGTCGCGGGCGGTGGCGACCTCACGGCCGTCGGCTGCCGGATCCACGGCGCCCACGGCCACGGGGTGCACATCCAGGCCGGCGGTCGCGCCGATCTCGCCCACTGCGTGGTGTTCGACAACACCGGGGACGGCATCCGCACCAACACCGAGGAGCCGGTGCGGATCCAGGACTGCGAGCTGCGGGACAACGGTGGCCAGGCACTCCACCAGCTGCGCCTGAACCCCCGCCTCGACGCCGTGAACGTGACCGGGGCGGACGCCGGCGGGGCCGCGCAGCCGGAGGGGGGACACCGCTGGTCGGACGCCGGGAACGTCCCCTCCGGCCAGGACGGGCAGCCCACCGCGCGGCACGCCGGCACCGGCCCGCTGGCCGAGATGGACGCGCTCGTCGGCCTGGAGAGCGTCAAACAGGAGGTCACCGCCCTCATCAACCTCAACAAGATGGCCCGTCGACGCGAGGAGATGGGCCTGCCCATGCCGCCGATGAGCCGGCACCTGGTGTTCGCCGGCCCACCCGGCACCGGCAAGACCACGGTGGCCCGTCTCTACGGCGCCGTCCTCGCCGAACTCGGCATCCTCACCCAGGGCCACATGGTGGAGGTGTCCCGCGCCGACCTGGTCGCCCAGATCATCGGCGGTACGGCCATCAAGACCACGGAGGTCTTCAAGCGGGCTCTGGGCGGTGTGCTGTTCATCGACGAGGCGTACACCCTGACCAACCAGTCCAAGGGCACCGGCCCGGACTTCGGTCAGGAGGCCGTCGAGACCCTGATGAAGCTCATGGAGGACCACCGCGACGAGGTCGTGGTCATCGCCGCCGGCTACTCCGAGCACATGGACCAGTTCCTGGCCTCCAACCCCGGCATGGCCTCGCGCTTCTCCCGCACGGTGGAGTTCCCCAACTACACGGTCGGGGAACTGGTCACCATCGTGCGGGGCCTGTGCGGCAAGCACTTCTACGAACTCACCGACGGAGCCCTGGAGGCGGTGGGCCGCTACTTCACACACATCCCGAAGGGGCCCACGTTCGGCAACGGCCGGGTGGCCCGCCAGGTCTTCGAATCGATGATCAACAGACAGGCGTCGCGGCTCGCCGTCTCCCAGCCGGGCAGCGACTCCGAGCTGAGCCGGCTCACCGAGGCCGACGTCGAAACGGTGCCCCGGGCCCCCGCCCGCCCGGACGACGGCGCCGCCGTGGACACGGCGCCGGGCCAGGCTCCGCCGGACGCCGCGGCCGGCCGCGCCATCGCCCGCATCGCCGGGCTCGTCGGCCTGGACGACGCGCGCCGGACGCTCCAGGAGCGCCTGGCGGCACTGGTGACGCCGCGCGGTGGCGGCGAGGCGCCGGCCGGACGGGCCAACCTGGTGTTCGCCGGTCCCGAGGGCAGCGGCCGGGACGCGGTGGCGGTGCTGTACGCCCGGGCGCTGGCCGAACTCGGCCTGCTGCCCACCGGTACGGTGCACCGGGCGCCGCTGTCCGCCTGGCCGGCCCGCTGGCCCGGCCAGGCGGAGGCCAATGTGCTGACCGCGTTCGACGAGGCGGCGGGCGGTGTACTGGTGCTGGAACTCGACGAGTCCTTCGGTGCCCGCACGCTCCCCGAGCGCACCGCGCTGGTCACCGCGGTACGGGACATGGCCGCGGTCCAGGACGATGTCGTGCTGGTCCTCTCCGGCGAGCCCGGTCCGCTGGCCGGTTTCCTGGGCACCGCGCCGGGAGCCGATCTGGCCGGTGCCTTCGCGGGGCGGATCGATTTCGCGCCGTACTCGCCCGGGGAACTGGCGCTACTGGCCGTACGGCGGCTGACGGCGTCCGGTCTGGAGGCCGGCGACGGGATGCTCGAGGCCCTGGCCGAGCACTTCACCCGGTCTCCCGCGGCGCGCGGGGCCTTCGACGCGCACGCCTTCGCCGACCGGCTGGCCGATCTGGCGGTCTCGCGCGTCCTGCGCGGCACCGACGTGTCCGGCCTGCTCGACTCGCTCGACGAGGACGCCCTGGACGACGCGCCGGAGACGACGACGGTCCCCGCCTAGGGTGCGTCGGTCGGATCAGGGCGCGGGGTGTCGACGGTGCCTGTCAGCGGGGTTGAGCGGGGTCCGGTGCGTGTGGCCGCGAGGCGGAGGAGGGCGGCGACGCGGAGCGTCTTCAACCGACGACAACGCCGCCGACGCGCGTGCTCCGGCGCCGGAGCGCACGGGCAGAGAGCCTGTCACACCGGGCAGGACAGGCATCTGCCGCTGTGCTTCGGCGCGGTCGGCGAACAGGATGGAAACACGCGGGCAACGAGCTTCGCGGCACTCTCGAGCTGACTGGAGGAATCGGTATGGCATCGCCCAACGAGGCCGTAGACCTACTTGGAATGCAGCAGTCTGCACAGGTCCACCTGCAGACTCTGGAGAATCACAGGGCGTCCTACCAGCGTATGAGGGAGCTGGCCAGCAGGGCGGAGCAGGGGTGGCGGGGTGAGGCCGGCACCGCGTTCCAGCAGGCCCTGGAAGGATGGATGGCCAACTACCAGAAGGTCGGCTCGGTCCTCGACGAGATGCACCAGCGCATCATCGGGACGGGGAACGCCCAGACCCAGGCGCACCAGGCGACCACGCAGACCGCCACCTCCCTGGCCAGCGCGACCGTAGCGCCCGTCAAGCTCAAGGGCTTCTGACCGGCCGATCCCACCGGCTTTCGCGCGGTGCCGGGAACGCACCCGTAGGAGCACTGCGCGCCACTCATCGAGGAGATACACATGGCCGAGACCTATGGGGTCGACTGGCAGGCCTTCAACGAGACGCTGACACAGTTGAGCACTGTACAGTCGGAGATCAACGAGCTCAACCAGCAGTTCGCCGGCGGCAACACCAAGGCGCTCACCGGCTGGGTCAGTGACGTCAAGGAACTGTTCGACCAGCACAAGATCAACTGGAACCAGACCGTCGCCGAGATGCAGGCGCAGGCCGAGGCCGCCCAGAAGGCCGCCACACAGTGCCGGGAGGAGTACCTCCAGGCCCATAACTACGGCGTCAAGACCTGGGGCGGCTGATCGTGGCAGCCATACCGGTCCGACCCGACACCCCCGGGGGGAAGGACCCCGCTCCGGACCCCGGGCCGCCGCAGGCCTGGGACCCCACGACCGTTCACAAGCCGGACACGGTCAACAACCCCGACAGTGGCGGCGTGCCGGCTGCGCCGCCCGTCCCCAGGACCGGCGGGGGCGGCTCCGGCAAGGAAGCCGTGAACACGGCCTCCATGGACCAGTTCGCCAAGAACGTCGCCGCACTCGTGCCGCGGGTCATCGAGGCACGCAACCGGATGGCGTCCGGCTCGGCCTCCGTGGTGCACCCGGGCGCCTTCTACGACGCCTACCAGCTGCGGTCCAACACCTCGGGTGCCAACGGCGGCGGCGGCCTCCAGCAGCGGTACTACAACGTCCTCGCCGACCTCGCGGAAGGCCTCCAGGACATCAGCGACGGAATGCACTCCGTCAGCAAGAAATACACGACGGCCTCCCAGCTCGCCAAGATGAAGACCAGCGACCTCCAGGAACTGCTGAGTGACGCCCTGGCGGACTTCCAGCGGCTGGGCACCGACAGCGGTGCGACCGCCGGCTCCACCGGCGGTTCGTCGGGTGGTTCGGGCTCCGGTGGCGGCAACAACACCGGCAGTGGCAGCACAACGTAATCGATGTACCCGCCGCTGTGGGCGGCACCGGGCACCGGTGCCGCCCACAGCGGCTCAGGCATGGACGTAATCAGCGCTCGGTCCCTCCGCGTCGTCGTGCTCGCGTGCCGGAGGCCGAGGCCCCAGACGAGAGCGCAGGCTTATGCCGGACTACAACCAGGGTGGATTCCACGACGACGGCACCGGGATCTACGCCGACCCCACGGTCCAGGGCTCACCGTCCGACTACGACGGCTGGGACTGGAAGCAGATCATGGCGGCCATCACGGGCGGCTCCGCCCTGGTGCCCGGTGAGGGCGGCGACGGGCGCGCGTCGTCGGTGTCCTCACCGCAGACCCTGGTGAAGGCGGCGAACGACTTCCAGTTCGTGCAGGAGGTCATGGCGATGGTCGCCAAGAGCCTGGCCGACCAGGCCAAGGCCCTGGCCGGCGGCAACGGCGCGCCCTGGCAGGGCGGCGCGGCGGACGCCTTCATGGACGCGATGACCACGTTCTCCAAGCAGGTCGCCTCGAACGCCGAAGCCCTGGGGGGCGGTTCCACCGGCAGTTCGGTCGCCCAGAACCTCGTCTGGAGCGCCAACGCGCTGTCGGTCGCCCAGGCCAACATCCACTCCATCGACGCCTGGTACGCCAACCAGGCCGCCCGGCTCGGCGTCAAGCCCATGGCCAACGGCCTCATGCCGATCAGCCAGAAGCCCGAGCTGGTGCAGATGATGACGGACGACATGCGGGCCGAGCTGAAGAAGCTCGCCTCCAACTACGCCCAGGTGAGCCAGAACCTCGGCCGTGTGCAGCCCAAGCCGGTGGTCTCGCCGACCAAGAACCCCGACGGCACGGGCGGTGGCAGCGGCGGCAAGGACGACACCAAGCTGCCCGACCTCCATCCCGACACGAACACGGGAGGCGGCAGCGGCGGTCCCGACCTGAGCAAGCTGGGAGGGGGGTCGGGCGGTGGTGCGTCCACACCGGACCTCAGCTCGCTGAACACCGGTGGCGGGGGAGGAGGCGGTACGGGTTCGCCGTCGCCGTTCCCCGGCGGCACCTCCCTGCCCGACCTGCCCACGACCGGCGGAGGAGGAACCGGGGACCTCGGAGGCACCGGAACGATCTCCCCCTTCCCCGGTGGCACCTCGGCCGGGAGCACGGGGGCCGGGAACGGCGGGGCTGCTTCGCCGGAGCTGAACATCCCCGACACGGGTACGGGGAACACCGGCACCCCGGGCGGTTCCGTGGACCCGTTCACCGGGGGTGCCACGATGCCCGACCTGCCCACCGGGACCGGTGGCACGGGAACGGGCGGCGGCACCGGCACGGTCGAGCCGTTCCCCGGCTCCACGGGCACCGGTTCGATCGGCGTCCCCGACCCGTTCCCCGGCTCCACGGGCACAGGTTCGACCGGCGTCCCCGACCCGTTCCCGGGCTCCACGGGCACCGGTTCGACCGGCCTCCCCGACCCGTCCACGGGCACCGGCACGGGTGCCGGCAGTGCCCTTCCCCTGCCCGGATTCGGCTCCGTGACCACGCCGTCGGCGGGAAGCCCCGGCAACTCGACGGCGGGCCAGAGCCTGACCGAACCCGTCTCGGCCTGGACCGGCGGCGCCCAGACGCCGCAGCTGGGAACCGGCGGTACGGGGACCGCTCTTCCGGAGACCGGCGGCGTCGGCGTTCCGGAGGCCGGAACGATCGGTACGCCGGAGATCGGGACCGTCGGCGGCACCGGAGCCGCGGCGCTGCCGAGCGACCTTGTGAGCGGTGCCCCCGGCCTCGGCACGCCCTCCGCGATGCCGTCCTCCGGCCTCGTCTCCGCACCGGGCCTGCCCGACGCCACGGCGTCGGGTTCCACCGGGGGTGCCGGGATGCCGATGATGCCGATGGCTCCGGGTATGGGGTCGTCGGGGGCTGGTGGGCAGGGGTCTGCGGGGGCTGAACGGCCGGATGCCTCTGGTTTGTTGGGTGGTGAGGTGAGGCCGTGGGCCGGTGCTGGCGAGCTGGGTGGTCTGCCGGAGGTGGAGCCGGTGGCGGGTGTGTCGGCCGGTGGTGCGGGGCTGTCGGGGCTGGGTGCGGTGGAGCCGGTCGCGGGTCTTGCGGAGGTGCCGGGGGCGGTGTCGTCGTCGGGGGTGCCGGGTGCGGGGGAGAGCGGTGGGGCGGGTGCCGGAATGCCGATGATGCCGATGGCTCCGGGTATGGGGTCGCCGGGGGCTGGTGGGCAGGGGTCTGCGGGGGCTGAACGGCCGGATGCCTCTGGTTTGTTGGGTGGTGAGGTGAGGCCGTGGGCCGGTGCTGGCGAGCTGGGTGGTCTGCCGGAGGTGGAGCCGGTGGCGGGTGTGTCGGCCGGTGGTGCGGGGCTGTCGGGGCTGGGTGCGGTGGAGCCGGTCGCGGGTCTTGCGGAGGTGCCGGGGGCGGTGTCGTCGGGGGTGCCGGGTGTGGGGGAGAGCGGTGGGGCGGGTGCCGGAATGCCGATGATGCCGATGGCTCCGGGTATGGGGTCGTCGGGGGCTGGTGGGCAGGGGTCCGCGGGGGCTGAACGGCCGGATGCCTCTGGTTTGTTGGGTGGTGAGGTGAGGCCGTGGGCCGGTGCTGGCGAGCTGGGTGGTCTGCCGGAGGTGGAGCCGGTGGCGGGTGCGGCGGCCGGTGGTGCGGGCCTGTCGGGACTGGACACGGGGCAGGAGGCCGCTCGGACCCCGGAGGCGGCGACGCTGTCGTCGTCCGGGGTACCGGGCGCGGGCGAGACGGCTGGGGCGGGCGCCGGGACGCCGTACATGCCGATGATGCCGGGCACGGGGGCGGCGGGCGCCGGGACCGCGGGCGCCTCGCAGGGCGAACGGCCAGACTCCTCCGGGCTGCTGGAGGCGGCTGCCACGCCATGGACCGGCGATGCGGAAGCGGACGCCGAGGCGGAAGCCACCCCGGTGGCCGGCGCGCCGTCCGGTGGTTCCACCCTGTCGGGCACGGCCGCCACCTCGCCGGCAACGCCCGTACCGGTACTGCCCCTGCCGGTGGCCCCGGCGGCGCGCGGCGGCACGGAAGGCCGGCGGGCGGGCACGTATGACACGGTGGGCGAAACCACCGCGTCGTCCGCGCTGACGGGCGGCTCGGCGGCTGTGTGGTCGTCCGGCCGGGACGCGGAGACGGCGGCCCCGCCGGTTCCCGCCGCACCGCAGGAGCCGCAGCCCACGGCCCTCCCGGCCG
Source organism: Streptomyces sp. NPDC028722 (assembly GCF_040637655.1). Classification (NCBI taxonomy): domain Bacteria; kingdom Bacillati; phylum Actinomycetota; class Actinomycetes; order Kitasatosporales; family Streptomycetaceae; genus Streptomyces; species Streptomyces sp. NPDC028722. Next base: position 26,057 of record NZ_JBEZWU010000031.1, read on the forward strand.
GCGTTCCGGCTCCCTCGGCCGCGTGGACGTCCGCCGCGACCACCCCGGGAGCGCAGACGTTGGAGGCGGCACCCGGCGTACCGGCGGAGTCCGCCGCACTGCCGGACCTGCCCGACGACCGTGTCCCGGTGCTGGCGCAGAGCGAGGCCGCGGACGACACCGCCACCTGGGACGTGGCGGCGGCCGGCTTCGGCATGCTGATGCTCGCGTTCGCCGGCCAGGGCTCGGCCGACGCCGGGCACCAGGAGAGCACCTCCGGGTACGCGGTCGCCGCGCCGGCCGTCTGGGACGCGGAGGGCGCGGGGGCCGTCCGTACGGCCGAGCGCACGGTGGACCCGGGCACCGCTCCCTTCGCCGAGCCGGAGCTGACCACCTGGCGGCCTGCCGCCCGGGCCGCCACGACCGCCCAGGGCGGGTCGGCCCCGGGCACCGCTCCCGACGTCGAGATCCGCTGCGGCAACGGGGGCGGCGAGCTGCCGGACGAGCCGGAGGCCACGGGCGCGGGACCCGGCGCGGACGGCGAGCAGGAGGACGACGACGCCGAGGACCAGGGCATGGTCGGCCTGCTGACCCAGGACGCCTCGACCTGGGGCACCCGCCCCGTCGTACCGGACTCCATCGGTTAGGCGCCGCCCGGACGGCGTGTTCCTCACCCGTGCCGTGCCGGACGGCCGCCCGCCGTCCGGCACGGGCGGCTCACCCCGCCTCATCCGCACACCGGCCGTCCCCGGCCGCCCAGGAAACGGACCCATGAGCGACAGCAGCACCACACGTACCGCCGCACCCGCCGCACCCGCCGAACCGGCCCTGCCGGAACCGCCCGAGGACATCCGGGAGGCCGCACGCCAGGCTCCCGACCACTGGTTGGGGATGGTCGACCCGGCCTGGGAGGAGACGGAGGGACCGCCGCCTGGCTGGGCCGTCATCGGCCGGTGGCGCTCGGACGCCACCGGGGAGATCGTCGAGTGGCAGGAGAACGACACCTACCGCCCCTCACCCGCCGCGCTGGGCTGGGCCCCGCCCACGGACCCGACGGACCACGCGGTGCAGCGGGCCGCCACCGGCTACGGCCGCCCCGAGGAGGTCGTACGGGCCCTCGCCGGCAGTGAACTCGCGGTGCTCGTCCGTCCCGACGGCGCGGTCGTCACCACCGTGACACCGGAGGGCACCCCGGTGCTGCCCGCCTTCACCGCCCAGCCCCAGGTGGACGCGGCCGGCCGGCTGGCGTACCAGGTGCTGCCCTGCCGGGACGTCGTCGCGCTCCTCCCGCCCGACCACCTGCTCTACCTCAACCCGGCCGGCGCCGTCTCCCTCGCGGTGGAGACACAACCGCTCCTCGATGCCCTGGCCCGGCCCGGGGAGCCCGACTGAACCTTCCGCTCCCGCACGGCCCGCGTCTGTTCGGACAACGCGGGTGTTCGTGCGGGCACGCCTCATGAGCTGCGGTTCTCTCCGACCCCCGGCCGTGTTTGAGTGAACGCACCAGATGCTGCGAACGCAGTGTCCGACCGCATGAGGAGCGCGCAGGTGTCCACGCCGTTCGACGAGCAGATCGAGGAACTGCGAGCGGGTTACCAGGCCCAGCTGGCGCAGGTCGGTGAACTCCAGCGCCGCATGCGCGAGGTGACGGGCACCGCCACGGCCAAGGCGCAGGCCATGAAGGTCACGGTCGGCCCGCAGGGTGAGGTGCTGTCCGTGGAGTTCCCCACCGGTGCCTACCGCAACATGGCCCCCAAGGAGCTGGCGGATCTGGTGGTCTCCACCGTCCATGAGGCTCGGGGGAAGGCCACCGCCGCCCTCGCCGAGGTCATGGCCCCGCACCTGCCCGACGGCATCGACGCGGCCCAACTGCTGCGGGGTACGGCCGATGTGGCGCAGCTGATGCCGCCGGAGCCGGCCATGCCCGACGGGGTGCGGGAGTACGTGGACCAGGGGCGCGTGGGGCGCCGGATCGGTGAAGGACCCCGCATCGCACGCAACTGATCCGTTCCGCCGGCCTCGTGCGCCCCGGCCCGTCCGCACCACGCCCGCAGGCCCGGCCACCGGCCCACTCCCTGACCCGTCCGTCCAGAAACGAGCCCTCCCATGCCTGAGAAGTTCGTCGTCAACCCCGACGGCATCCAGCGCGCGAGCGTGCCGCTCGTAGCCCTGGCCGAACGCCTGGGAGGGGCCTTCCAGCAGGCCGCGGCACGGCTGGCCGCGGACGGGTCGAAGGCGTGGGGGAACGACAAGCCCGGTCAGCGGTTCGCGAGCGGCTACGTCCCGGCCGCCGAGGACATCATCAAGGCCGGCAGCGGGGTGAGCGAGGTGCTCGACACGTCCGCCGAGAACCTGCGGAGCATGGCGGAGGTCCTCGCGCGCGCCAACGAGGCGGCGAAGTCGACCACGGGCCGGCTCAACGGGCGGCTCGGCGGCACCCAGGGCCGGGGCGGCGGTGGCGGTGGCGGGCGCGGCGGCCGCGCATGAGCCCCGTCCCCGAGCCCCTTCGATGGGCCGCGCTCATCACCGGCACGGAGCTGCCGAAAGCCGATCCCGCCCTGCTGCGGCAGCAGGGCGAGGTCTGGGGCAACCTGGCCCGGCAGGTCGAGGGCATGATGGGCGAGGTCAACGCCGTCCGCACCACCGTGCTGTCCAACGTCAACGGCGAGCCGGCCGAGGCGTTCGACGCGTACATGCGGGCGCTGGGCACGACGCTGCCCGCGCTGGCCAAGGCGGCCGACGGACTGCGCCTGAAGAGTGACGAGTTCGCCCTGGAGGTCGAGCACGCCACCTACATGGTCGAGGCGATGCTCGCCTGGATGCTCGTCGAACTGGCCTTCCTGGCGAACACGCTGTTCGGGCTCGCCGCCGTGCCCGCCCTGATCACCGGCGTACGGCAGGTGATCCAGGCGATCCTGCGACGGCTGCTCATGTCGGCGGCCGTCGGCGCGGCCTCCATGACGGGGCTGGAGACGCTTCTCCAGGGCATCGAGATCCTCAAGGGCACCCGCAAGCACCTGGACCCGAACGCCATCAAGAACATGGCCCTCGGCGGAGCCATCGGGGGCGCGGCGTTCGGCGCGATATCCGGCGTCGCCTCCCACTTCGTGCCCAAGTTCGCCAACTCGCTCATCGGACGCACCGCGATCGGCGGCGTGTCCGGCGTGGTCGGCGGTGCGGCGGTCAACGCGGCGCTCGGCGCCGAGCAGGACCTGGGACTGGCGTTTCTGGCCGGTGCGGCCGGCGCCATGCTCGGTGCCCCCGGCACGGCGGGGGGCCGCAGGCAGGACGCCACACCGACGGAGGGGCTCGCCGACGCGGTCAAGTCGCTGTCCACCAAGGCGCCACTCACCCCGCCCGAGGGCGTGAACAGCACCGAGCTGTCCGTCCTCGGTGGCGGCTCCGGTGGCCCGGGCGGCAAGGACCTCGCCCCGACCGCCCCGGGCTCCGGTACGGGCACGCCGGGCGTCGTACGGAACACGGCGACGCCCGGCCCGGACACGGTGACCGGCGCCCCCGGTGCCGTACGGACCGAGGCGCCGTCGTCCGGCCCCGGTGAGCACACCGCCGACCGTCCGCCGGCCTCGTCCCTGTCGTCCACCCCTGAGACCGCCGTCGCCGCGCCCGCGACAGCCGTCCCTGCGGGCGCGGGGACGGCACGTGGCGCCGAGGCACCGGGCACGGCCGGAAACCGTGCCTCGCGGACGACTCCGGAGGCCGCCGGTGGCGCCCCGGACCCCACCGTGACCGCCGCCGTGCCGCCGGTCGTGCGGGAAGCCGCGGTCCTGCCCGGCTTCGAGAGCGAGCCCGCCACGGCCGCGGGCGGCACCGGAGGCCGCGCGGGGGCGGCCGATCCGGCGGCGCCCGAGCAGGTACGGGCCGTACCCGGCCCTGACCGGACACCGTCCGGAACGGCTGCGCCGCCCGTGGTCAGGACGGGCGGTACGGAAGCCGCGCCGGACGCGGGGGCGGTACGGACGGAGGGTGCCGCGACCGTTGACGGCGGCGCCGCGGCACCGGGCCGGGACGCGGGCGCCGGTGCCGGGGAGCTGCCGGGTCGTACGGTCCACGGTGCCGGCGACGGGGCCACCGCTGTGCGCGGTACGGCGGTGGCGCCGGACGCGGTGGTCACGCGGCCCGAGCGCGCCGGGGCCGCCGAGGCGAACGTGGCGCCGGATCGTACGGCCGTCGGCACCGGCGGGGAGACCACCGGGGTTCGCGCCGCGGACGCGGGTGTCTCGACCGGCGGCGGCGTGGCGCCGGGCCGGCCCGCGGAAGCGGGCCAGGGTGCGGATGCGGGCGCCGGCGGAGCGGGTGAAGTGCCGGGCCGTACGGTGGCCCGCACCGCCGGGGAGGCTGCCGCGAGCGGTGGAGGACCGGCGTCCGGCCTGCGACCCGGTGCCACCGATGCCGTGCCGGCGGCTGCCGGAAGGCCGGAGGGCCTGACGCGCGGCACCGAGACGCCTGCGGGCGCCGCCGGAAACGCCGTGACCCCCAGGCCGTCCGTCACCGAACAGCCCGGAGCCGCTGCCGGCGGCACCGGGACTCCCGCGGTCCGTACCGAGGCGGCACCGGGCGCCGGTGCCGGGGCGCGGCCGGGTGAGGGATCTGTCTCGGCTGGGCGCTCCGGGGTGGAGCCGGGACCGGGGCGTGAGGTTTCCGGGAGCGGACCGGGTGCGCGTGCCGACGCCGGGGGCGTGGGGGTCTCCGCGCCGCGTGCCGAGGCGGCTGCGGGTGTCGGTGGGGGAGTGCGTCCGGGAGGGGTGGGCGACGGGGCCGGTTCGGGTGTACGTGTCTCGGGGGAGCCCGTAGGGGCGGGCCCGGGCGTCGGTGTGCGGCCGGACGCGGTGGTCCGCGGCGGCGGGGACGGACGGCCCGTGGTGGCGGGGCGGACCGTGTCGGACGTGCGTACCGAGGG